>DASQNO010000028.1:0-18424 GCA_035644935.1 Sphingomonadaceae bacterium
GGGAGAGGGAGTCTGCTCCTGCTGGCGCTGGCGGGGACCGCCTGGGCCGCGCCGGTCGCGCCCGGGCGTGTCGCCTTTCCCGACGTCGTGCCGGGCGTCCCCATCCGCCTACCCCGCGATCACGGGTCGCACGACGCGTTCCGCACCGAGTGGTGGTACTTCACCGGCTGGCTCGAAACACCAGACGGCAAGCCGCTGGGCTTCCAGATCACCTTTTTCCGCTCGCGGCCGGACAGCGACACGGGCAACCCCAGCGCGTTCGCTCCGCGCCAGATCCTTTTCGCGCATGCGGCGCTGTCCGACCCGGCCACGGGCAAGCTGCTGCACGATCAGCGCGCGGCCCGCGCCGGTTTTGGCATCGCCGAGGCGGCGCAGGCGGACGCGCGCGTCGCCCTTCTGGACTGGAGCCTCGTCCGCCGGCCCGACGGCCGCTTCCGCGCGACGACGCCGGCGAAGGACTTCGCGCTGGACCTCCAGTTCGCGCCGCGCCAGCCCGCGATGGTCAACGGCGCGGGCGGGTACAGCCGCAAGGGGCCGCGGCCCGAACAGGCGAGCTATTATTTTTCGATGCCGCATCTGGCCGTCGCCGGAACGGTGGTGCGCGGCGGCAAGCGCGTGCCGGTGCGTGGGCGCGCGTGGCTCGACCGCGAATGGTCCTCGACGCTGCTGGACGCGCGCGCGGTCGGCTGGGACTGGGCGGGCATAAATTTCGACGACGGCGGGGCGTTGATGGCGTTTCAGGTGCGTGGCGGCGACGGCCGGGCCGTGTACGCGGGCGGCACGTTCCGCCGGCCGAACGGCACGCAGGTCGTGCTGGGGCCGCAAGACGTTCGCTTCGTGCCGCGGCGGCGCTGGCGCTCGCCCGCCTCGGGCGCGGCCTACCCGGTGGAGGCGAGCTTCCTCATCCGCTTGCCCGAAGGCGTCCGGCGCGTGCCGCTGAAACCCTTGTTCGACGCGCAGGAACTCGACGGCCGCGGCGGCGGCATGCCGGTCTATTGGGAAGGCGCGGTTTCGACGCCTGGCGGGCGCGGATATCTGGAACTCACCGGCTACGCCGGGGCGCTCAAGCTCTGACAATTGCAACCGGGTCAAAGTACCACTTTGACCCGAGATCGGTGGGCCCGGAGGGATTCGAACCCCCAACCAAGCCGTTATGAGCGGCCGGCTCTACCATTGAGCTACAGGCCCCGCCGCCGTTCTAGCGCGGGGCGCGGGCGGGGTAAACTAACCCTGCCGCCCGCCGACGCCCTCGTCGCGGGCGCGGGAGGGCAGCGACAGCACGAACGCGTGCGGCTCGATCACCAGGTCGCCGCCGACCGAGCGGGCGAGATTGCGCACCAGACGCAGCGCAAAGCCCAGCCCCAGCGCGGGCGCCCCACTCATGTCGATCGCCGGGGCGTAGCCGGGGTCCAGCATCGCCTCGGCTCCCTCACCCCGGATCGCCTGCGGCCGGTCGAGCACCAAAACGACGCCGCCATTGGGGTCGCGGTTGCGCGCCAGCAGGCGCGCGCCCACGGTTTCTCCGGTGCCCGCCACGCCCACCGTGGCGTGCAGCAGGCGCGACACGAGCCGTTCGGCGGCGTCGGGATCGATCACCGCGGGCGGCAGGTCGGGGACGATTTCCACCGCCAGCGTGACGCCGCGATCCAGCGCCATCGTTTCGAACGCGTCGTGGAGGCGGACGACCAGCGCAACCATGTCGACCGAACCGGTCCCCACCTCCGCGCGGCCGTCGTCCAGCTTGGCGGCCAGGTCCAGGTCTTCCAGCGCGCGCACCAGCCGCTGCGCCTGGTCGCGGATGTCCCCTGCCCGCGCCCGCTGCCGCTGCCCCGCGGGGCCGAGGAACTGGCCGTCGATCAGTTCGGCGAACCCGATGATCGCGTTCAGCGGCGTGCGCAGTTCGTGCACCATCTCGCGCATCGCCACCGCGGGCAGCGCGGTGCCCATCATCCCGCCCGGCGCGGGCGCCTCGCGCTCGTGGGCGCCCGGGCGGCGTCCGGTGCCGCGAAAGCCCAGAAAGCGCCCGCTCGCCCCCTCGAACAAGGGCACGCCGCTGATCCGCCAGTCCTCGCCGGCGGCGGTGCGAAGCTTCAGGTCGCGAAAACCGCGCCGTCCGGCGAACGCGGCGACGACTGCGGCCTCCACGCCTGGCTCGCTGCCGCCCGCGGCGAGCGCCAGCACGTGACCGACCAACCCGGCGGGCTCGGCGCCCTCGCTCCAGGCGAGCACGCCGTCGACGCCGCATTCCCACCGGAAGCTGTCGCCGTCGCCCGCCTCGTCCTCGGCCGCGGGCCTCGTCTCGCGGTTCTGGCGAAAGGCCTCGATGCGCGCGACCATTTCGCGGATCTGCGATCCCGTCGGCTCGCGCGGGGTTTCGGCGGGCGCGGCGGGGCCGATCTCGCCTTCGATGACGAGGTCGGACGCGCCGAAGCCCTCCAGCGCGCGCTTGACGTCCGGGTCGAGGTCCTCGCGGTGGCGCAGCAGCGCGCGCGCCGTCGGGCCCAGCGCGGGCATGAGGTCGATCCATTCCGCAGGCCGGAGCCGGACGCCGCGCATCACCGGCGCGGCGACGGCGGCGTGATCGTTGGCGAACACCGCCACCAGCCGTGCGGGCAGGCGCTGGCCCGACAAGGAGCGCGCCGCCGCGACGCGCTCGCCCACCGGAAGCCGCGCGCGCGCCGCGCCGAGCAGCGCGTAGGCGGCTTCGAGTTGGGGGGAGTTCGCGGCATCGCGGCGTTGCGCGACGAGATCGACGATCTGGCGCCATTGCAG
This sequence comes from Sphingomonadaceae bacterium, assembly GCA_035644935.1. Lineage (GTDB taxonomy): Bacteria > Pseudomonadota > Alphaproteobacteria > Sphingomonadales > Sphingomonadaceae > CADCVW01. The sequence continues at coordinate 2,773 of DASQNO010000028.1, forward strand.
GACCACCGCCCGGGCATCGGGGGTCGGCTGCGCGAGAACCGTCGCTAGCATGTCGTCGAAGCGCACGTGAACCGTCCCATCCGACGCGGCCGCGCCGCGCTCGTCTTGAGGCGTGTTAGCGAGCGCGGCAGACAAGGAAAAGGGAGAGGAAAGCACCGGTTCCCAGCTTGGGACGAACGCCACGAAAAAGGGCGCGGACCCCGCGGCCCGCGCCCCTTTCTTCCGATCGCCCGAAGGTCAGGCGCGCTTGGACAGCCAGAGCAGCCAATATTGCGCCAGATCCTGGCGCGGGCCGGTGACCGCGCTGAACGCCGCGGTGGCCCCCGCCTTGTCGCCGCTCATCGCCAAGGCGATACCCAGTCGCGTGTTGATGACGTTTGCGTCGACGCCGCCCTTGGTCATTGCGGTACGGTACAGCGTCGCCGCTTTGGCGTAATTGCCGTAGCTTAGATGCGCGTCGGCCGTTCCTTGCGCGATCCGCCCGGTCGCCGCAGACGCCGCCTTGCTTTCGGAGTCCGCCAAGGTCGGCCTATCTTTCGCCGCGCCCGCGGTCGAACGCTGCAGCAAATCCCTGTAGAGAGGCTTGGTGCGGTCAACCGCACGCGCCGCTATGCCTTCCTCCAGCACTTTCTGCGCCTCGCCCGGCAAACCGGCGATCAGCGCGGTTTCGGCATATTCGCCATAAGCGCGCTCCCCGTGCAGCGCGCGCGCCGCGCGCATCAGCCGCAGCCGGTCGAGCTCGGCTGCCTGATCGAGCGGGTTCAGGAAGCGATAATTCGACATCGCGTCCCGCCAATTCTGCTCGGTCGGGTACGCCGCCAGCCAGTCACGCGTCAGCTTGTTGGCCTGCGGCGCCATCTTGTTGTCGGTCGCCAGCGCCACAGCCCTGCGGTACAGATCGTCGGACACTGGCTGCCCGGCGGCGAGCTTCAAAGCGATGCCACGTTCCAGAAGCGGCAGGCCTTCGGCTTTGCGGCCCTCCCGCAGGCGGATCGCCGAGAGATTAATGGCAGCGTCGCTGTTGTCCGGACTGAGCTGGAGAAGGCGTTCGAACGCCGCTCCCGCCCTCTTGAAGTCCTTGGCGTCGAACGACATCACGCCGATGTTGTTGTAAAGAGAGGGCAGGTCAGCCGCGGCGACACCACCTGAAGCAATCAGCGCTTCCATCGCGGCAAGCTGGCCGGTCGCGTTGTTGTTATCCTTGGCAACCCTGTATTGAAGCTGCGCCAGCGTGTACTTGTCGTCGGGCGTCGTGGCGGCCGCCTGCGCAGGGCCCATGGCAGCCACGATGCCGGCCGCGTCCTTGGCGAGCACGGCCGTCTGCAATGCGGCCAGCGCCGGACGCGCTTCCTTGCTGTAGTTGAACACGCGCGCGCCCGGAACTACGGCGGGGGCCGCGTCCTTCTTCTTGCGCTGCGCGTCCGCCGGGGTCGCCATCAGCGCAACGGCTGCCAGCGAGGCCGTCATCGCGAGGATCGAAAGGCTTTTCATGTGATGCGGGCTCCAGAATACAGAATGGAAACGTCGGAAACATCATAGTCTTGCGCGCCGCAAGGGCCAAGACCGCATGCGCCGGATGCCGCCGGTCCAGTGAACGCGCCTTGAACCGGCGGTTGTCGCGTTCGGCCTTCGCTTTTGACGCCTCGCCGCCGGGCGTTAAAGGCGACGGCGATGATCGCCCTTCTTTCCCCGGCCAAGAGCTTCGCGATGCTCGAAACCGCGCCGCTAATTCCTACGAAGCCGCACTTCGCGGCCCAGGCGGCGCGGCTTGCGGCCGCCGCGGCCAAGCTGCGCCCGGCGAAGCTGCAGGCGCTGATGCACATTTCGCCCGCATTGGCCGAACTCAACGCCGCCCGATATGCCGGCTTCGCGGCTCAGGACGAACGCCCCGCGATCGCCTCGTTTGACGGCGACGTTTATCGCGGCTTCGATGCGCCGAGCGCGGACGCGGAAACGCTGGCCTTCGCGAACGATCACATACGCATCCTGTCGGGCCTGTACGGGTTGCTCCGACCGTCCGACGCGATCCGCCCGTACCGGCTGGAGATGGGCACGCGATGGGCGCCTACGGGTGAGGACCTGTACGACTTCTGGAAAGCGCGCCTGGCGAGGCGGCTGGAAGAGGAGTTGGCGGCGGAAGGGTCGGGCGTCGTGCTCAACCTGGCGAGCAAGGAATATTGGACCGCGCTCGGGCCCAAGCTGCGGCGCGGCGTGCGCGTCGTCACCGTCGACTTCCGCGACGCCACAGCGACCGGTCTGCGGTTCAACACGTTCGCGGCCAAGAAGGCGCGCGGCGCGATGGCCAGGTTCATGTGCGAACGGCGCGCGACCTCGCCCGAGGAGCTGACCGGGTTCGACCACGCCGGCTACGCTTTCGATGCTGGCGGCAGCGACGCGGCGACGCTGCGATTCGTGCGCGCGTGACCCGCGCCGCGGCCATCATCGGTGCTTCGGGCGGCATCGGCGGCGCGTTGGCCGAAGCCCTGCGCGAGGAAGGCGCGTACGATGCGGTCTACGCCTTCTCCCGCGGAGCGTCGGATGCGGATCGTCTGGACCTGGATGACGAAGAAAGCGTGCGCGCTGCCGCGCAACGGGTCGCCGGGGGCCCATCGCTCGAACTCATTGTGGTGGCCACAGGCCTGCTGCACGAAGGCGGACGTGGGCCGGAGAAGAGCCTGAGCGAGCTCGACCCCGAATGGATGCTGCGTTATTTCGCGGTCAACAGCGTCGGCCCGGCAATCGCGGCCAAGCACTTCCTGCCGCTGCTGCCCGTCGATCGCCGCGCGGTGTTCGCGGTCCTGTCGGCGCGGGTCGGCAGCATCGGCGACAACCGCCTGGGCGGCTGGTACGGCTATCGCGCGTCCAAAGCGGCGCTAAACATGTTCGTGCGCACCGCGTCCGTGGAACTGGCCAGAACACGGCCGCGCGCGATCATCGTAGGGCTGCATCCCGGCACAGTGGACACGGGCTTGAGCAAACCGTTCCAACGCAACGTCGCGCCGGGCAAGCTGTTCACCCCCGCCACGTCCGCGGCGCACCTGCTCGACGTCATCGACGCGCTGAAGCGGCCGGACAGCGGCAACTGCCTCGACTGGGGCGGGGAAACGATCCCGCCCTGAGCGGTACCCCGGCGTAGGCCGGGTTACGCAGGAGGAGCGTGCCGCGAGCCCCGGCGGGGTGGCGTTTCGAGCGGCTACGTCGTAGACGAAATCCTCATCTCCACAGCACCGGAACCGCCTCTCTTGGCCACCGAACCCCCGATCGCCGACACCAGCGACATCTCGCCCATTTCCATCGTCGACGAGATGAAGGCGAGCTATCTCGACTACGCGATGTCGGTGATCGTTTCGCGCGCGTTGCCGGACGTCCGTGACGGCCTGAAACCCGTTCACCGCCGCATCCTCTACGCCTGCCAAGTCGCGGGCTTCGTCGCTGGGCGGCCCTACCGCAAGTCCAGCCGCATCGTCGGCGAGGTGATGGGTAAGTACCACCCGCACGGCGACAGCGCGATCTACGACGCGCTCGCGCGCCTGGCGCAGGACTGGTCGATGCGCGTCATGCTGATCGACGGTCAGGGTAATTTCGGATCGATGGACCCCGATCCGCCCGCCGCAATGCGGTACACCGAGGCGCGGCTGACGCGCGCGGCGATGACGCTGCTGGAGGACCTCGACAAGGACACGGTCAACTTTCAGCCGAACTACGACGCGAGCGAGCACGAGCCGCAGGTCCTCCCTGCGCGCTTTCCAAATCTACTGGTCAACGGCGCCGGCGGCATCGCGGTGGGCATGGCGACCAATATCCCGCCGCACAATCTCGGCGAAGTGGTCGCTGCTTGCCTGGCCTATATCGACAATCCCGCGATCACGGTCGACGAGTTGATCGAGATCGTTCCCGGTCCCGACTTCCCGACCGGCCCGCTGATACTGGGGCAGACGGGCGCCAAGTCCGCCTATCACACGGGCCGCGGCTCGATCATCATGCGCGCGCGGCATGAGGTCGAGGAAGGCCGCGGCGACCGGCGATCGATCGTGCTCACCGCCATTCCCTATCAGCTCGGCAAAAACGGGCTGGTCGAAAAGATCGCGGAGGCCGCCAAGGACAAGCGCATCGAGGGCGTGTCCGACATTCGCGACGAGAGCAATCGCGAGGGCGTGCGCATCGTCATCGACCTGAAGCGTGACGCCACGCCGGAGGTGGTGCTGAACCAGCTGTGGCGGCACACGCCCGCGCAATCGTCGTTCCCGGCCAACATGCTGGCGATCCGCGGCGGCCGGCCCGAGACGCTCAATCTTCGCGACATCGTCGAGGCGTTCGTCCGCTTCCGCGAAGAGGTCATCACGCGACGGTCGAAGTTCGAGTTGGCCAAGGCCCGCGACCGCGCGCACATCTTGCTTGGGCTGGTGATCGCGGTCACCAACCTCGACGAGGTGGTCAGGATCATCCGCGGCTCGTCCTCGCCCGCGGAAGCGCGCGGCAAGTTGCTGGATCGCGAATGGCCGATCGAACAGATCGCGCAATATATCGCGCTGGTCGAGGCCGTCGAACCGCAGGCGCAGACGACGACCTATCGCCTGTCCGAGGTTCAGGTCCGCGCGATACTCGAACTCCGCCTCCACCGCCTGACCGCGCTCGGCCGCGACGAGATCGGCGGCGAGCTCGAGAAGCTGGCCGGCTCGATCGGCGAGCTGCTCGCCATCCTCGCCGACCGGGTGAAGCTCTACGCCGTCATGGCCGACGAGTTGCGCGCGGTGTCCGCCGAGTTCGCGACGCCGCGCCGCACGGAGATCGCGCCCGCCTGGGACGGGATCGAGGACGAGGCGCTGATCGAGCGCGAGGACATGGTCGTGACGGTCACGATGGGCGGCTACATCAAGCGCACCAGCCTGGCGACGTTCCGCGAACAGAAGCGCGGCGGCAAGGGCCGCGCCGGCATGGGGACCAAGGACGAGGACGCGGTGACGCACCTCTTCGTCACCTCCACGCACACGCCCGTTCTGTTCTTCTCCACCGCCGGCAAGGTCTATCGCCAGAAGGTGTGGCGCCTGCCCGAAGGCGCGCCCGCCGCGCGCGGACGGTCGATGAACAACCTGCTGCCGCTGGCCGAGGGCGAGACGATCTCCACCGTTCTGCCCTTGCCGGAGGACGAGGCGGAATGGGCCAAGCTGCAGGTCGTCTTCGCGACCGCGCACGGCGGCATCCGCAAGAACAGCATGGACGCGTTTTCGAACATTCCGACCAACGGCAAGTTCGCCATGCGCTTCGACGAGGATGCAACCGAGCGCCTGATCGGGGTCGCGCTGCTGAGCGAGGCGGACGACATCCTGCTCGCCACCGGCGGTGGCAAGGCTATCCGTTTCCCGTCATCGGCGCTGCGCGAATTCACCAGCCGCACGTCCACCGGCGTGCGCGGCATCACGCTGGCAGAGGGCGACGAGGTCATCTCCCTGTCGATCCTGCGCCGCGTCGGCACCTCGCAGGAGGAAAAGGAGAATTATCTCCGCCATGCCGACTGGAAGCCGAAGATCGAGCGGGAAGGCTTCGTCCAAAAGCCTCTGGAGATGACGCCCGAGCGCTTCGCCGAGATCAAGGCGGCGGAGCAGTTCATTCTGACTGTCACCGCCAACGGTTACGGCAAGCGCACGTCGGCTTATGAATATCGGCGCACCAACCGCGGCGGCCAGGGCATCACCAACATCAACCGCTCCGACGGCTTTGCCGAACGCAACGGCACGGTGGTGGCGAGTTTCCCGGCGCGCAACGGCGAGCAGATCATGCTGGTGACCGACCAGGCCAAGCTAATCCGCATGAGCGTCGGCGACGTCCGCCCGATCGGGCGCGGCAGCGCGGGGTTCCGCTTGTTCGACGTGGCGCCTGGCGAGCACGTCGTATCGGCCGCGCGGATCGAGGAAAGCGAGGACGAGGCGGAAATCGTCGTCGATGTCGACGACCAGACGCTCAGCGCAAGCGAGGCGGCGATCGGCGGCGAGGAGTAGCCTCGCCGCCGGCGAGCCTAGCCGCGCATGTTCTGCAGCAGCTGCAACTCGCGGATATGTTCGCGGATGCGGCCGCGGGCGAGCATCGCGATATGCCGGTGATGCTGGTTGCGGCCCTGCGACAGATAACGTTCCTGGACGCGCAACAGGCGCTGGTGGCCGTTGAGCTGCCCTGCGAGATAATCGCGCTCGAACATCGCGCCGTTGGCGGCCTGCAGACGCGCCAGCAGCGCGCGATCGGCGCCGATCGGCGGCGGCGGCGTCATGCCGCTGATCTCCCCAAGTATCTGCGCGACGGTGGTGCTTTCCTCCGCTTCGAAGTCGGCGAACTGACGCACCAGCGGACGCCGCGCCTTGCTCAGCGCCATGCGGCTGGACAGCAGCGACACCGAACCGATGCCCAGCGTTTCAAGAACATGGGTCCGCTCGGCCGGCCCCATCGCCATTCCGCCATGGCGCATGCCTTGGGCGAGTACCGGAGCGGCACCCAGACCCAGCGCGCCCGCGGCAATCGTCTTTGCAAATGTACGGCGATCCATTCCTACCTCCACTGCGATGATGTCCGCCGAAGCCGCGGACGCGCGGATGGTTCCCTCCCTTGATCGAGGTTATGCAGTTCGCCGGGGTTCAACCCGGTGCGCCGCGCGCCTATGGGTACGTCATGCATCAGGTTCACATCATCGGCGGCGGGCTCGCCGGCTCCGAGGCCGCATGGCAGCTCGCGCAGGCTGGCGTTCGCGTCCGCCTGTCCGAAATGCGCGGCATCGAAGCCACCGCCGCACACCAGACGGACGGCCTCGCCGAACTCGTCTGCTCCAATAGCTTCCGCTCCGATGACGCGACGAGCAACGCGGTCGGGCTGCTCCACCAGGAGATGCGCGATTTGGGTTCCATCATCATGGCGTGCGCCGATGCGCACCGCGTACCCGCGGGCTCCGCGCTCGCCGTCGACCGCGACGGCTATACCGAAGCGGTCACGCGCGCGATCGGCGAACACCCGCTGATCGACCTGGTGCGCGAACGCGTCGACACGCTGCCGGCCGGCCCGGCGATCGTCGCCACCGGCCCGCTGACCGCCGCCTCGCTCGCCGGCGCGATCGCCGAGCATACGGGTGCGGAGGCGCTCGCCTTCTTCGACGCGCTTGCCCCGGTGGTGCACCGCGACAGCATCGACATGGCGCACGCCTGGATGGCGTCGCGCTGGGACAAAGGGACGGCGGACTACATCAATTGCCCGCTCGACAAGGATCAGTACAACGCCTTCGTCGATGGCCTGCTGGCGGGCGAGAAGACGCCGTTCAAGGATTGGGAGCGCGACACGCCCTATTTCGACGGGTGCATGCCGATCGAGGTCATGGCGGAACGCGGGCGCGAGACGCTGCGCTTCGGCCCGATGAAGCCGGTGGGCTTGGACAACCCGCGCACCGGCCGCTGGCCCTACGCCGTGGTCCAGCTGCGGCAGGACAATGCGCTGGGCACGTTGTGGAACATCGTGGGGTTCCAGACCAAGCTGAAGCATGCCGAACAGGTGCGCCTGTTCCGCACGATCCCGGGGCTACAGGACGCGGAGTTCGCGCGGCTGGGCGGGCTGCATCGCAACACGTTCATCAACGCGCCCCGGCTTCTCGACGCCGAGCTGCGCCTGCGGTCCGCCCCGCACATCCGGTTCGCCGGGCAGATCACGGGCTGCGAAGGTTATATAGAATCCGCCGCGATCGGGCTGCTCGCAGGGCGCTTCGCGGCGGCGGAGCTTCGGGGCGTGCCCCTCCCCGCGCCGCCGCAAACCACGGCGCTGGGCGCGCTGCTCGGCCACGTCACCGGCGGCGCCGATGCGGACAGCTACCAGCCGATGAACGTCAATTTCGGACTGTTTCCGCCTTTGGCCGAAAAGGTGCGCAAGGCGGACCGCAAGAGCGGCATGACGTCGCGCGCGCGCGCCGATCTCACCGGCTGGCTGAACGGCGTCACCCCGGCGAAGGTCTGGGTCTCCGCGGGCGAACCGCACCGCCGTCATTGCGCCGAGGTGCCGGCCTTTGCTGGCACGACGCTCTGACACCTAACAGCGGCAGGCGGTCTTAACCCGCGGCTTGGGAGCGGTGGAGGCGTATTCGGCCGCTGTCAGCGCGCCGTCGTCATTGTCGTCCGCCCCTTCGAACTTGCCGACCGTCTTCACCGCCCATTCTTCGAAGGCCAGCCGGCCGTCGCCGTTCTTATCCAGCTTGGCGAATGCCTTCTGGCGCGGCGCCAATAACTCGGCGCGGGTGATCTTCCCGTCATCGTCCTTGTCCGCGCGGCCGAAGCGCTTCTCCTCGCGCGTCTTGGCGGTCGCGGCGGGAGGAACCGCAAGCCGTTCGGCACGGGGCTCACGGAGAAGCTCGGGGACCTCGGCCGCGGCTAGACGCGGCGTCGGAGCCGTGGGAAGGTTGACGCGGACCTGCGCGTTCTCGGCTCGCCCCTTCCAGATGAACAAACCCGCCGCAATGAAAAGCAGCGTGGCCGCCACCCCGCTCAAGAACCGCCCCATGCGCCGACTCCCAGCTCGATCAACGCGGCAAGCCTATCGCCCGACATGCGATTGTCAAAGCATGGCATGCGCACAAACATGCCACGCCATCGGCGCGCTCCGACACGGGCGACCGGTCGCACCGTCGTTCCCGATCGGAGTTCCCTGCGTCGCGATGCACCCGCCGCCCGCGTGTTAACCAGTCGCTTTTACTCTTTATTAGCCAGACAGCCTGCATGACGGACGGTGAGTTGCGCTCGAAAAGCCGCACTGGAGATGATGTGCTCATTCCGAAGATGCCGAATGCCGTCTCGGCTTCCACGTCGAAGCAGGGCTTCCTCCGCAGCCTAAAAGAAGACACGCGCGGCAATACGCTGGCGATCATGACCGCGGCGATGGTTCCTCTCGCCGGCGTGGTCGGCGGCGCGTTGGATATGAGCCGCCTCTACCTCGTTCAGACGCGGGCGCAGCAGGCTTGCGATGCCGGCGCGCTCGCTGGCCGGAAGCGCATGGGCGGCGGACAGTGGAGCCAAGCTGGGGGTGCTCCCAACACTGCAGCGCTGAATTTCTTCGATGCGAACTTCGCCGACGGTTCGTACGGCACGGATGGACGCACGCGCGCGTTTACCGAGAACGCGGGGCGGGTCACCGGCACCGCGAGCGTTAACGTACCGATGACGCTAATGCGCATCTTTGGCCACAACAGCAAGCAGGTCCAGGTGACCTGCGACGCCGAGATGAGGCTACCCAACACCGACGTCATGTTCGTTCTCGATACGACGGGATCGATGGCCGCAAAGGCAGTCAGCACCGATACACAGACCAAGATTGTTGCATTGAAATCGGCCGTGAAATGCTTCTACGAGATCGTAGCGAGGATCGACACTTCGGAGCCTTGCGCCACGGGCACTCCGACGGGCGGCACGGCGGGCACCACGCAGGTCAGGTTCGGCTTCGTTCCGTACGCGACCAACGTCAACGTCGGCAGGCTTTTGCCGTCAACCTACTTTGCGGACAGCTGGCCCTATCAAAGCCGGGTAGCCGTGACCAAGACCGAAACCTTCCAAGTCCCGACGGGCACAACGACAACCTGGACGAACGGCGCACCGTCGATGATCAGCGAAAGCTGGACGCGCGGCACTCCCGGCGCTTGGGCGACCTACTCCGGATCGGTCACGACGAACGTGAGGCAGAATCAGTGCTCCGCTCCAGCGGACGACGCTCCGACGGACACTGGCACGGTAAGCGGTCGGATTGGTGAAACGACGACGATGTCTGGCACCACGAGGACGACGACGTGGCGTACCGAGCAGGCCGCGCGGTACGAATACGAATATGACGTTGCCTGGGTGGGGACCGGCGGCAACCGGGGCACCTGCACGATCCGCCGCCGCACCACGCCCGCCACGCATGTCCGCAACTACCAGCAGTCCGACACCTCTACGGTCACGACGACTTTCGAGACGCGTACGCGCCAGGTGTTCGATTACTGGCGTTATGCAAAGATCGACGTGGATATCCGCGGTCTGAAGAACGGAACGGCGTGGAATGCCTCGTTCCTGCGTCCGATCGGGAACACCAACGACGGTGCAGAGATAATCAACAATAAGACCATAAGGTGGGACGGGTGTATCGAGGAACGCAAGACGATCCGCGCGACGAGCTACACTTCGGAAACCGGGGGTGCGGCCAAGGACTTGGACATCGACACCGCCCCGACGTCCAGCGATCCGGAATCGCTTTGGGGCCCGGCGCTACACGACCTAATTTATCTGCGTCCCTCCACGAACGCGGACATCAACGACGCCAACGACCTGACGACTTTCAATCTCGCGGACAATAATAGCGAAACCAATTATTCCCACATCGACGGCAATGGCTCGGACTCATATTTCTGCCCTGCCGAAGCCAGGAAGCTTCAGACCTGGTCGACGGCTTCGGGCTTCGAAAGCTACGTCGATGGACTGAGCGTCAGCGGCAACACTTATCACGATATCGGCCTGATCTGGGGTGCGCGGTTCTTGTCCCCGACCGGGATCTTCTCCTCGGAGAACGCGCGTACGCCGCTGGGTGCCGACATAGAGCGTCACCTCATCTTCATGACGGACGGCGAGACCTGCACCGCGTCTTTCAATTACGGCGCCTATGGCTTTCCCTGGTACGATCGGCGGCAGACCCCGGTCAACACCGCCTTGAACACCAACGGAACGCATTTCGGCTGCGAGACCGAAACGAGCACCGGCGGAACCCTTAGCGAACAGGTCAACGCGCGCTACGCGGCGGTCTGCACGGCAGTTAAGAACAAGAATATTACGCTCTGGGTGATTTGGTTCGGGGCAAGCAAGCCAAACCTGGAGACACGCCTAAGGTCGTGCGCGACGCCGAGCCGCTTCCACACGGCTCGCAATTCCGCCGATCTGCAGACGACCTTCGCCTCCATAGCCAACCAGATCTCGCAACTCAGACTGACGAACTGACATGGGACAACAAAAGAGTCTCCGTTCTGACCGGAGAGGCGCCGCTCTGGCCGAATTCGGGCTGATCATCCCCGTCCTTTTGATATTATTAATGGGTGCATTCGATGCTGGGCATCGTCTCTACGCCCGTTCGGTCTTGCAAGGCGCGGTGCAAAAGGCCGCGCGCGACGCGGGGTTGGAAAACGGCACCGCCGCCTCACGTCAGGCATCAATCGACGCGGGAGTTCGTTCGCAGCTCCTCAATATCCATAAGGATGCCGCCGTCACCATTGACCGGCGCGCCTACCGCGACTTCGCCAATGCCGCCGCCCCTGCGGAAACCTTCACGGATACCGACAACGATGGTGTGTGCGACGGTGGAGAACCTTTTGAAGACATCAACCGCAACGGCACGCGCGATCTGGATATCGGTATCCTTGGACAGGGCGGAGCGGAGGATGCAGTCGTTTACACGGTTCGCATGCGATATACTTCAGTCACCCCCGTTTCCGCGATTGTCGGGATCAACAATCAGGTCGACATGACCGCGCAAACCGTGCTGCGCAACCAGCCTTACAACGACCAGAGCCCAGCTTTGTCGCCCTTGGTGGGGAATTGCCCGTGAACCGTCCATCCCGGCGTCCGGTGCGCGATCTTTTGTGGAACGCCAGGGGCTTGGCGGTCACCGAATTTGCGCTCGCCTTGCCCGTGTTTCTCATCATGCTGGTGGGCGGAGTCGAGATCGCGAATTACATGACGGTACGCATGCGCGTCAGCCAGTTGGCGCTACACGTCGCCGACAACGGCGCCCGCATCGGCTCGGGTTCGCAATTGCAGGCTCAACAGATCAGCGAAGCGCAGATTAACGACATGCTCGTCGGCACAAACATGCAAGCCCGCGGGCTTGATTTTCTGAACCGCGCCAAAATCGTCGTATCAAGCCTCGAGCACGACCCTGCCAACCCGGGGCGTTTCCGGATCGCGTGGCAACGCTGTTTCGGCGACGAAGCCCACACGCCGCTCTACGGCAGGCAGTTCGACAACAATCTGCCCGGCATGGGTCCCGCGGGGAACCGCATCACGGCCATGCCGGACGGTGCGACTATTTTCGTCGAGATCAATTACCGCTACAAGCCGCTCTTAACGAGCCAACAAGTGACCTTTGGCGAGTTCACCGACATTGCCGCCATGTCGGTACGCGACCGGCGCGATCTGTCGCAGATCTACAACGTGGAGCGAGTAACTCCGTCCGCTTGCACCTAGCGGCTGCAGACCTCCTTGACTGTCGCCACCACGTCGTCGACGCTGATCAGGGCCAGCTTTTCGAGGTTGGCCGCATACGGCAGCGGCACGTCGGCATTGGTCACGCGCAACACCGGCGCATCGAGGTCGTCGAATCCTTCCTCCATGACGAGCGCCGCGACTTCGCTGGCGATCGAGCAGGTTGGCCAGCCCTCCTCCACGACGACCAAGCGGTTGGTCTTCTTCAGGCTGGCGAGCACGGTGGCGCGGTCGAGCGGGCGTAGCGTGCGCAGATCGACGATCTCGGCCTCGATGCCCGCTTCCGCAAGCTTGGTCGCGGCATCCAGCGCGACGCCGACGCCGATCGAATAGCTTACCAGCGTCACGTCGCGACCTTCGCGGACTACACGCGCTTTCCCGATCGGGATCGCGACATCGCCCTCGGGTACGTCGAAGCTCTGGCCGTAAAGCAGCTCGTTTTCCAGAAACACGACCGGGTCGTCGCTGCGGATCGCGGACTTGAGCAGACCCTTGGCGTCGGCGGCGGAGTAAGGCGCGATGACGATGAGGCCCGGCACCGACGCGTACCACGGCGCGAAGTTCTGGCTGTGCTGCGCCCCGACGCGTGAAGCGGCGCCATTGGGTCCGCGGAACACGATGGGCGTGCGCATCTGCCCGCCCGACATGTAGTTGGTCTTCGCCGCCGAATTGATAATGTGATCGATCGCCTGCAGCGCGAAGTTGAAGGTCATGAACTCGACGATCGGCTTCAGCCCGCCCATCGCCGCGCCCGCGCCAAGGCCGGCAAATCCCATTTCGGTGATCGGCGTATCGATCACGCGGCGAGGCCCGAACTCGTCGAGCAACCCTTGCGTGACCTTGTACGCGCCCTGGTACTCGGCGACCTCTTCCCCCATCACGAAGACCCGGTCGTCGGACCGCATCTCCTCCGCCATCGCGTCGCGCAACGCTTCGCGCACCGTGATCCGCTGCGTCGGACCCGCGGCCTCCGGTTGAACCAGCAGGCTCGCGGGCTCCTCGCCCGGCTTGGCGTGCGCGTTCACCGTCGCCTGCTGCGCCGACGCCTCCTCGGCCGGGGATGCGGCGATGTCGGCAGGACCAGCCTCGCCTCCCGACGCGTGGGCCGCGCCCGCGACGCCGTCGGCCTGGGCCTCGTCGCCCGCCATCAGCGCGATCACCGCGCCGACCTTGACGCCCTCGGTGCCGGCGGGAACCACGATCTTGCCGATCGTCCCTTCGTCCACCGCCTCGAACTCCATAGTAGCCTTGTCGGTCTCGATCTCAGCCAGGATGTCGCCGGCGCTGACCGTGTCGCCTTCCGACACCATCCACTTGGCAAGCGTCCCCTCCTCCATGGTCGGGGAAAGCGCGGGCATCTTCAATTCAACGCTCATCGATACTGCCCCACCAGCACGTCGGTGTAGAGTTCTTCCGGCCGCGGTTCGGGCGACTGCTCGGCGAAGTCGGCGGATTGGACGACGCGCTTCTTGATCGCGGCGTCGATCGCCTTGAACTCGGCCTCGCCGACGCCGAGGCTCTCCAGCTCCCGCTTGGCGGCCTCGATCGGGTCCGACTTCTCGCGCACCGCCTGCACCTCGTCGCGCGAACGGTACTTGGCCGGGTCGCTCATCGAGTGGCCGCGGTAGCGATAGGTCTTCATCTCGAGCAGGATCGGCCCGTTGCCGGCCCTGATCCAATCCAGCGCCGTCGTGATCGCGCCGCGCACCGCCAGCACATCCATGCCGTCGACCTGCAGGCCCGGCACGCGGAAGCTCTCGCCTCGCTTGTACAGCTGGTCCTCGGACGAGGCGCGGTTCACGCTGGTACCCATCGCGTACTGGTTGTTCTCGATGATGTAGAGCGCGGGAAGCTTCCACAGCTCCGCCATGTTGAAGCTTTCGTACACCTGCCCCTGGTTCGCCGCGCCGTCGCCGAAGTAGATCAGCGCGATGCCGCCGTCGTCTTTGTACTTGTGCGCGAAGGCAAGCCCCGTCCCCAGGGACACCTGCGCCCCGACGATGCCGTGCCCGCCGTAGAAGCCGTGCTCGACCGAGAACATGTGCATCGACCCGCCCTTGCCGCGGCTGATCCCCGCCTCGCGCCCGGTCAATTCGGCCATCACGATGGTGGGGTCGATGCCGCAGGCCAGCATGTGGCCGTGGTCGCGATAACCGGTGATGACGCTGTCGCGGCCCGGCGTGATCGCCGACTGCAGCCCGACGACGACCGCTTCCTGGCCGATATAGAGGTGGCAGAAGCCGCCGATCAGCCCGAGCCCGTAGAGCTGCCCCGCCCGCTCCTCGAAGCGGCGGATGAGCAGCATCTGTTCGTAGAAGCCGAGCAGCTCCGCCTTGTCCGCCGGGTGGCGTTCCGGCGTCGCGGGGCGCGGGCGATTGGAGGCGGCGGGAGCATCGGTGGGCGGCGCCGCGGCGGCGAGAGTTTTGGCCATGCGCCGCTATAGGCAAGGGCACGGGCCTTTGCCAACGCCCGCTACGCGCTCAGTCGAGCGGAACGATCACTTCGTCGGGCCGCGCCAGCCCGAGCTCGCCGCGGATCAGCTCGTCCGCCAAATCCGGGTCCGCGTTGCGCGGATCGAGCAGCTTGGCGCGGTGCGTCAGCCGGTCGCGCTCCCTTTCCAAGATCTGCAGCTCAACCTGCCGCTTGGCCAGCGACTGCCGGTAATCGCCCCAGACGAGCAGCCCGTTCGACCCCGCGACGGCATAGCCCGCGAAGTTCGCGATGATGAGCAGCGCCACGGCCGGCATCGCCGCGCGCTTGATCATCGCCAAAGCTTTGGAAGGCTTTTTCATCAGCGCCTTGTGAACCAAGCTTTGGCGCGCGAATCAAGCGGATTGCGCCCGAAAGACGCTCCGCCCGGGATAAACCGCGCCCGCGCCCAGCTCCTCCTCAATGCGCAGCAGCTGGTTGTACTTGGCGAGCCGATCGGACCGCGCCAGGCTGCCCGTCTTGATCTGCCCGCAATTAGTCGCGACCGCGAGGTCGGCGATCGTCGCCTCCTCCGTCTCGCCCGACCGGTGCGACATGACGGCGGTGTACGCCGCGCGGTGCGCCATCTCGACCGCGTCCAGCGTTTCGGACAACGTACCGATCTGATTGACCTTGATCAGGATGGAATTGCCGACGCCCCGCGCGATGCCGTCGCTCAGGCGCTTGGTGTTAGTCACGAACAGGTCGTCGCCCACAAGCTGGGCGCGGCCGCCGAGTTCGGCGGTCAGAGCCGCCCAGCCGTCCCAATCGTCCTCGGCCATGCCATCCTCGATCGAAGCGATCGGATAACGCGCGGCGAGGTCAGCCAGGAAGCGGACGTTTTCTTCGGACGAAAGCGTGCGCCCTTCCCCTTCCATCCGGTATTGGCCGTCGCGGAAATACTCGGACGCGGCGCAGTCCAGCGCCAGCACGACGTCGTCGCCCGG
>DASQNO010000029.1:0-23675 GCA_035644935.1 Sphingomonadaceae bacterium
GCCACGGTCAAAAGCAAGGCGGCGCGTCCCGCACGGGCGGGCAGCGGATGTGAGGCGACAGTCATCGATTTCTTTCCTAATTGCGACGCATGCCCGCTTCCGCGTCTAAGCGCCCAAACCGCGAACGGCAAAGCCTTTCGCAAACGGCGTGACGCGAACGGTCAGCCCGCTCTCTCTCAAACACCATGAACAAGCACTGTATCGCAAGTCGTAGACGCTGTAACCGGGCGCCATACGCCGGGTTCCGGATTCGCTTCAGCTTAAATCAAAGCGCCCCATCGCCCGGATTCTGCAAGGTGAAAGCATGACGAGTACCGTTTTTCAGCACGTCGACAAACCCGTGATCGTCGTGGTCGGGCTGGGCTATGTGGGCCTGCCCCTCGCCGTGGCGTTGAGCCGCGAATTCACCACCATCGGATTGGATATCAGTGAGACCCGGATCGCCGAGCTTCGCCGCGGCCATGACCGCACACGCGAGATAATGGCCGATGATCTTGCCGCTTCGACGTTGCAACTGACGCACAGCCCGGCCGAGTGCCCACCCGCTCACATCTACATCGTCACCGTTCCGACGCCGGTGGACAACGCCAACCATCCGGACCTTCGGATGGTGGAAGCCGCGTCGCGCACCGTCGGCGCGATGCTGGACAAGGCGTTGACGCCGATCGTGGTGTACGAAAGCACCGTCTACCCGGGCGTCACCGAGGATATCTGCGGCCCGGTGCTGGAGCATGTTTCGGGACTGACCCGCGGGCGGGACTTCTTTCTCGGCTATTCGCCCGAGCGCATCAACCCGGGTGACCGCGAACACACCGTGGACAGAATCATCAAAATCGTCGCTGGCGAGAACCCGCAGGTCACCGCGGAACTGACGCGCGTCTATGGCGCCGTCACGTCGGCCGGCACATACGAAGCGGTTTCAATCAAGGCTGCGGAAGCGGCCAAGGTGATCGAAAACGCGCAGCGCGACATCAACATCGCCTTCATGAACGAAATCACGCAGATCTTCGCGCGCATGGACATATCCATCTGGGATGTCCTGGGCGCGGCGCGAACCAAGTGGAACTTCCTCCCATTTCAGCCTGGTCTGGTCGGCGGTCACTGCATCGGCGTCGACCCATATTATCTCTCCTATCGCGCGCGAGAGCTTGGCTACGAACCGCAGATCATCCTGGCGGGACGATCCACCAACGACACCATGGCCAACTGGATCGCCGACGAACTGCACACGCGGCGCGGCGCAAAGGCGGGGTCCGTGCTGATCATGGGGCTGACCTTCAAGGAGGACGTGCCGGACCTGCGCAACAGCAAGGTGGTCGATCTCTTGCGCCGCTTTGAGTGGCTGGGACACGAAGTCACGGTGCACGACCCACTCGCGGAGCACGACGAGGCCATTCACGAGTACGGCATCGCACCGGACCCCGGCGCTCTCGATCGCCGATACGACCTGGTCGTGGTCGCCGTGGCTCATGCAAGCTATCGCGAGCTCGACGGCGGCGCCCTGGACGCGCTCCTCGCCGAGGGAGGGCTCCTCGCCGACCCCAAAAACATCTTCGCCGGCGTGGCGACCCGAAACGACATCGGACGTTGGAGCCTCTAGCGCCAACTCTGCGCGAAGGGCCAAACAAGATGCTTTCATTCCTCCGGCGCAAGTCCGCGCCGTCGCGCACCGTGTCCGGTCCGGATGGTCGGCGGGCCTATGTGGTGGGCGATGTCCACGGATGCCTCGGGCTTCTGGACGAGCTGCTCGACTCGATCGCGAAAGACGATGCGCAACGTCCACCGGCGAAGACGTTCGTGGTCTTCCTGGGCGATCTGGTCGACCGCGGCCCCGACTCCGCAGGCGTGATCGAGCGGCTTTCCACCTATCGCCCGGATTTCGCCACGCCTGTGTTCCTGATGGGCAATCACGAGGAGTTTTTCCTCAACGTGCTTGACGGCGACGTCGATCGCGTCGGCAACTGGCTGACTTACGGGGGCCGTGAACTGGCCGCGAGCTACGGCATATCCGATGGGTGGCTGCTGAACGCGTCGTCACAAGCCGTGGCGGCCGAACTCTACGCGCGAGTGCCCGCCGAGCACCGTGAATTCATCAAGGGTTTCGGCGACAGTCTGCGGTTCGGCGACTATCTGTTCGTTCATGCCGGCATCCGGCCCGGGGTGGCACTGGAAGAACAGTCGCCGCGCGACATGCGGTGGATCCGCGAAGGGTTTCTTGACGACCGTACCGATCACGGCGTTGTTGTCGTCCACGGACATACGATTGTGGAAAGTGTCGAGGAACGGCCCAATCGCATCGGTATCGACACCGGCGCTTATGCAACCGGGACCCTGACGGCGCTTGGCATCGAGGGCACAGACCGGTGGATCCTGTCCACCTGAAATCCTTACGCTGCGCCAGCGCGCGCCGTTCGCACGGGCGCTCCGCGCTGAAAAAGCGCCGCCACGACTGTAATCACGGCAGACAAGAAAAAGGCGCGGCTACCTTTCGGCACCGCGCCTTTGACTTCAATCTAGCGAACGCTGACTTTCGCCTTCGCCAGCTTAAGCGCTGACGGGATTCTCGTCATCTTCGTCTTCGACGATGATGTAGATGCCGACAGCGATAACCACTGCGATCAGGATGAACACAAGCGCGCCACCCCGACCACGGCCACGAAACAGCTCCTCGTCAGCGTCGCTCATCGCACCGGCACGGGCATTAATGCTCGTAGCGGCCGAAGTGGCCGAAGCCTGCGATGCGGCGAGGGCGGGCGAGGCCATCAACGCGACGGACGTCGCCGCCGCCGTAAACAACTTAGCGATGCGCACCTTCATTCTCCCTAAATACAATTTGAGCGTCGTTACGCGAACGATCATTGCCACAGCCACCGGCTCGCATCAACCCTGACCTTGGCGATCTTCCGCCAAATTCCTCCAGATGTCGATCATTAGCCCGCACGTCGTGCAAATATGTCACAGTGGAAAGCCGATGCGGTTCAAGGAGTTGGTACAAGACCCGCGGCTCGCGCGGCGGTGATCTGCGCGATAGCTTCGCGAGCATCGTTGATTCTCATGGACTGGTCAGGGTGCGTGGTGATGGTCTCGTGGCCGCCCGCCGGTCCGGCATAAAGCCGCGGCCAGAAGGCGAGGGCCACGCGCGGATCGAAGCCGGCGCGCGCCATCAGGAAATAGGCAAGCCGATCAGCCGCGCGTTCAGCCTCGAGGACCTTGGCAGCGTTCGCCCCGTAGCTTCCGAACAAGCCGCGCCTGACACCCTGCGCCTCGAACTGAGCCCGATGACCAAGCGCGTTATGCGCCATTTCATGCGCAATAACGAGCGCCAGCTCGTCGTCATTGGCTACATAGTCGACCAACGAAGTGGTGACGGACAGGTGCAGCCCGTCTGCCCGAGCGCCGATGCGCGGCGAGGGCAGCAGCTGAACCTGGGACACGCAACCGGTAGTCGGCGTGACTGTGACTCGAAGGGTTCGCCCCTCGCGCTCGACGACCAGGTCGAAGTCACCGGCCGCCGCGGCCTGGGCAAGCTGCGCGTACGCCGTGGCCACACCCTTGTAGACACCCCGGGCGACCGGCGGTGAGGCGACGACAGGCCTCCCGGCAATCGAGACCAACCCGTCCCCCGCCTCCAGGCCCGCCTTTTCCGCCGGGCTTCCGGCCGCGACCGCCAGCACTCCGACACGATTCAACAGCTTCATAACTTGGCGCGCCTGATCCCGCAGCGCCGAGTCATATTGCGCGGCCTCGTGCAAGGTGATGCCGACCAGCGCGGCTTTGCGCGGGCAGATCGATTCTCCGGACGATGCGAGCCGATACGCGATGGAAGCGACGCGCAGGTCGGACGCTTGCATCGACATCAGCAGCCCGCTCCGCTGCGATGGGGTGAGCGTCTGCAATGCTGGCGACGAAGCGCAGCCGGCCACCAGAGCCAGCGCAAGAACCGCGGAGGGGAGCCGCGGCCCGCTGTGTCTAGAGCCCGTGGTAACCACGATACCAATCCACGAATCGAGGCACGCCCTGCGCGATCGTGGTTGTCGGGCGATATCCAAGGTGGCGTTCGATCGCGCTGATGTCGGCGAAGGTATCGGGAACATCGCCCGCCTGCATCGGCATCAGCCGCCGCTCCGCCTTGCGGCCGCAGGCGTCCTCAAGGATCGCGATCATATCGAGCAGCTCTTCTGAGCGGCTGTTGCCGATATTGTACACCGCGTGGGGCGACGAGCTGCCGCCGGCCTTGGGCGCGCCGTTGTCGGCGGGCGGATTGTCCAGGCAGGCGACGACGCCGCTGACGATGTCGTCGATGAAGGTGAAGTCACGGCGCATGTCGCCGTTGTTGAAGACCTGGATCGGGCGGCCTTCGAAAATCGCCTTGGTGAACAGCCACATCGCCATGTCGGGGCGGCCCCAAGGGCCGTAGACGGTGAAGAAGCGCAGTCCAGTCAATGGCAGGCTGTACAGATGTGCGTATGTCTCGCTCATCAGTTCGTCCGCCTTCTTGGTGGCGGCGTAGAGGGAGAGGGGGTGGTCGACGCGGTCTTCGACGCGGAAGGGGAGCTGGGTGTTGCCGCCGTAGACGGATGAGGAGGAGGCGTAGACCATGTGCTCGACGCCGCGATGACGGGCGATCTCGAGCAGGTTCAGGTGGCCGACGAGGTTGGACTGGACGTAGGCGTGGGGGTTCTCGATCGAGTAGCGGACCCCGGCCTGGGCGCCTAGATGCGCGATCTTGTGGAAGGTTTCGCCCGCCAATCCGGCGGAAAGCGCCGCGTAATCGGCGAAATCGAGGCGACGCAGCCGAAAATCGCCACCCAACGACTCCAGTTCGGCCACCCGCGCTTCCTTGAGGCGAGGATCGTAGTAGTCGTTGACGATATCCACGCCGACGACGGCCTCGCCGCGACCGAGCAGCCGGCGGATCAGCGAATAGCCGATAAAGCCGGCCGCGCCTGTTACGAGCGTGGTCATGGGGCGGGTCTCGAACGAGAAGAGGTGGTGGATCGGCTCGGGTTCGAACCGAGGACCATTCGATTAAGAGTCGAACGCTCTACCAACTGAGCTACCGATCCAGCGAGGGGCAGCGCCTAGCAGCCTGCCCCCGGCGTGTAAACAATCACGCGAAGCGCGAATTGCTGCGCTGGTGCCGTTCCAGGGCCATCAGGACGCCCAGGCACAGCATTACGGTCATGATCGCCGAGCCCCCGAACGACACGAGGGGGAGGGGGATGCCGACCACGGGCGCGAAACCCATCACCATCATGAGGTTGATCGCGACGTAGAAGAAGATCGTCATCGACAGGCCGGCGGCGGTCAGCCGGGCGAAACGGCTCTTGGCGCGGTTGGCGACGGACATGCCCCAGAAGATGACCAACATGTAGGCGAGGATCAGCAGGACGCCGCCGACCAGCCCCCATTCTTCCGCCATGGTGGCGAAGACGAAGTCGGTCTGCGGTTCCGGCAGGTAGCTCAAGTGCGCCTGTGTGCCGTTGCCGAAGCCCTTGCCGAAAATGCCGCCGGAGCCGATTGCGATTTTGGACTGGCTGATATGATAACCCGAACCCAGCGGATCGGCTTCCGGGTCGAGGAAGATCAGCACGCGCTTGCGCTGATATTCATGCAGCGTCGCCAATGCGATCGGCAGCGCCGCGGCGAACGCGATCCCGGCACCCACGAAGAGCCGCATAGGTATGCCCGCGAGGAACATGACAGTAACGCCGCCACCGATGATCATCAGCGTTGTTCCCAGATCGGGCTGCAGCAGCACGAGGGCAGACGGAGCGCCGATGATCGCGAGCGGGATCCACACGGCCGACCAGCCGCGCACCTCGCCAGCCGGCAGGAGGTCGTAGAATCGCGCCACCGCGAGCACGACGGCGAGCTTCATGAGTTCGGACGGCTGAATACGAATGAAGCCCAGGTCGAGCCAACGCTGCGCCCCGCCACCGATGAAGCCGAGCGCCTCGACGAGGATCAGCATGATCAGGATGACGACGTAGGCGGGGACGACCGCCGCCTTGATCTGCGCTTCGCTGAGCCATGACATCATCACGGCAACCCCGAGGAAGAAGAAGAAGCGGATGCCCTGCGGCAGCGCCCAGGGCGTGATCGACCCGCCTGCGGCAGAATAGAGCACGGTCAAGCCGAAGCCGCCGATGGCGAGCACCAGCAGGATCACGCGCCAGGGCAGGCGCGCGAGCGGGGCGGGAATGATCGAGGAGGCGATCATGCGTTCGTGCCCCGGCGTAGGCCGGGGCCGAGTCGTGCCGGCGGTGTCGCTGGACCCCGGCCTACGCCGGGGAACCCGCTGCGGTCGGAGGCAATCATGCGCTTACGCTCGTGTTGGACGCGGACCCGCCGTGCGTGCGCTGCCAGGCGATGGCCTGCGCCGCCATGCGTTCTTGGATCGTGCCGCCCCAGCCGGCCTCGAACTCAAGCAGCGTCGCCAACGCCTTGTCCTTATCGAACAGGTAGGTGAGCACGTCGCGCGCCACCGGCGCGGCGGCCCTCGACCCGCCCATCCCATGGTCGATCACGACGGACGCGGCGTAGCGCGGCTTGTCGACCGGCGCGAAGCAGACGAACAGGCCGTGATCGCGGTATTTCCAGTCGCCCGACTGGCCGCGCTGGCCGCCGGTGATGCGGCGAACCTGCGCGGTGCCGGTTTTGCCGCCCATCAGCACCCCGTCGAGCGGCAGCTTTGAGCGGCCGGCGGTGCCGTCGCCGTTGACGACCTCGCTCATCGCGTTGCGGACCGTGGCGAAATATTCCGCCGGCATGCCCAACGAATGCGGCTGCGGACCCGAGCCCATGATGAGGCGCGGCGCGACGTCGAGGCCGGACGCGATTCGCGCGCTCATGACGGCCAGTTGCAGCGGATTGACGATCAGGTAGCCCTGGCCGATCGAAGCATTGAGCGTGTCGGACTGCGTCCATTCCTGCTTGTACTTGGTCTGCTTCCAATCCGACGATGGCACCGTGCCGAAGGATTGGGAGACGACCGGCAGGTCGAACTTGATCCCCAAGCCCAGGAGCTTGGCGACTTCCGATATCGCGTCGTAGCCGATCCGCCGTCCCATCGCGTAGAAATAGGTGTTGCAGCTCTTCGCGATGGCCCGGGTCATGTCGATCGAGCCATGCCGGCCGAGGCAGCGGAAGGTGCGGTTGCCGAGGCGATAACCGCCGCCGCAGTGGACGCGCTCCTTGGGATCGACGCCGTTGGCCTGCAGAGCCATCGCCACCATAGGCTTGATCGTCGAACCGGGAGGATAAAGCGCGCTCAGCACCTTGTTGTTGAGCGGCCGGCGCTGGTCGCCCGACAGCATCGCCCATTCGTTACGCCCGATGCCGTCCGAGAAGCTGTTGGGATCGTAGGCGGGCATCGACGCCATGGCGAGCATGTCGCCGGTCAGGCAGTCGAGCACAACGACTGCACCCGATTCGTTGCCCATGCGGCGCGCGGCGTAGGCCTGCAGCCCGGCATCGATCGTCAGCTGCACGGGCGCACCGCTACGGTCGGGGCGGGCGGTGAGCTCGCGTATCAGCTTGCCGCGCGCGGAGACCTCGACACGCTGCGCGCCGGGCACGCCGCGCAATCGTTTCTCAAGAACCTTCTCCAGGCCTTCCTTCCCGATCTTGAACCCGGGCGTGATGAGCAGCGGGTTCTTCTCCTGCTCATATTCCTTCGCGGACGCTGCGCCGACATAGCCGATCAGGTGGCCGACCGCCGCACCCTCGGGGTAGAAGCGCGAGAAGCCGCGCGAGGCGTTGACGCCCGGAAGTTCGGGCAATCGGACGGTTACGGCGGCGTACTGGTCATACGGGATGTTCTCCGCGACGATCACCGGCTTGAAGCCCTTGGCGCCATTGAGCTCGCGCAGGATGCGGTCGACGTCGTCGGGGCTCAGCTGCAGCAACTGCGCGAGTTGCGGCACGATGCGTTCGGCGTCCTTAAGCTGCTGCGGAATGAGGTCGACGCGAAAGTCGCTGCGATTGATCGCCAGCGGCTGGTTGTAGCGATCGAGGATCCAGCCGCGGCGGGGCGGCACGAGGATGTTCTCGACGCGGTTGTCCTCGGCGAGCAGCGAATAGCGCTCGTTCTCCGCGATGGAGAGCCAGGCCATCCGCCCGGCGAGCATGACACCCACCGCGCCCTGCGCGCTTGCGATAAACAGGGCCCGCCGGGAAAAGGTAAGCGCCTGGCTACCTTCGGTCACCGGCGGGCCGGGCCGCTTGGGCCGCCGCCGCTTGGGGCCGCCGAGCTTCATTGCGTGAACTCCGCCGGGCTCATCGGCGCAGCCGCCAGCGGTCCAGCCGCGCGACGACGGCGAGCATCGCCGGGAAGCACAGGACGCTGATCAGGATATGGGGAAGGATCGTGTGCATGGGCCCCGCCGCGCCCATCAGGTCCGCGACTTTCCATTCGAACGCGGACGCCAGCCCGATCGCGAACGCCGCCAGAATCCAGTCGATCCAATAATCCCGCCATATGAGCCGGCTGTCTACGAAATCGAAAATTAACAGAAGAAAGGTCCATAGGCTCATGGCAAGGCCCAAAGGTCCGCCGGTGATAAGATCGTGCGCGAAGCCCAGCGCAATTCCGACGCGCGCCGTCCACATTTCGGGCCGCAGCAGCCGCCAGCTGAGCAGCGCCAGCAGACCGAAATTGGGCAGCAGCTGCGCGCCGCTGACGATGGGCAGCAGCGCCAGCGCGGAGGCGAACAGCGTGGACGCGATCGGCGTCACCTGCGAGCGCAGCGGGCCGGTGTCTCCATAGCTGCTAGATCCGGCGAGCGTGGTCCTGCGCATCAGGCCGGGTCGCCTTCCGCGGTGCCGGTGTCGGGGTCGGCCGGAGGGGCGGCGGCGTCGGGCTCGAAGATCGGTTCGACGATGCCGAAGGGCGCGGCGGCCGGATCGGCGAGCGGGCGCGCAATGGCGCCGTCATCGGCGAGCTTGACGACATAGGCGACCGGCACGTTGGGGGCATAGATGCCGCCGGTGCCCGAAGTCACCACGATGTCGCCGGGACGGAACGGGTTCTGCCCGACCTGAAGCGGCTTGAGCTCCACCGTGCCGTCACCCCGGCCGGTGGAAATGGCGGCGATCCCGCCGCGCAGCATGCGCACGGGCACGACGTTGGAGCGGTCGGAGACGAGCAGCACGCGCGAGGCGAAGCGGCCGGTTTCGAGGATGCGCCCGAGCAGCCCATCGGGCGCGCGGACCGGCTGCCCTATGCGAACGCCGCTGCTGCTGCCAGCGGAAAGCGTGGCGAGCCGGCGGCTGCTGGCGAAGGAGGAACCGACGATTCGCCCGGAGGTGATCGCCGGCCGATCGTCGCTGGGAATGCGCAGCAGGCGCTTGAGCTGGTCGTTCTCGAACCGCGCGGCCTGTGCGGCGATCAGCTGGCGGCGCATCGCCGCGATCTCCCGGCGCAGCGCGGCGTTCTGCGACCCGGCTTCGAAATAATCGCCAACGGTTCGACCGGCGTCCTGGATGGTGCGCACGATGCCGCGCCCGCCGCCGGCGACGGGCGTAGTCACGTCCATCGCGGCGCCGCGCACGGCGCGCAGGCCAGTGGGGTCGATGATCGAGGCGGCGAGCAGCAGCAGCCCGACCCCGATCCCCGCGACCGCAACGAGCAGCCCGAAGAACAGGCCGTATTGCGCCTTCCGGCTATAGCCGGGGCGCCGATTGGACGGCGGCGCCACGACTGGTCCTTATGCGGTCTGGAGCACGCCGCGGAACTGCTCTTCCTCCAGCGCGCGGCCGGTGCCCAGCGCGACGCAGGTGAGCGGATCCTCGGCGACGGTGACGGGCAGGCCCGTTTCGTCGCGCAGCACGTCGGCCAGACCCTCGAGCAGCGCGCCGCCGCCGGTCAGGACGATGCCCTGATCGACGATATCGGCGGCCAGTTCCGGCGCGGTATTCTCAAGCGCGATGCGCACGCCCTCGACGATCGTGCCGACGGGTTCGCTCAACGCCTCCGCGATCTGGCCCTGGTTGATGCTGATCTCCTTGGGCACCCCGTTGACGAGGTCGCGGCCCTTGATGCGCACCGTCTTGCCGATGCCGTCGGCGGGAGGCTTGGCGCAGCCGACTTCCTGCTTGATGCGCTCCGCCGTCGCCTCGCCGATCAGCAGATTGTGGTTGCGACGGACGTAGGACGAGATCGCCTCGTCCATCTTGTCGCCGCCGACGCGGACGGACGTGGTATAGGCGAGGCCGCGCAGCGACAGCACCGCGACTTCGGTGGTGCCGCCGCCGATGTCGACCACCATCGATCCGATGGGCTCGGTCACCGGCATGTCGGCGCCGATCGCGGCGGCCATCGGCTCCTCGATCAGCCAGACCTGCGACGCGCCGGCGTTGGACGCGGCGTCGCGGATCGCGCGGCGTTCGACGGAGGTCGAGCCGGAGGGAACGCAGATGACGATCTCCGGCCAGCGGGGAAAACGCTTCTTGCCGTGAACCTTGTGGATGAAGTGTTTGATCATCTGTTCGGCGACGTCGATGTCGGCGATGACGCCGTCGCGAAGCGGACGGATCGCCTCGATCTGGTCGGGGGTCTTGCCCATCATCAGCTTGGCGTCGTTGCCCACGGCCTTGACGCGCTTGACGCCGTTGATCGTCTCGATCGCGACCACGGACGGTTCGTTGAGCACGATGCCCTTGCCCCGCACGTAGACGACGGTGTTCGCCGTGCCGAGGTCGATGGCCATGTCGTGCGACATGGACTTGAACCATTTTGTCCAGAACATCATGAGAACGCAACCTCCATGGTCCCGACTTGGGACGCTCCGCCGAGGATTCGCATAGGGCAGGCGGACGGCGCTGTCAGCATGGCCGCGAAATATGATTTGCGGGTTTGTGGAAGGCCCGCTGTGCTTGGGTTATGGACCATGGCCATGGCGATACGGCGACTTCCTGAACATCTCGTCAATCGCATCGCCGCCGGCGAGGTGGTCGAACGGCCGGCTAGCGCGGTCAAGGAGTTGGTCGAGAACGCGCTGGACGCGGGCGCGCGGCAGGTCTCGGTTTCGCTGACGGAGGGAGGTCTGGACGGTGTCGAAGTCGCCGACGACGGCTGCGGCATGGCGCCCGGCGACATGCGGCTGGCGCTGGAGCGGCATGCGACGAGCAAGATGCCGGACGAGCGGATCGAGGCGGTCACGACCATGGGCTTTCGCGGCGAGGCGCTGCCGTCGATCGCCAGCGTGTCCCGGCTGACGCTGCGCAGCCGGATCGCGGGCGCGGACGGCTGGGCGCTGCACGTCGACAACGGCGTCGCGGACGCGGGGCGGCCGGCGGCGCTGGCGCCCGGCACGATCGTCACCGTCGCCGACCTGTTCGCGCGCGTGCCGGCACGGCGCAAGTTCATGCGGTCGGCGCGGGCGGAATATGCGGCATGCCTGGACGTCGTGCGCCGGCTGGCGCTGGCGCGGCCGGACGTGGCGTTCCGGCTGGAGCATGACGGGCGGGTGCGGCTGAGCGTACCGGCCGGGCAGAGCCGGACCGAACGGGCCGCCGCCCTGCTGGACCCGGACCTGCGGGACAGCAGCGTCGGCGTGGAGGCCGAGCGGCGCGGCGTGGCGCTGAGCGGGATCGCCGGGCTGGCGACGTTCAATCGGGGCGTGGCGGACCACCAGTTCCTGTTCGTGAACGCCCGGCCGGTGAAGGACCGGCTGCTGCTCGGGGCGCTGCGCGGCGCGTATCAGGGGCTGCTGGCGCGCGACCGGCACCCGGTGGTGGCGCTGTTCCTGGAGGTGCCGGGGGAGGAGGTCGACGTCAATGTCCACCCCGCCAAGACCGAGGTGCGCTTTCGCGATCCGGCTGGCGTGCGCGGCTTGATCGTGAGCGCGATCCGCGCGGCGCTGGACGGGGCGGGCTCGCTACGAGTCGCGCCTACGCCGCCGGTGGCGATGTGGCAGCGGGAAGTGCCCGCGCCGGCCGCGCCCGCGCTGCGGGAGGCGCCGATGCGCTTCGCCGCGCCGCCGCCGATGGCGCGCGCCGAGAAGGCGGAGCCGGCGGTCGAAGTCGTGGATTATCCATTGGGGGTAGCGCGCGGGCAGGTCGCGGCGACGTACGTCATCGCGGAGGCCGCGGACGGTCTGGTGATCGTGGATCAGCATGCCGCGCACGAGCGGCTGGTGCTGGAGGGCATGCGGGCGGGCGCGAACGGCGTCGCGTCGCAACGGCTGCTGGCCGGCGAGGTCGTCGAAATGGAGGAGGTCGCGTGCGACCGGGTGGAGGCGGCGGCGGCGGATCTCGCGGCGCTTGGCCTGGAAGTCGAACGGTTCGGGCCGGGCGCGGTGCTGGTGCGGAGCGTTCCGGCCGTGCTGGGGACGCCGGACGTCGCCGCGCTGGTGCGGGACGTGGCGGACGATCTGGCCGCGTATGACGCGGCGGCGGGCCTGGCCGACCGGATCGAGCATGTCGCGGCCACGATGGCGTGCCACGGTTCGGTGCGCGCGGGGCGGGTGCTGTCGGTGGCGGAGATGAACGCGCTGCTCCGGCAGATCGAGCGGACGCCGCGCAGCGGGCAGTGCAATCACGGGCGGCCGACCTGGATCAAGCTCGCGCACGGCGACCTGGAGAAGCTCTTCGGGCGGCGGTGATCTCAGCCGAGCAGGGGCCGCAGCCGCGCGCCTATGCCTTCCGAAGGGTGCGCGGCCTGCGCCTTGCGCGCGGCGAGTAGACGCGGCGAGCCGTCGCGGGCGTCCTGCGTCATCGCCCGCGCTATCGCCCCGCTGCGTACCTCCGCGAGCAGCGCGCGCATCGCGGCGCGGGTGTCGTCGGTGACGATGCGGCCCGCGCCGGAAAGCCCGGCGAACTCCGCGGTGGTGGAGATCGCCTCGCGCATGCCGGCGATGCCGCGCTGCGCGATGAGGTCGGCGAGCAGGCGAAGCTCGCCGACGCATTCGAGCCACGCGACTTCGGGCGAGACCCCGGCCTCGACGAGCGTATCGTAGCCGGCGAGCATTAATTCGGGCACCGCCCCCCATAGCACCGCGCCTTCGTTGAACAGATCGGCTTCGGTTTCCTGCGCGAAATCGGTTTCGATCAGCCCGACGCGACCGCAGCCGATCGCGCGTCCATAGGCGAGGGCCAGCGCCCGCGCGCCGCCGCCCGCATCCTGCGCGACCGCGAACAGCCCCGCCATGCCGCCGCTGGCCACGTAGTTGGCCCTGAGCGCGGAGCCCGGACCCTTGGGCGCGACCATGAAGACGTCGAGATCTGCGCGGGGCGCGATCAGGCGGAAGTGGATGGTGAGCCCATGGGCGAAGCCGAGCGCCGCGCCGGGGCGGAGAACGGGCGCGATCGATGCGTAGATGTCGGATAACGCCTCGTCGGGCGCGAGCAGCACCACCACGTCCGCCTGCGCCGCGGCCTGCGCGACGGGCAGGACCCGCAGGCCAACCCCGCGCGCCTCCGCCCCTCGCGGCGAGCCTTCGCGCAGGCCCACCGTTACATCCATTCCGCCATCGAGCAGGTTGAGCGCCTGCGCCCGGCCTTGATTGCCGTAGCCGATCACCGCGATGTGTTTTTTCGCCAGCGGCGCGGGGTCGATGTCGGCGTCGCGGAAAATGTGCATGGCCGCGCCCTAGTGCGCCCCGCCGGGCAGGTCCACCGAGCGCCAGTATCGTGCCGCTCGTGAAAGCATCAGGCCCCGCACGAACGCGCCTGCAAGCGCCGCAAGAGATTACCGCGTCGGCTGCAACGTCCGTGACCGGGGGGTGCAAGCCCCTCCGCGAAAAATCCGGTCCGCGCTCATCGGCGTAACCGGTCGACCTTCGCCATCTGCTGGAGCGAGGCTGCCGCGCGGGCGAGGTCCCCCGCTAAGCGGGCGGTCTCCTCCCCCTCCAGCGGAGCTTCGCAGCGTAACCATTCGGGGGGCGGCTGATTGCGAAACCAGGTATATTGGCGCTTGGCATAGGCGCGCGTCGCTGCCTGTCCGCGGGCGAGCGCGTCGTCACGCGACAGTTCGCCGCGCGCGAGACCGGCCAGTTCGCGCACGCCGATCGCGCGCATGACGGGAAGGTCCGGGTCGAGGCGGCGCGCCAGAAGTTTCTCTATCTCCGGTCGGCCCCCGTTCAAGATATCGGCGAAGCGTGCGTCGCAGCGGGCGTGGAGCCATGGTCGGGGGGGCGTCAGGACGCGTGCGGCGATGCGGACGCGGTCGTGGATGCCGCCATGACGGCACGCCTGCCATGCGTGAAGCGTTCGCCCGGTGGAGCGCAGGACTTCAAGCGCGCGGGCGACTCGTTGGCTGTCGCCTGGGCGCAACGCCGCCGCGGCGGCAGGATCCTCGGCGAGAAGCGCGCGGTAGTTATCGGCGACGGAAGCTGCGCGTACGGTTGCGCGGACGTCGGCGTCGATCTCCGGGATCGGGGCGATGCCTTGCAGCAAGGTGCGCAAATAGAGGCCGGTGCCGCCGACCAAGGTTGGCAAGCGGCCGGCCGCGTGCACCCGTTCGATCTCGGCCCGAGCGTCGGCGGCCCAAGCGGCGGCGGAGCAGGGGTCGGCGCCGTCGCGCGTGCCGTACAGCCGGTGCGGCGCGCGCGCCTCGTCCACGGCCGACGGTCGGGCCGACACGATCCGCAGATCGCGGTAGACCTGCGCGCTGTCCGCGTTGATTACGGTGCCGCCCGTCGCTTCGGCGACGGCGAGGGCCAGGCCCGACTTGCCGCTTGCCGTCGGGCCCGCGATGATGACGAGCGGGGGCAACGCCGCCTGGAGGCAAGGGTCGGACGTGTTCATCGCAACGGTTGTAGCATCGGAAACCTTGACCGGGGACCACCTTGCGGCGTGCAGCGAAGCGTTGCGTGCGCACGGGCTTGAACCGGGGACGACCGCGTGGGTGGAGCCCGGACGCGCGGGCGACGTGCGCTTCGCCGGCGACCCGCTGCGCGCCCGCGCCGTTCTGGAGCCGCTAGTCGCAACATTCGGCGGCGATGTGATCGTTCAGGCCGAGGCAGTCCGGATGAAGCGGCTGCTGGTGGCCGACATGGATTCGACGATGATCACCGTCGAATGCATCGACGAGCTGGCCGATTACGCCGGGATCAAGCCGCAGGTTGCGGCGGTGACCGAGCAGGCGATGCGCGGCGAGATCCCGTTCGAAGCCGCATTGCGCGCGCGCGTGGCCTTGCTGCGCGGGCTCGACGTCGGCGTTCTCGCCCAGTGCCTTGCGGAGCGGGTACGGATGATGCCGGGCGCGGCGGAGCTCGTCGGGACGATGCGCGCGCGCGGCGCGGCGACCTTGCTGGTGTCCGGCGGGTTCACCGCGTTCGCGGAGCCCGTGGCGGCGGTGCTGGGCTTCGAGGTGGCGATCGCCAACGTGCTGGGGGTGGAGGACGGACGGCTCACCGGAACGCTGGTCGGTCCCATTGTCGATGCCGGGCGCAAGGCAACAGCCTTGGCGGGGGCAAGAGAACGGCTGGGCCTAACGGCGGCGGACGTGCTGGCGGTGGGGGACGGGGCCAACGACCTGCCGATGGTGCGCGTGGCGGGACTGGGGGTGGCGTTCAAGGCCAAGCCGGTGCTGCGGGAGGCCGCGGGCGCTTCGATCGTCCGTGGGGATCTGACGGCGCTGCTTTACGCGCAGGGGTATGCGAAGGCGGACTGGCGCGTCTGGGCCGGCTGACAGCCGCGTCCGCTCAATGCGGCCGGGTCATGTCCGACGCGATGGCGGCCAGGGCGAAGGCGACCGCCTTGGCGGTGCCGTCCAGAAGCAGCGTGATGCCGTCGCCATGATGCGCGCCGACGAGACCGGTGATCGTTCCAGCCTCCGGATGGGCAAGCGGAACGGCGTCCCCCAGCGGCGGGCGCGCATTGGTTTCGACAAAGACTTGGCTAGCGGACACCGTGCGGATCGTCGCGGGAGCGCGACCCAGCGTGCACATCTGCCGCCGCCGCCACCGCGTCGCCATTGCCGCCCCGCGACCCAGTGCAAATGCCCCCACGGCCGATCCCCTTTGAGGGAGGGCTTAGCGCGCGGGGGGCAAACAAAAGATTAAGCCCGGGAGCCCTGCTCGGGAGAAGCCCCTAGGGCGCGACGGGAAAGCAAGCCTGGCCCGCGGCCGTGATCTGCGCGCACGCAGAAGCGGCGGCGGCGCGGCTGGCGAAGGGGCCGGCCTGCAGCCGGGTCACTGCACCGGCGCGAACCAGGATCGGCTGCGCACCGGAAAGCGCGCGCACGCGGCCCTTGAGCGATGAGAACAGCGCGTTGGCGGCGCCGGATTCCCGAAAGGCTCCGAGCTGAACTTTCCAGCCGGCTACGCGAGTGGCGGCAGGCGCAGGCCGCGCGGCGGGAACAGGTGTCGGACGGGCGGCGGGAGCAGTGCGCGGTGCCGTGGTCCGCGGCGCCGCCGCAACAGCGGTGGGCCGCGCGGGCGGGCCGGTGTCGCGCACGGCGGGGTTGGCGGGGGGCTGCCGCGTCACGCCGGCCGCCGGAGCCGCGGCGGGCGCAGGTCGGACGGTGGCGGGTGTTGTCGCGGCGGCGGTCCGCACGGGTGCCGGGCGGCTGGCCGCTGGACGATCGTCGGCGGCGCGGGCCATCGCCACGCCCTGTTCGCGCTGCGCCAGCGGGATGTGCTTGTCCATTTCCACGACCGCATTGCGCGCGGGCGGCAGACCCTGCGCCGCAGCGCGCGTCATCAAGGCGTAGGCGCGCGGCCAGTCCTTCCCGACCATGTCGCCGTTGAACAGCGCGGTGCCGTAGACATATTGCGACGCCGCGTCGCCGCGATCGGCCGCCTTGCCGAGCCAGGGCATCGCCTCGGCGCGCTTGCCGTTCTGGAACAGCAGCAGCCCGAGCAGCGCCTGCGCTTCCTCGTGGTTCTGCGCGGCGGCCTTGCGATAGAAGCCGAGCGCGGTGTCGAGGTTCGCGGGCACGCCGCGGCCGAGCTTGTAAGCCTGCGCCAGGTTGAATTGCGCGTCCGCATCGCCCTTGTCCGCCAGCGGACGCCATTCCGCCAGCGCGCGGGCGTAGTCGCCGCGTTGATAGGCTTCGACGCCGGCCCGAACGTCGGCCAGGGCCGGCGCGGCGGAAGCGACGGCTGCGCCCAGCAAGGCGTACGCTGCGAACTTCATGGTGATCCCTCCCATCGATCCCGCGTCACGCGCGGACCCTTCGTTCCCGGCCTAGCATAGATGCAGGCGTGCTTTCCATCGCGGCTTGGGCGTCGCGGTGTCGGATTTGGCACAGGAACTTAACCAGATTTTAGGGTCGTCGGCCCCAAGCGGAATTCCGAACACAAGGATTTACCGGGGATGGGGACTCAATGCGCGTTCTAGCAATGGCATCGCAGAAGGGCGGATCGGGGAAGACGACCTTGTCCGGCCACCTCGCGGTGCAGGCCCAACTGGCGGGGGCCGGCCCGGTCTGTTTGATCGACATCGATCCTCAGGGCTCGCTCGCCGACTGGTGGAACGAGCGCGAGGCGGAAATGCCCGCGTTCGCGCAGACCACCGTGGCGCGGCTATCGACCGATCTGGAAGTGCTGCGGCAGCAGGGCTTCAAGCTGGCCGTGATCGACACGCCGCCCGCCATCACCATGGCGATCCAGAGCGTCATCGCGGTGTCCGAACTGATCGTCGTTCCGACCCGGCCTTCCCCTCACGATCTTCGCGCCGTCGGCGCCACCGTCGACCTGTGCGAACGCGCGGGCAAGCCGCTGATTTTCGTGGTCAACGGCGCCACGCCCAAGGCCAAGATCACGTACGAAGCCGCCGTCGCGCTGTCGCAGCACGGCACCGTCGCCCCTGTCACGCTGCACCACCGCACCGATTTCGCTGCGTCGATGATCGACGGGCGCACGGTTATGGAAGTGGACGCCAAGAGCCGCTCGGCGCGCGAAGTCGTCGAGCTGTGGGACTATATCGCCGATCGGCTCGAGAAAAACTTCCGCCGCACCGTGTTCAGCGCGCCCGGCATGTCCGCGGCGCCGATCGCGGCCGCATCGCGCCCCGCCGGCGGCTTCGGCCGCCGCGTCGTAAGTCAGTAGTCGGTCATGGCCATGAACGAACCGCGCGCCTTTGCTTCCCTGTCTTCCGGACTGCTCGCCCGCAAGGGCGCGGCCAAGCCCGCGATGCGCCCCCAGGGTTTCGGCCAGATGGGCGCGAGCCTGGAGGACCTGGGCTGGAACGACATGGGCTTCGAGGCGCCCAAGCCGACGATCGCGCCGCAGGCGCGCGATGCCGATCACGACGCCTTCGGCAACGCCGTGGCCGAACAGCCGATCCGCAACCCTGTATCGGCGCTGACGCGGTCACCGACCGTCAGCGCGCCGGCGACGCCGTTGCAAGTCGCCGCGACTTCGCCGGTGCACCACCAGCAGGCCGATCTCGAGCAGCAGTTCGTGGCCGAACGCCTCTCCGACGCCGCCGAACAGGATCACCCGGAGGTGCCCGCTTCCGAGGAGCACTTGGCGCCCGTCGTTGCGGCACTGCCCGAGCCCGTCCTCACGCAACCGGTCGAGACGGCTGCCGCCGTCAAGCCGCGCATCGTCGCGGTGCAGACGGCCGTGAGCCCGCGTTCGCGCGTCGCGAACGGCACCGGACCCAAGGCGGCGTTCACGCTCCGGCTCGACGCGCAACGTCACCTGAAGTTGCGCCTCGCCTGCGCTCTCAAGGGCCGGTCGGCGCAGATGATGGTGACCGAAGCAGTCGACCGCCTCCTGTCCACCTTCCCCGAACTCGACACCCTCGCCGCGCAGTTGCCCGAAGGCAGCCTGCCCCGGCGCGCACAAGGATGATATCGATGCGCCGTTCAACGATTGCGAAGCTGGCCGCCTCGACGCTGATGCTCGGCGTCACCACCGTCGGGTGCAAGCCCGCCGCTGACGGTTCCCGTCCGCGCTCCGCCGCGCAGTTCGGCAACCAGGTCGAACAGCAGGCGGGTAAGCTCGTCGACATAGCGCTGTCCGCGGCCGCCAAGCGGGACTTCGCGTCGGCCGTGACCAACGCCGAAGCCGCCGTGGCGCTGGTGCCGCAGGATGCGGGGTATCGCACCACTCTGGGCGATCTTTACCTGAAAGCGGGCCGGTTCCAGTCCGCGGCCGACGCATACCGCGACGCGCTTCAGCTGAACCCGAGCAATGCCAAGACGCGGCTGAGCTTGGCGCTGACGCAGATCGGGCTGGGGCGCAATGCCGATGCCATCGCGCTGTTGTCGAACAACGACGGCAGCATGGCCGCGGCCGATCACGGTCTGGCGCTGGCGCTCGCGGGCGACAAGGAAGGCGGGCTGCGCTTGCTGACCGCCGCCGCGCAGGATCAGGCCGCGACCGGCCGCATCCGGCAGAATTTGGCGCTGGCCTACGCGCTGGCGGGCGACTGGACGCAGGCGCGCACGATCGCCGCGCAGGACGTACCGGCGGACGAACTGGACGCACGCATGGCGAAATGGGCCGAATTCGCGCAGCCCAAGCAGTCCTCCGATCAGGTCGCCAGCCTCCTTGGCGTGTCGCCGGTGGCGGACAGCGGCCAGCCGACACGGTTGGCTTTGAACGAACAGGCGCCTGCCGAGGTACGGACCGCTGCGTTGACCCCGGAGGTTCCGACGACCACCGTCGCGGAAACGTTCACCCAGCCCGCTGCTGTCGCGCAGGCGAGCCCGGAAGAATTCGGGCCGGCCGAGATGCCGGCCCAAGCGGCCCCGGTGATCGCGGCCGCCATGGCCAGCGTCGCCAGCGTATTGCCGGAACAGATCGCGCGGCCGGTTACGCGCACGATGCGCGCCGCCGCGTCCGCCCCGACCACGCTGAAAGGTCGCTACGTCGTTCAGATCGGTGCGTTCGCCAGCACGGATCGGGTTGAGCGGGCGTGGAACGGTGCGGTGGGTCGATTGGATCGACTGGCCAATTACGTGCCCGCCAGCACGCGTTTCGCATCCGGTGCCGGCACCCTTACCCGGCTGTCGGTGGGCGGCTTCGCGCATCGACAGGCGGCCGACAATCTGTGCAACAGCCTCCGCCGTGCAGGCGGTACCTGCTTCGTGCGGGTCAACGCGGGCGATGCGCCGGTTCGTTGGGCGTCAAAGTCACGCCGCGGCGGCGCAGCCTAGCTCAACACGGCTTGCAGGCACGCCATCCGGACGGGAACACCCAGCGCGACCTGTTCCAGAATGACGGAGCGGGTGGGGTCGTCGGCGAGAGCGCCTGCGATCTCGACGTCGCGGTTCACCGGGCCCGGGTGCATGACGATCGCGTGCGGCGAGGCGGCGTTCAGCCGCTCCGACGTCAAGCCGTGGTCGGCGTGGTACGCGTCGGCGGCCAGGTTCAGCCGATCCGCCATGCGCTCGTGCTGAACGCGCAGCATCATCACGGCATCGACGCCTTCGATAGCGTCCGAGAATTCCGGCACCACGGCGACCCCTTCGGGAACCGCGCCCGCGGGTAGCAGGATAGCGGGACCCGTGACCCGGACGCGCGCGCCCATGCGGGTGAGCAGCAGCATGTTGGAGCGGGCGACGCGGCTGTGCCGGATGTCTCCGCAGATGGCAACGGTGAGGCCCTCCAGGCGCCCGAACCGGCGGCGGAGCGCAAGCGCGTCGATCAACGCCTGAGTCGGATGTTCGTTGATCCCATCGCCGGCGTTGATCACGGCGCAACCCGAAGGTTCCACGGCCCGCACGACCTCCTCGGCTGCGCCCGGGGTGCCGTGACGCATGACGATGACGTCCGCACCCAGCGCGGCCAGCGTCCGCGCCGTGTCGCCCAGCGTTTCGCCCTTGGCGACGCTGGACCCGGCCACGCCGAAATCGAGAACGTGCAGTCCCAGTCGGCGACCCGCGAGTCCGAACGACATCAGCGTGCGCGTCGAGTTCTCGAAGAATGCGTTAATCTGCACCCGCGCGACAGGCGGGGCCGGAAGATCACCGTCAATCATCGACTCGGCGGCGTCGAGCAGCCAGCCGATCTCCGCCGGCGTTAGCGGCGCGATGCCGAGCAGGTGCCGATGCGGAAAGGACATCGAACGCGGCTATCCGATGCCCGCAAGGGCGTCGATCGCGCCCTGCAGGATGAACGCGGCGGCCATCTTGTCGACCAGTTCGGCGCGGCGCGCGCGCGTCGTGTCCGCGTCGATCAGGGTCCGCGTGACCGCCTGCGTGGACCAGCGTTCGTCCCAGAGCAGAATGGGGAGGTTCAGCGGCTGGAGATTGCGGGCGAGCGCGCGCGTCGCCTGCGTGCGCGGGCTCTCGGTCCCGTCGAGGTTCAGGGGATAACCGATCACCAGGCCGCGGACCTGCTGCGTCGTCACGAACTCCCGCAGCGCCGCATAATCCGCCGCGAACTTCGCACGGCGGATGGTGTGCGCGGGCGTGGCGATCATCCAGCTCGCGTCGGTAAGCGCAATGCCGATCGTTTTGGTGCCCGCGTCGAGCCCGGCCAGTCGTCCGCCGCCAGGCAGCGCGGCCCCGAATTCCGCCGCGACCTGCGTGATCACGGCCGTGCTTCGAACGCGGCGAGGCGGCGGGCGGCGTCCGTGCGGACATTGGCCCAGAACAGCGCGTAATCGAACACGTGGTAGTTGTTGCCCGGCAGCACGTATGGCCCCAGGTTCGGGGGCTCGGGACCCAAGAGCAGCAGTCCGTCCGCACAGCGCGCCGCCACCGCGCCTGCAACCATCGTCGCATCGCTCAGGTCTGCGTTGGGCTTTAGCGTGCCGAGATTGGCGGATGCGGGCGCTTGGTCGCCGGCGTTGCCGGTCAACGGGTTCACGCAGAGCATGTCGGCCTGCCGGCGCGGCGTCCCGTTGAAGCCCTGCGAGGCTTCGAAGACATCGGTGACTTGCGAGGGATCGGCGGGTTCGCCGAAGCTTTGCCAGCTCAGGACACAACCTGCGTCCGCGGCCCCGCGACAGGCGGGAAGCCCCAGCGCCTGAAGGTCCGCAGTAACGGAGATCGGCCAGCCTACGGCATAGGCTGCGGCGATGCGGCGGGCGAGGGGGGTGCCCGCGACGCGGGTTCGCAGCAATCGCGTGAGGTGGAGCGAGCCTTGGCTGTGCGCGGCCAGGATGATCGGCCGGTCCTTCGGAGCCTCCGCCAGGAACCGGTCGAACGCCGCCTCTACGTCCTTGTACGCGAAGTCGAGCGCCAGTTCGGCATCCCGGCGGCTAGTCAGAAAGGCGCCGAATGTCGCCTGGCGGTAGCGCGGCGCCCAGATTGCGGCGACGTCGTTGAACACGCTTGCCTGGCTGCGCACGAAGAGCCGGGCGCGGTTCGCAGAGTCCGGCTCGTCCACCGGCGCGTTCCACTGCCGGCGACTGAGATAAGAAGTCGGGTGTATGAAAAAGACCGATGCGCGCGGCGGCGTTCCGGCGCGAACGACGCCGGCGGGCGTCCAAAGCGCGGGATCGTTGGCAATGCCCGGCCGCGAGATCCAGAGATCGGCGCGGCCGTAGTCGGGACGATCCGTTTCCCGCGCCGCTTCGAATTTCGCGGACGGAACCAGCGCCGCTTCCATCAGCTGCGGCGCCAGAAGGCGGTAGGCGAGGGCGGCGGCGATCACGAGCACGATCAGGCCGGCGACGATGAACAGGAAGCGGCGGGCAAGCATGCGGGCATCCCCAAGCGCAAAGCGCCGCCGATGACAAGCGGAGCGTCCCGACAGCCTGCCTTGAAGCGGGGCGGGGCGGGTGCTAGCCGCGCGCCTTCAACGAAAGGGGCTCATGTCCGTCAACAACGATCAGGTGCGGCACATCGCCAAGCTCGCGCGCATCGCGATGAGCGAGGATGAGATCGCCGCGCTCGTGCCCGAGCTCAACAATATTCTGGGCTGGATCGAGCAGTTGGGCGAGGTCGACACCGACGGCGTCGAACCGCTGGCCGCGGTGATCCCCGCCAAGCTTGCCTTCCGTGAGGACGTCGTGACCGACGGCGACCGGCGCGAGGCGGTGCTGGCCAACGCGCCGGCGGCGGCGCACGGCTTCTTCGCGGTTCCACGGGTGGTGGAATGACCGATCTCACGAGCCTTGGCGTCGCCGGACTTCGCGACGCGTTCCGTAGCGGTGACACGTCCGCGCGCGAGATCGCGGACGCGTTCAGCGCCAATGTCGAGGCCGCGCGCCGGCTGAACGCGTTTATCACCGAAACGCCGGAACACGCACGCGCGGCGGCGGACCGGGCCGATCGTGATCGCACGACGGGCGCGCTGAAACCGCTTTCGGGCATTCCGCTGGGCATCAAGGACCTGTTTGCGACCGAAGGCGTGCGCGCCACCGCGGGCAGCCGCATCCTCGGCGACTTCGCCCCGCCGTATGAGTCGACGGTCACGACCAACCTGTTCGCCGCCGGCGCGGGCATGCTGGGCAAGCTCAACATGGACGAATTCGCGATGGGCTCGTCCAACGAGACCAGCGCCTTCGGGCCGGTGGTGTCGCCGTGGCGTCGAAGCGACGGCGGCAATGTTTCGCTGACGCCTGGGGGGTCGTCCGGGGGGTCGGCTGCGGCGGTGGCGGCGCGGCTGGCGCCCGGCGTCACCGGAACCGACACGGGCGGGTCGATCCGGCAGCCTGCCGCCTTCACCGGCATCGCCGGCATCAAGCCGACCTACGGCCGCTGCTCGCGCTGGGGCGTCGTGGCGTTCGCCTCCTCGCTCGACCAGGCGGGGCCGATGGCGCGCGACGTCCGCGACTGCGCGATCCTGCTCGAGGCGATGGCCGGGTACGACCCCAAGGAC
>DASQNO010000030.1:0-9604 GCA_035644935.1 Sphingomonadaceae bacterium
GTGCGCACCGGGTGCCCGGCCTCGCCGTACAGGTCCCAGAACATCACCGGGAAGGCCTCGTAGCGCCAGTCCAGCGCCATGTCCGCGGCGCGCGCGGCGAGCTTGGCGTGCAGCGGGGACTCGCTGGAGCCGGCGAACGCAAGCCCGGCGAGATCGCCTTTGACGTCGGCGAGGAACACAGGGACGCCAGCGGCGGAGAAGCCTTCGGCCAGGCCCTGCAGCGTCACCGTCTTGCCGGTGCCCGTCGCGCCCGCGATCAGGCCGTGACGGTTGGCGAGGGGCAAGCGCAGCGCCTGCGCAGCGCCGCCGCCCTGCCCGATGAAAACCGTGTCGTCCGTCATGCCCAAACCCCCGTCCCGGCGTCTTAAGCCGCGACGGGGGACAAGGGAAAGCAGCTTAGCGGCGCAGCAGTTCGACGCCGACGAACTGGGGCTGGGCCGTGCCGCGCTGCACGTACAGGCGAACCGCATTGCGACCGGCGCGACGCGCCTCTTCAACCGCCGCCGCTGCGTCTTCCGGCGTCAGCGTTGGGCGACCGTTGATCGACAGGATAACGTCGCCGCGCTGCAGGCCGCGCGTGGCCGCATCGCTCGACGGATTGACGTTGGAGACGACCACACCGCGAACAGTGGTTGGAACGCGCAGCGTTTGCGCAATCGGCGGCGTCAGGGTCACAACCGAAAGCCCGATGCTCTCGCGCGTCGAGGTCTGACCGCGGGTCTGCGGTGCGGTGCTGTCCGCCTCTGGCAACTCCTCCGCAACGCCGCTGCGCCGCGCGAGCTCTTCATCGGTCGGGCGTTGGCCGACCACGGCGGTGACGGTGCGCCGCTGTCCGTTGCGGATCAGTTCGATGGGAATGCGCGATCCCACCGCCTGCTGCGACACGATGTAGGACAGGGTCTCGTCGGGGGTCACGTCGCGACCGGCGATGCGGACGACCACGTCGCCTTGCTGGATGCCCGCGCGCGCCGCCGCCTCGCCCGGCTGCACCGAACCGATCAGCTCGCCGCGGTTCTTGGGCAGGCCGAACGATTCGGCCAGCGCGGCGTCGAGTGGCTGGATGCCGACACCCAGATAGCCGCGCGACACGCGCTGGCCGGTGCGCAGCTGCGCGATCACGGGCGCCGCCTGATCCGCCGGGATGGCGAAGCCAATGCCGATATTGCCGCCGGTTTCCGAATACAGCGCGGTGTTGATGCCGATGACGTTGCCGTTGAGGTCGAACATCGGGCCGCCGGAGTTGCCGCGGTTGATGGCGGCGTCGGTCTGGATGAAGCGGTCGTACTGCGTCGCGCCGATGTTGCGCCCGATCGCCGAGACGATGCCGGCCGTGACCGTGCCGCCCAGGCCCAGCGGATTGCCGATCGCCACGACCCAGTCGCCGACGCGGGTGTTGGCCGATTGGCCAAAGCGCACGAACGGCAGGTTGCGGCCGTCGATCTTGAGCAGTGCGAGATCCGTCGCCGGATCGCGGCCGACGATGCGCGCCTTGTATTCCTTGCGGTCGGACAGGATGACGGTGACTTCGTCCACCGTCCCTGTACCGCGCGCGCCCTGCACCAGGTGATTGTTGGTGACGACATAGCCGTCCGGCGAGATGATGAAGCCCGAGCCCAGCCCGGCCGCACGGCGCGTCGCGGGCGCATCGGGAACGGGTGCGCCGGGATTGCGGAACTGGCGAAGCATCTCCTCCATCGGGTTGCGAGACTGGGCGACGGGCACGCGCTGTTCGGTGGAGATGTTGACCACCGCCGGCTGCAGCCGGGCGGCGAGATCGGCGAAGCTCATCGGCGCACCGGCGCGGGGCGGCATCGCCGTCGCCATGCTGCCCGGCTCGTTCTGCGCGACCTGCGCGCCGACTCCGGTGCTCAGCGTCAATGCCGTGCCGCCCATCAACAGCGCGGCGGTAATGCCATAAGCGTAACGCACGATAGCAGGCTCCTTAGATGATCCGATCGGCCGCGCGTGTCGCGAAGCCGTATGTTCGCTAGGCTAGATAGGGCGGCTGAACGCGAATTGAATGGCCCTGGTAATGAGTGCGAGGCTTGAACACCCACCCCGTTCGGGCTGAGCCTGTCGAAGCCATTTGCCCTCCCGAGCCGTCGAAAGGAAAGCCCTTCGGCAGGCTCAGGGCGAACGGTATGGGTGT
This sequence comes from Sphingomonadaceae bacterium, assembly GCA_035644935.1. Classification (GTDB taxonomy): domain Bacteria; phylum Pseudomonadota; class Alphaproteobacteria; order Sphingomonadales; family Sphingomonadaceae; genus CADCVW01. The sequence goes on from DASQNO010000030.1 coordinate 2,150, forward strand.
GGACGAGCCACTCCGATGCCCGTCTTGCGATCAGCCTCCCCTGTTATCGCGCCCGGCCGCGGAATTCGCGCAGATATTCGTTTTCCGGCGACAGCACGATGCTGGATCGCCCCATCTGCCCGCCTTGCCCGTTGTTGACGAAGGTCGTCTGGTAAGACTGCATCGCCCGGTAGAAATCGTAGAAGTCGGGGTCCTTGCCGAAGCTTTGGGCATAGGTCCGCGACGCTTCGGCATCCGCATCGGCGCGGATAATCTGCGCCTGCTTGGAACCCTGCGCGCGGATCGATCGCGCCTCCTGCTCGCGCGCCGACGCCATGCGGCGGTATGCCGAATCAAGCGGGTCGCCGTCGGGCAGGTCGGCGCGCTTGATGCGAACGTCGATGACCTGCGCGCCGTATTGCGCGGCGACGCGGTTGAGGCCCGCGGCGATGTTCTGCATCACCTGGCCGCGCTCCGGGCTGAGCAGCGCGGCGAACGGCCGCTTGCCAAGTTCGTTACGCAGTGCCGAACCCAGGATCGGGCGCAGCGCTTCGGACACGCGGTCCTGGCTGCCCGCCGCCTTGTACATGCGCAGCGGGTCGACGATGCGGTAGCGCGCAAAGGCGTCGATTTCGAGCCTGAGCTGGTCGGTGGACAGCACCTGCTGCTGTTCCATGTCGACCGACTGGACGCGCTTGTCGACCCATTCGATCTTGTCGATGAACGGCGCGCGGGCGATGATCCCGGCACCCGTCTTGCCGAAATTCTGACCCGGCTGGAACCGGTTGATGACGTATTTGGGCTCGCCGAACCGGACGATCAGCGCCTGCTTGGTTTCCGGCACCACCGCGAACGTCGCGGACAGCAGAACCAGCAGCAGGATCGCCGCAAAAGCGAGCGCGATGGGGTTGCGAAGAACGCGGCTCATCGCGCCGCCCCCGCTTCGGCCGGCGCCTGGGCCTGGGCCTGCGGCTGTTGACGCCGCTGCACTTCGGGAAGCGCCAGATAGGGCGTGACGTTGCCCGTCTCCACCACCGTCTTGTCGACCTTGCTCAGCACCTGCTCCATCGTTTCGTAGTACATGCGGCGGCGCGTGACTTCCGGCGCCTGGCGATATTGTTCGTAGACCTTGTCGAACTGCGCCGCCTCGCCCTGCGCCTTGGCGGTCAGCTGCAGCGCGTAGGCGCGCGCCTGGTTCATGTAGGATTGCGCGTCCTGCTGCGCCGCCGACACTTCCTTGAACGCCTGGTTCACGGCCGCGGGCGGATCCGCCTGGCGGATGGCGATGCCCTGTATCACCACGCCCGCGCGGTAGCGGGTCAGGATCTGCTGCATCAATTGTTCGACGTCCTGTTCGATGCGGCTGCGCTGCGCGCCGATGGCGTCGTCCAGCGACACGCGCGCCACCACCGCGCGCATCGCGCTTTCGGCGACCTCGCGGATCGTCTTGTCGGGATCGGCGAGCTGGAACATGTAGAGTTCGGGATCGGCGATGTTCCAGCGCACCGAATAGGCCAGGTCGATGATGTTCTGGTCGCCCGTGAGCATCAGGTTCTCGCCGCCGCTGGCGCCGACGCTGCCGACGTCGATCGTGCGGATGCCTTCGACGTCGATCTTCTCGACATTGTCGATGGGCGCGGGGAAGCTGAACTGCATGCCCGGGGACAGCGTGCCGGCATATTGTCCGAAGCGGGTGATGACGCCGCGCTCCTGCGGGCCGATGCGGTGTATGGCGGTGAACAGCAGCCAGAGCACGACCAGCGCGGCGGCCAGATAGCCGATCATCGGCTTGCCGCCGAGCGAGGGCAGGCCGGTGCCGCCGCCGGTGCCGCCGCCGCCGAAGCGTTCGCGGCTTTTCTTGAGGAAATCGTCCAGCGAGGTGACGTTGCCGCCCGGCGTCGGCCGCTTGCGCGGCGGCTGGCTCCAAGGGTTGCGCGGACCCTCGCCGCCGCCGCCGCCTGAACCGCGGCCGCCGCCGGGCGCGCCCCAGGGCCCGCCCTTGTTCTCGTTGAACAACGGGCCATCGCTCGGGGACGAACCGGCGGGCGCGACCCACCACGGAAATTTGATCATGTCCCTTTTATAGGTAGGGCTCCGGGCGAATAACAGTGCCGCCCGGCGTCCGTTCGCGGGCGCGGGAACAACCGCCGCCCCCCGCACGTCCAAAGGCCCGATGACAGAGCTTTCCACCTTGCAGCGCGCCCTGGCCGCGACCCCCGACGGCGCCCGGGTCGCCGATGTCCGGCTGGACAGCGCGCGCGCCAGCCTGGTGGTGGACGCCAGCGGATTGGACGCCGCGGGTCGCGCCGAACTGGAAGCGAGCCTGCGCGCCGCCGCCGCGCGCGTTGCGGGCGTCGGCGAGGTTCGCATCGTGATGACGACCGAAAAACGGGAACGGATGCTGATCGCGGTGGGTAGCGGCAAGGGCGGCGTCGGCAAGTCCACCGTCGCCGCCAACCTTGCGATCGCGCTGGCGCGCACCGGGCGGCGGGTCGGGCTGGTCGACGCGGACATCTACGGCCCCTCGCAGCCGCGCATCCTGGGTGTGACCGGCAAGCCCGAGGCGATCGACAATCGCATGGTGCCGGTGGAGGCGCACGGCGTTCGCATGCTGTCGGTCGGGCAGCTGGTGGCGCCGGGCCTGGCGCTCGCCTGGCGCGGGCCCATGGTGTCGACCGCGCTGGGGCAGTTGCTCGACGCGCATTGGGACGGCACGGATATCATCATCGTCGACCTGCCGCCCGGCACCGGCGACATTCAGCTGACGCTGATGCAGAAATGGAAGCCCGCGGGCGCGGTGATCGTGTCGACGCCGCAGGACCTGGCGCTGATCGACGCGACGCGCGCGATCGACCTGTTCGGCAAGCTCGCCGTGCCCGTGCTCGGGCTGATCGAGAACATGGCGGGCTACGCGTGCCCGCATTGCGGCGGGCTGTCCGACCCGTTCGGCGCGGGCGGGGCGGAAAGCGAGGCGGCGCGGCTCGGCATCCCGTTCCTGGGCCGCGTTCCCTTACGCATCGCCATTCGCCAGAGCTCGGACGCGGGGACACCGCCGGCGGCGGGCGATGGCGAGGATGGGGCTTTGTTCGCGGGGCTGGCGGAGCGGTTTGTCGAGTCGCTGAACCAAGCGCGCGCGTGAGGGTTGGACATCCATGCCCCTGACCACCGACGCCGAGATCGCCGACCTGCTCACCCACACGCGCACCATCGCGCTGGTGGGCGCGTCCGACCGCCCGGATCGCGCATCCAACGGCGTGATGCGCTACCTCCAGCTGCACGGTTACCGCGTGTTTCCGGTCAATCCGCAGATCGCGGGCGGGCAGGTTCACGGCGAACATGTCTGGCGCGACCTCCACGAGATCGACGACGTGATCGATATGGTGGACATCTTCCGCAACTCGGCCGCGGCGGGCGACGCGGTGGACGAGGCGATCGCGGTCGGGGCCAAGTCGGTGTGGATGCAACTGGGCGTGGTCAACCACGAAGCCGCGGCGCGGGCGGAGGCGGCGGGGCTGCGGGTGGTGATGGACCTTTGCACCAAGATCGAGATTTCGCGCCTCAACGTCGCGCCGGTGGGCGGGTACTGATCGAGATCACGGGTGAGCGTCATCCCGGCGAAAGCCGGGACCCAAGGTCGCGATGCTTGAAGGGGTTGGACGCGAAAATCGCGTTCCGGTTGTCCTGCGACGGTGATCTTGGGTCCCGGCGTTCGCCGGGATGACGTTGCGGCGTCAGGAGACCCCAAACCTCTTCACCACGTCCCGGTGCAGCGCTGGGGCGCAGGCGACGACGCCCTGCGCCTCCGCGCGCGCGGTGTTGAAGCGCAGCCTCGCGCCCCGCGCGTCGCTCACCGCCGCGCCCGCTTCGGCGGCGATCAGCACGGCGGCGGCGATGTCCCATTCGTTGCCCAGCCGCGTCGTCGCGATCAGGTCCGCCTCGCCCGCCGCGACCATGGCGACGCGCAGCGCGATCGAGTTTGGCTTGTGCACCGCGACCAGATCGCGATCGCCGCGGGGCAGCGTGTCGATCGGCACGCGCGCGCCGGGCAGCCGGTCGCGCCCCGACGCGGCGAGCGGCACGCCGTTGCGCGACGCGCCCGCGCCCGCCGCCGCCAGCCAAATCTCGTTCCGCGACGGCGCCGCCAGCACGGCGAGCACGGGCTCCCCCGCCTCCACCAGCGCCACCGACACGCACCAGCCGCCCCGCCGGCGCAGGTAATCGCGCGTCCCGTCGATGGGATCGACGATCCACACGCGCGCGGCCCGGAGGCGCACGGGATCGTCGGCCGTCTCCTCCGACAACCAGGCGGCGTCCGGCGCCAGTTCGCCCAGGCGTTCGCGCAGCACCGCGTCGACGGCGATGTCGACGTCGCACACCGGGTGCCCGGGCGACTTGTCCCACCGGCGATAGTCGCCGCCGATCCGGCCCAGCGCCATCGCGCCGGCGTCGGTCACCGCCGCGGCGACGTCCTCCAGCCTTGGACGGGATCGATCAGGCACTGGCGGCGGTCATGCCGTCGATGCGGACGGTGGGCGCGTCGACGCCCGTGCGGTAGGTCCAGTCGTTGGCGGGCCGCAGCGTTGCGAACATGTCGAGCAGATTGCCCGCGATCGTGATCTCCGCCGCCGCCGGTCCCAGCGCGCCGTTCACGATCAGGAACCCGGTCGCGCCGCGGCTGTAGTCGCCGGTCACACCGTTGACGCCCTGCCCGATCAGCGAGGTGACGTAGAGCCCTTCGGCGATGTCGGCCATCAGCGCCTCCGGCGGCAGCGCGCCGGGCAGCAGGCTGAGATTGGTCGCTCCCGCGCCCGGCGGGCCGCCGACGCCGCGCGCCGCGTGCCCGGTCGGTTGCAGCCCCAATTGCCGCGCCGACGCGCTGTCGAGCAGCCAGCCGGTCAGAACCCCGTCCGCGATGATGTCGGTGGGCCGGCGGGGCAGGCCCTCGCCGTCGAACGGCTTGGACCGCAGGCCTCGCCGCCGCAGCGGATCGTCGCGGATGACGACGCCCGGCGCGAAGACCGCCTGGCCAAGCCTGTCCTTGAGAAAGCTCGTGCCCCGCGTAATCGCGCCGCCGGTGATCGCGCCGACGAGGTGGCCGAGCAGGCTGGACGACACGCGTGGGTCGAACACCACGGGCATGACGCCGCTGCGCACGCCCACCGGGTTCAACCGCGCCACCGCGCGCGTGCCGGCGCGCCGGCCGATCTCCCCGACATCCTCCAGGTCCGCCTCGTGCCGGGCGGAATGCGACGCGTAGTCGCGCTGCATGCCCTCCCCCGTGCCGGCGATGACGCTCGCCGATGCCGAATAGCCGGTGCTGGCGTAGCCGCCGACGAAGCCGTGGCTGGTCGCGACCGCGAGCACGCTGCGCCCGGCGCTTGAGCTGCCGCCTTCCGAATTCGTCACGCCCGCGACGCCCCGCGCCGCGTCCTCCGCTTCCAGCGCGCGGCTTTTGAGCGCTGCGGGCGACGGATCGCCGCCGTCGTCGCTGTCGAGGTCCGGCTGCGAGCCGCGGAACAGCAGCTCTTCGGGGGCGAGGCCCGCATAGACGTCCTCGCTGGCTTCCCTCGCCATCGCGCCGGCGCGCTCCACCAGCGCGTCCAGCGCCGCGTCCGACAGGTCGGACGACGACACGCCCGCGTGCCGGTGCCCGACGAAGAAGCGCAGCCCCATCTCCTCGCCTTCGGACCGGCCGACATCCTCCAGCGCGCCCAGGCGCACCTGCACGGCGGTGGAGGCGTCGGCGACGTAGATCGCGTCGGCGGCGTCGGCGCCGGCTTTGACGGCGCGTGCAACGAGGGCTTCGGCGCGGGCCGCGGCTTGTGAGGGTGTCAGCATGAGCGGGGACGTAAGGGCGTGCCGATGTTAAAGCTAGTTCGACAAGGCTGATTGCGGTTTAAGCGCGTCATCCCGGCGGAAGCCGGGACCCAAGATCGCGAAGTCCGGTGTACTTGGGTCCCGGCCTTCGCCGGGATGACGGCTACGCGGCGCTGCCCACCGCCAGGCAGGCGAGGAACATCAGCAGCCCCGCGAAGCGGTTGCTCCGGAACTTGGCCAGCGCGTCCGCGCCGTCATCCGGGCGCAGCGTCGCGACCTGCCACGCCAGATGCGCCGCGACCGGCAAGAGGCCGAGCAGCGGCAGCCATTGCGGCCAGGCGAGCCACACCGCCAACGCCCACAACGCCACCGCGCCCGCATAGAACGATGACACCCCCAGCCGCGCCCGCGCACCCAGCGCCCGCGCCGACGACCGCACGCCGACCAGCGCATCGTCCTCCACATCCTGCAGCGCGTAGATCGTGTCGTACCCCACGACCCACAGGACGCTGCCTGCGTACAAGGCCAGCGCCGCCGCCGGCACCGCGCCCGCCACGGCCGCCCAGCCGACGAGCGCGCCCCAGGAGAAGACCAGCCCCAGCCACGCCTGCGGCCACCAGGTGATGCGCTTCATGAAAGGATAGGCGGCGACCAGCGCAAGGCTGGCGGCCGCGATCCCCGCCGCCAGCGGCCGCAGCTGCAGCAAAACGACCAGCCCGATCAGCGACAGCGCGCCCAGTAACAGCCACGCCTCGCGCAGCGACACGCGCCCGCTGGCCAGCGGGCGATTGCGCGTGCGTTCGACGCGCGCGTCGAGGTCGCGGTCGACGATGTCGTTGTACACGCACCCCGCCCCGCGCATCGCCCAGGCGCCCAGCGCGAACCAGAGCAGCAGGTCCCATCGTTCAACCGCGCCGCCGCTCAACGCCAGCCCCCAGGCGCACGGCCAGAACAGCAACCACGCCCCGATCGGCCGGTCGAGCCGCATCAAGGACGCGTACGGACGCGCCGCGCGCGGCAACATGCCGATAAGACCGCGCGCTTCGCTGTCGGGAACGATGTCTTCGGAAGTCACGCGCTCGTTGCCATTCGCGATCGGTATGATCGAGGGACCCGTGTACCCCGGCGTAGGCCGGGGTCCAGTCGTACGATCGTGTCACTGGACCCCGGCCTACGCCGGGGTACACCCCTCGACTACGCTTGGGGCAAACGGGTAGTCAGCCCCATGCCCGCCACCCCCGCCTGGCCGCCGTCCAGCCTGCCCCGCCTGTTCCTGGACCAGCCGCTAGCGCTCGATGCCACCTTCCCCCTCGACCCCGCGCAATCCAACTATCTCGTTTCCGTCCTCCGGCTGGAGATCGACGCCCCGCTCAAGCTGTTCGACAACCGCACCGGCGAATGGCTCGCGCACATCGCCCGCCCCCACCGCAAGGCCGCCGAGGTCCGGGTCGTCCGCCATCTGCGCCCGCGCGAGGAGGCGCCCGACCTGTGGCTCGCCTTCGCGCCCATCAAGCACGGGCGGCTGGAATGGATCGTCGAGCGCGCCACCGAACTGGGCGTCGCGCGGCTGCTGCCCGTCGTCACCGACCGCACCATCGTCCGCACCGTCAAGCTCGACAAGCTGCGCGCGCACGTCCTCGAGGCCGCCGAGCAGTGCGA
>DASQNO010000031.1:0-17241 GCA_035644935.1 Sphingomonadaceae bacterium
AGGCCGCACGGGTTTCCGTGGGGCTCGGCATCAGCGGGTATAGCTCAATGGTAGAGCACTAGCCTTCCAAGCTTGTGACGCGGGTTCGATTCCCGCTACCCGCTCCACACCTTCCCGCCGCTCCGCTCCGCCCGGCTGACGGGCTTGCCAGCAGGCGCCGGCGCGGCCATGGGGCGACGATGCGCCGCAAAGCCCGCCAGACCACCAAGGCCGAGAACCGCCCCCGCTTCTGGGGCCGCCACGCCGTCGCCGCGGCGCTCGCCAATCCCGATCGCCAGGTGCGCAGCATCTGGGTGACCCACGACGCCGCGCCCGATTTCGACATACCCGCCGGCATTCCGGTGACCTATGCCGACGCCGCCGACCTCGGCCGGCTGGTGCCCAAGGACGCGCCGCACCAGGGGATCGTCGCCGAGGTCGAGCGGCTCGACGACATCCTCCTCGCCGACCTGCTCGATCAGGCCGAGGACGGCCGGCCGCTGATCGTCCTCGACCAGGTCACCGATCCGCACAATGTCGGCGCCATCCTGCGCTCGGCCGCCGCTTTCGACGCCCTGGGCCTCGTCACACAGGACCGGCACGCGCCGCCCGAATCGGGAGCGCTCGCCAAATCGGCGAGCGGCGCGCTCGAGACGGTGCCGTGGGTGCGGGTGGTGAACCTCGCCCGCGGCCTCGATGAAATGGCGCAGGCGGGATTCTGGCGGATCGGCCTCACCGGCGAGGCGGAAACCACCCTCGGCGAGGCGCTGGGCCCGAAGCGGGTGGCGATCGTGCTCGGCGCCGAGGGCGAGGGCATGCGCCAGAACACTGCCACGCATTGCGACGCGCTGGCCCGGCTGCCGATCGGCGCGCGCATGGAAAGCCTCAACGTTTCCAACGCCGCCGCGATCGCGCTGTACGCGGCGGGGCAGATCGCCGGCTGAGCCAGCCGTCATACCGGCGAAGGCCGGGATGACGCGGGTTTCACTCCGGCGCGATTACCACGCGCAGTCCGTCCAGATCGTCTTCGAACGGTATCTGGCACGACAATCTCGAGTTCGGCTGCCGATAATCCGCACTCTCGAGCAGATCGTCCTCGTCGGATTCCATGGCCGGCATGCGGTCCACCCAGTCGGGGTCGACATGGACATGGCACGTCGCGCAGGCGCAACAACCGCCGCACAGCGCCAACAGCTCGTCAAAACCGTTGTCGCGGATGACCTCCATCACCGACAGCCCCGCCTCCCCCTCGACGACGCGTTCCGCGCCCTCCCGCGTGACGACGATCAGTTGCGGCATGGACGGGCTCCGGGGCATGGACTGTGGAAAGACCACGCAGCCGCTAGCGGGCGGCGCGGCGACGGGCAACCGGGGAGGCGACGTGGGACTGACGAGGGAACGGCTGCACGCGGACCTTGCGGCGCTGGCCGCACGCGAGCCGCTCTTCGGCGACGCGATCGCCCGCGCCGGCCTGCCCGACGCGCGCATCTCCGCTCCCGGCGCGGCGACCTTGCTGCGCACCATCGTCGGGCAACAGGTCAGCGTCGCCTCGGCCGCGGCGATGTGGCGCAAGCTGGGCGAGATCGTTGGCCCGGACACCGATCTCCACCGCCTGCTCGCCGCCACCGACGAGGAGCTTCGCGCCGGCGGGCTGTCTCGCCAGAAGACCGCCTACGCCCGCAGCCTCGCAGCGCTGGTGCTGTCTGGCGAACTCGACCTCGACGCGCTTCCCGCCGACGACGAGGAGGCGATCGCGCTACTCACCCGCGTCAAGGGCATCGGTCGCTGGTCGGCGGAGATCTACCTCCTCTTCGCCGAAGGCCGTACGGACATATGGCCCGCTGGCGACCTCGCCGTGCAGATCGAGGTTGGTATCATCCTCGGCCACGAAGAACGCCCGAGCGAAAAGCTCAGCCGCGATCTGGCCGAACCCTGGCGACCCTATCGCGGCGCCGCGGCCGTGTTCGCCTGGCACCATTATGGCTGGCGGAAGAAAGCGGAGGCCGGCGCGAAGGCTCCGATGTGATCCCTTATCGCAATCGGTCTGGTTTAACAGAACCAACCGTCTGATCCACCACGATCTCTCGGCGTCCTTCGTTCAACTTGCGCCGCTGCGACAAGGCGAAGAAGACAGTGCCGATCGCCGTGGCGACTGCGACCTTTTTCGCAAAGCCGGCCTGGTTGTGCCGCAGCTCCGATCGAATCCCCATCTCGCCCGGGATGTTGGGAATCTTGCCGCGGCCCAGGTCCTGCACCACGCCCTCGACCATGTTGATCCGGTCCGCGCCCAGCAGCATCAGCCAGTGCCGCCAGTCGGACTCGCTGTACCGGAACGCCGCCCGCCGGATCGCGCCGCTGACGCCGCTCGGCGGGGTCGACGTGCCGACGACCGCCGGACGGCGGTTATACTCGATCGATTGCAGCACCTCGACATCAGCGCGCTGCGCGGGCGGGCTCTGCCAGTCGGCGCCGGTGCGGTCCTGCGCATCGCGGTCCCGCATCGGGTAGGTCGGGTTGTTCTCGCGGTCGGCGTCGTGGCCCCAACCGACGATCTTCGACGTATCCGTGGTGTTGGTGATCTGGTTCATGGTCGATGGCTCCGGTCAGGCCGCGTTGGGGACGAGCACGGGCTTGATGCAATTGTCGAGCTTGGCCGAGAAAATGTGATACGCATCCGCGATGTCCTCGATCCCCGCGCGATGGGTGATCAGCGCCTTGGGGTTGATGCGCCCTTCCTTCACATGTTCGATCAGCCGCGGCAGCAGGCGCTTGACCGACGCTTGGTTGGCGCGAATGGTAATCCCCTTGTTCACGACGTTGCCGATCGGCACCATGTTGCCTGTCGGGCCGTAGACGCCGACGATCGACACGATCCCGCCTTTCTTGACCGAATTGATCGCCCAGTGGAGCGGCAGCGCGGAGCCCGCCTCCAGCTTCAGCTTGACCCCGAACAGCGTGTGCAGCGCGCTGCCCGTGGCGTCGCCGCCGACCGCGTCGATGCACACGTCGGCGCCCAGGCCGTCGGTCTGCTTCTTGATGAACACCGCCATGTCGTCGATCTCTCGGAAGTTGTAGACCTCCGCCGGGCCATAATCTCGCACGAAGTTCAGCCGGTACTCGACCTCGTCGATGACGATCACGCGGCCGGCGCCGAACAGCCAGGCGCACCGCGCGGCCATAATCCCGACGGGGCCGGCGCCGAACACCACCACCGTGTCGCCGGTCTTGATCCCGCCCATCTCGGCGGCTTGGTAGCCTGTGGGCACGACGTCGGTCAGCAGCACCGCGTCGTCCGGATCCATCCAGTCGGGGATCAGCGTCGGGCCGAAGTCGGCGTACGGCACGCGCACATATTGCGCCTGGCCGCCGTCATACCCGCCCGCCGTGTGCGAATAGCCGTAGATCGCCCCGACGGCGGTCGCCTGCGCGTTGGATTCGTGGCAGTTGCCGAACAGGCCCTGCTTGCAAAAATGGCATTGTCCGCAGGCGATGTTGAACGGCACCAGCACATGATCGCCGGCCTTCAGGTTCTCGACCGCGGAGCCGACCTCCTCGACGATGCCGCAGAACTCGTGGCCGAACGTCATGCCGACGCGGGTATCGGGCACCAGGCCGTGATACAGATGGAGGTCGGACCCGCAGATGCAGGAACGGGTGACGCGCACCACCGCGTCGCGGGGATGCTCGATAACCGGTATGGGCTTCTGGTCGGCCCGCACGCGATACGGGCCTCGGTAGTTCATCGCGAGCATAGAGCATTCCTCGGGAAGTGGTCGCAAACCAATCCCGTGGAGCGCCTCTTGGTTCCACGACGAGGCACGCTGAAATTGCGGCGCGCGAATTCGCGGCTCAGTCGTCCTCGATCGTCGGCTCGATGTCGATCGTCGGCCCTTCGGCCGGCGGCATCCATTCGTGCGTTCCCGTGATTACGAACGGCACGGGCTCGCCTTGATCGTCGCGCGCGGGGCGGTAGCGGAAGCGCTTGAGGATCATGCGGCACGTCACCTTGTCCACGTCCGCGCGGCCGCTGGTCCGCGTCACGTCGCAGCGGCTGACCCGGCCGGTGGGCGCGACCACGAAGCGCAGGTGGACGGTTCCCCCGAAGCCCGCGTCGTAGGCGGCGCGGGGCCGATCCTGATCGTAGATCTCGCCCGATATCCAGCGCGCGCCGCGCGCGTAGGTCCCGCCGCCTCCACCGCCCCCCGTGCCGTTACCGCTGTCGCCGCTACCAAGGCCCGTGCCCTGCCCGCCGCTGCCCGTGCCCGGACCCCGAACGTCCGATGCGCCCGCCGACGCGCGATTGCCCTCCGCCGCGACCGGCGCGACCAAGACCTCGTTGACCACCGGCATCGGGATCGGCGGCGGCGGCAGCACCATAGGCGTCGGCGTGTCCTTGAGGTTCTTGGGCGACGCGGCGCCTTCCGGGTTCTTCTCCCGCGCCTCTTCCTGACGCGCCTTGGGCTTGGCGGGCTCGACCTCGGGCGGCGGCGGCTTTTCGGGCAGCACGTCGAACACCTGAACGGCTTCCACGGCTTCGGCGATGCCTCGATAACCGAGCCCCATCAGTAGCGCATAGCCCAACAGCACATGGATCGCCGCCACGCTCACGCCCGCCTTGATGCGGTCCCGATTGCGTCCATCCAGTTGAACCAAGGTCTTCATCCCGTGCGTGAACGGCACGGAGCCACTACGCATGGGCGGATGAACTCGCGCTTATCGGGCGCGGAGCTTTGATCCCTTTCCCGTCATTGCGAGGACCCCGGCGCAGGCCGGGTGACGCGGCAATCCAGGCCGGAACGCGTCGGTGGCCACGACCCTGGATCGCCACGCTGCTGCGAAGCAGCAGTTCATCCTAAGCGACGCCGCAAGCGGCGTCGAAGGGCTCGCGATGACGTTTGTTCTTGCCCTCAGCGCGCGTCGACGAGCACCAGTTCGGCGTCCTCGGACGCCGTAATCTCCACGCGAGATTCGCCGGTGATCGCGACTCCGTCGCGCGGCCCCGCGGACACGCCGTTCACCGCAACGCGGCCTTTGGACGCGACCAAATAGGCGTGCCGCTCCGGCTGCAGTTCCACCGTCATCGTTCCGCCGGACGCCAGAGTCGCGCCCATGACCCGCGCGTCGGCGTTGATCGTCAGCGCGCCGTCGTCCGGGTCGCCGCTCGCCAGCGTCACGAGTTTTCCCGATCGGTCGTTCTTTGGAAACGGCTTCATGCCCCAGCTTGGCGGCGCGCCCGGCCTGTCCGTCTCGACCCAGATCTGGAACAACGTCGTGGTCTCGTCCTCCAGGTTGAACTCGGCATGCCGCACGCCCGTCCCTGCCGACATCACCTGGACGTCGCCTGCGCCCGTGCGGCCCTCGTTGCCGAGCGAATCCTGATGCGTGATCGCGCCCGTGCGGACGTAGGTGATGATCTCCATGTCGCGGTGCGGGTGCGGCGGAAAGCCGGACTTGGCGGCGATCTCGTCGTCGTTCCAAACCCGGATCGCGCCCCACCCGGGCCGGCGCGGGTCATGGTAGCTGGCGAAGGAGAAATGGTGGCGCGCGTTGAGCCAGCCATGGTCGGCCGCGCCAAGCGAGCCGAAGGGTCGAACGTCGATCATATCGTGTCTCCGTGAGGCGCCGAGGCGTAGGCCGGGGCGCAGTATGCAAACCCGAAGGTGGACCCCGGCCTTCGCCGGGGAACGGCTCAGACGACCTGCGCGAATTGCGCGGCCACTTGGCGGGCCTCCTCCACGGCGGCCTCGATGGACGCGGCCTTCGCCTCGGGCGAGATCGCCAGCTTCTCCGCGCGAACGAACGTCACGTCCGTGATGCCGATAAATGCCAGCAGCGTGCGAAGATGCGGCTCCTGATGGTCGGCCGGCGCGGCGGGGCCCTCGTGGTAATGCCCGCCGCGCGCCTCCACGACGATCGCGCGTTTGCCGGTCAACAGGCCTTCCGAGCCGCTGGCGGTATAGCGGAACGTCCGCCCGGCGCGCAGCAGATGGTCGAACCAGGTCTTCAGCGTCGACGTGATCCCGAAATTGTACATCGGCGACCCGATGATCAGCAGGTCCGCCGTCTCGACCTCGGCGATGATCGCTTCGGAAAAGGCGGCCGTCTCCGCCGCGGGCGGCATATCGATATGGCCGGCGAACGCGCCCATGCGCTCGGGCGACAGATGCGGCAGCGGCTGCGCGCCGACGTCGCGGCTCGCGAGCTGCAGGCCGGGCTCCAGCCGCCGAAGTTCGTCGACCAGCGCTCCCGTGACCTGGTTGCTGACGGACGCCGCGCTCAGCGCGCTGCTGCGGATCAGAAGAGCCTTGGTCATGTTCGCGTGCATCCCTGCCTATTGCCTCCCACAGGAGATAGTCACGCGGAGGCGTTGCGGGTAGACGCACGGCAGGCACCGGGATGTTGCACGATATGGAACGCTCCACCACCGACCTCAACGATCTTCTCGCCTTCGTCCAGGTGGCGGAAACGGGCTCGTTCGCGAGCGCCGCGGCGCGTATGGGTCTTTCCAAGTCGATCGTCAGCCGCCGCGTCGCGCGGCTGGAGGAGGGGCTTGGCGTCAAGCTCCTGACCCGCACCGCCACCGGCGCGCTGCGCACCGCCACGGGCGAGGAGTTCTTCGCCCGCGCCGCCGCGATCCTCGCCGACCTCGCCGCCGCGCGCGAGGCCGCCGCCAGCGCCGCTTCCGGGCTCGCCGGCCCCATTCGGCTGACAGCGCCGCTGACGTTCGGCACCACGCACCTGGCGGCGGCGCTGGCCGACTTCGCCCGCGCGCACCCCGCCATCGCGCTCGACATCCACCTGGACGACGGCGTGGTCGACCTCGTCGGCGGCGGCTACGACCTGGCGATCCGCATCGGCAACCTCCCCGATTCCAGCCTCACCGCGCGCCGCATCGCCCCCATCCGCCGCGTGTTGCTGGCCAGCCCCGCCTATCTGGAGACCCGCGGCGAGCCGGCTCACCCGCGCGACATCGCGCGCCACGACGTGCTGGTCTATGCCAACGGCGACCGCTGGCGCTTCCGCGTCGGCGCGCGGTGGGAACAGGTACGGGGAATCCCGCGGCTGCGCGCCAACAACGGCGACCTTATGCGGACCGCCGCCGCCGCCGGGCTGGGGCTCGTCATCCTCCCCAGCTTCATCGCCGCCCCCGCGATCGAGGACGGCACGCTGCGGCTCCTCCTCTCGGGCTTCGCGCTGGAGGAGGCGGGGCTGTACGCGCTGATGCCGCCCGGCCGCGCCCCCACCGCGCGGGTGCGCGCGCTGGTGGACGCGCTGGTCGCGCGCTTCGGCCCGGAGCCCGCCTGGGACCCATGCTGGAACGCGCGCCGGGCCGGGTAATCCACGATATCCCCACAAGCCGCGATCGCGGGCATGCGCGGCCGAACTGTTCTTCAAGGTACCGCCCATCTCCACGCGCCCCATCGCTCTGCCCGCCGCGCAAGAACGGCCCGCGCCGCACCCCCGCCCGTCGCTCGGCGAGCGCATCATCCGCAGCGAGCGCGGCTGGTTCACCGACTTCGCCTGGGTCGACGGCGGCGTCGTCGTACGCAAGACAGGCGCGACCACGCCCTTGAGTCGCGAAGTCCTTGGCCATGTCCTGTCCTGGCTGCGCTACTTCCTCGTCGTCCGCGCCGTCGGCCTTCTACGCCGGCTGAGCCGCCGCCACGCACCCGCGATCTGGTTTAGCCCGGAGGTTCCCCGGCCCTGGTACATGATCCGCTCGGTCGCCTGCTGGGCGGGCATTCGCATCGTGCGCGACCCCGCGGGCGCCGACGTCGCGTTCCATTTCGACGACAGCACGTGCAGCCCGCCTGGCGGCGCCTTCGCCGGACCGGCGCTCAACTACGCCTGCCGCGACATCGGCAAGAGCCGGGTCGCGTCGCTGTTCGCCGCCACGTTCGGCTACCCTCTCGCCGTCGATCCGCGCAGCTGGACCGGACCGGCGGTGGAGAAGGCGGAGGCCAACGGCCTGCACGACGGCCGCATCGTCGCCTGCCCCACGGAGCCGCGCCCCGGCCGCTGCTATCAGCGGGCGGTGGAAACCGGCCGCGAAGGCCACGTCGTCGACCTGCGCACCACCTGCGTCGGCGGCGTTCCCGTGGTCGCCTGGATCAAGACCCGTCGGCGCGCCGACCGCTTCGCCTCCGGCGCGAACCTGACCGTCCGCTCAGCCGAACCGTCCGATCTGTTCGGGCCCGAGGAGATCGCGAAGATCGCGGCCTTCAACGCCGCCATGGGGCTCGACTGGGGCACGCTCGACATCCTGCGTAGCGTCGACGACGGGCGCATTTACATCGTCGACGTCAACAAGACGGACGTCGGTCCGGTTCTGCAGCTGCCCATGCGCGAAAAGATCGCCTCCACCCGCGCCATCGCCCGCGCGCTGAGCGAGCTGATCGCGAATCGGACCGCCGCCCCCTGACTTGCGGCTCCCGCGCCCGAACCGTACCGCCGTGCATTGGGAGGCGTCTGACTTGGCCGAAAACAAAGACCCGAACGCCATGTGGGGCGGCCGCTTCGCCGGCGGCGCGTCAGACATCATGCGAGAAATCAACGCCTCCATCGGCTTCGACAAGCGGCTGTGGCGCCAGGACATCGCCGCGTCCAAGGCGCACGTCGCCATGCTGGGCGCGCAAGGCATTGTCTCCGCGGAAGACGCTGCCGCGATCACCGCCGGGCTCAACACGATCGCCGCCGAATACGAGGCGTGCGGCGTCCCCGAGGATCCGGCGTTGGAAGACATCCACATGCATGTCGAGGCGCGGCTGACCGAACTCATCGGCCCCGTCGCTGGCCGCCTCCACACCGCCCGCTCGCGCAACGACCAGGTCGCCACCGACTTCAAACTCTGGGTCCGCGCCGCCACCGACGACATCCTCGCGCGCATCGCCGCGTTCCGCCGCGTGCTGCTCGACCAGGCCGAGGCCCACGCGGACAGCGTCATGCCCGGCTACACGCATCTCCAGGTGGCGCAGCCGGTGACGCTCGGCCACCACCTGATGGCCTATCACGAGATGCTCGTCCGCGACGCCTCGCGCTTCGCCGACGCCCGCGCCCGCGCCAACCTGTCGCCGCTGGGCAGCGCCGCGCTCGCCGGCACCAGCTTCCCGATCGACCGCCACGCCACCGCGTCCGCGCTCGGGTTCGACGGCCCGACGCGCAATTCGCTCGACAGCGTCGCCGACCGCGACTTCGCGCTCGACTACTTGATGGCGGCGACCCAGTGCGCGCTGCATCTGTCGCGGCTGGCGGAGGAGATCGTCATCTGGGCGAGCCAGCCGTTCGGCTTCGTCCACCTTCCCGACGCCTTTTCCACCGGCTCGTCGATCATGCCGCAGAAGCGCAACCCCGACGCCGCCGAGCTCGTGCGCAGTCATTCGGGACGCATACTGGGCGCGATGACGAGCCTCGCCGTCACCATGAAGGGCCTGCCGCTCGCCTATTCCAAGGACATGCAGGACGACAAGGAACCGATGTTCGCCGCGCACGACCTGCTCGTGCTCTGCCTCGCCGCGATGACCGGCATGATCGCGGCCGCGACCTTCGACACCGCCCGCATGCGCGCCGCCGCCGGCGCCGGCCACGCCACCGCCACCGACCTGGCCGACTGGCTGGTGCGGGTGGCCAACGTGCCGTTCCGGGAGGCGCACGGCATCACCGGGCGCGCGGTCAGGCTGGCCGAGGAACGCCGCATCGCCTTGTCGGATTTTTCCCTTGCGGACTTACGGGCGATCGACGCCCGCATCGACGAGCGCGCCTACGCCGTGCTGACGATCGACGCGTCGGTGGCGAGTCGCACCAGCTACGGCGGCACCGCGCCGACCCAGATACGTGCCCGCATTGCGGAAGCGCGCACGGCGACCTGAGCGAAAAACCCCTGTCCTACACGGCGCTTCGCGGACATGGTCACCCCGACTCGGGTTCTTTGACATTCTGATGACCATCCGCCCGCATCCGCTTGGGCCGCGCATGCGCCCGTCGCCGAAGTAGTTTTGGTGTGCCCGCGCGTGACCTTAGGAACGGGCTACCGCCGCTCCCGCCGCGCAGCGACCTGCAGCCGCAGCGCGTTCAGCTTGATGAAGCCCGCGGCGTCGCGCTGGTTATAGCTCGAGCTGCCTTGTTCAAAGGTCACCAAGTCCTGGTCGTAAAGCGCGTGCGCGCTGGTCCGCCCGATCACCGTCGCATTGCCCTTGTACAGCTTGATCCGCACCTGCCCGGTGACGTGCGTCTGGCTCCTGTCGATCAGCGCCTGCAGCATCTCGCGCTCGGGCGAGAACCAGAAGCCGTTGTAGATCAGCGACGCATAGCGCGGCATCAGCGCGTCTTTTAGGTGCATCGCGCCCGCGTCCAGCGTGATCGATTCGATCCCGCGGTGCGCGACGAGCAGGATCGCGCCGCCGGGTGTTTCGTACACGCCCCGGGATTTCATCCCGACAAACCGGTTCTCGACCAGATCGAGCCGCCCGATGCCGTTGTCGCGGCCGAGATCGTTCAGCCGCGTCAGCAGCGCCGCAGGGCTCAGCGCCTCGCCGTCGATCGCGACCGGATCGCCGCCCTCGAAGTCCACGGTGATCACCGTCGCCTTGTCCGGCGCATCCTCCGGCGAGATCGTGCGCTGGTGGACGAACTCGGGCGCCTCGACCGACGGGTCCTCCAGCACCTTTCCTTCCGACGAGGAGTGCAGGAGGTTGGCGTCGATCGAGAACGGCGCCTCGCCAAGCTTGTCCTTGCTGATTGGGATCTGGTGGTCCTCCGCGAAGCGCAGCAGGTCTTCGCGGGAGCCGAAGTCCCATTCGCGCCACGGCGCGATCACCCGGATGTCGGGCTCCAGCGCCAAGTACGCGAGCTCGAACCGGACCTGATCGTTGCCCTTGCCGGTGGCGCCGTGACACACCGCGTCGGCGCCCACGGCGCGCGCGATCTCGATCTGCCGCTTGGCGATCAGCGGCCGGGCGATCGCGGTGCCCAGCAGGTACTGGCCCTCGTACACCGTGTTGGCGCGGAACATGGGGAAGACGAAGTCGCGGACGAATTCCTCGCGCAGATCTTCGATGTGGATGTCTTCGGGGCGGAGGCCCAGGAGAAGGGCCTTGCGGCGCGCGGGCTCGACCTCCTCGCCTTGGCCGAGGTCGGCGGTGAAGGTCACGACCTCCGCATTATACTGCGTTTGCAACCACTTAAGAATGATCGACGTGTCGAGCCCGCCCGAATAAGCGAGCACGACTTTCAAGCGCTTGGTCATTTCGTCCTTCCGTCATTCCCCGCCCACGCGCGAAAGCGCTCCGCCATAGCGCCGGGGGTCACCCCGTCGCGCAGCGCCACGAACAGCGTATCGTCGCCCGACACGCAACCCGCCACCTCCGGCAGCGCGGCGCCGTCGATCACCGACCCGACCAGATGCGCGGACCCCGGCGGCGTCTTCAACACCAGCAGGTTGCCGGCCGCCTCCACCGACCGAACCCATTCGGCAAGGATGCGCTCCATGCGTCCGCTCGCGAAGTCGCTCTCCACGCCGTCCGGCAGCACGTAGCGCAAGGCGCCGCCGCGCTTGACCTTGACCGCGCCGATCCCCTCCAGATCGCGTGACACAGTCCCCTGCGTCGCCGCCAGGCCCATCGCCGCAAGCCGCGCGGTCACCTCCTCCTGGCTGCCCAGCGCCTCGTTGCGGATC
Organism: Sphingomonadaceae bacterium; assembly: GCA_035644935.1. Lineage (GTDB taxonomy): Bacteria > Pseudomonadota > Alphaproteobacteria > Sphingomonadales > Sphingomonadaceae > CADCVW01. The sequence goes on from DASQNO010000031.1 coordinate 11,651, forward strand.
AGCTCCGCCAGCGCCTTCTGCCGCCGCTCGCGCTCGTTCACGACACAAGCCAGGCCAGCGCCGCGCGCGCGCTGTGCATGCGGTTGGCCGCCTGCCGCCACACCGCCGACCGCGGGCCGTCGATCACCGCCGCCGCGACCTCCTCGCCGCGGTGCGCGGGCAGGCAGTGGAGGAACCACGGGTCGTCGGCACGCGCCATGAGTTCGGGGGTCACCTGGTACGGCGCGAAGGCAGACCGCCGCGCCGCCGCCTCGTCCCCCTGCCCCATCGATACCCAAACGTCGGTGTAGACGACCCGCGCGCCGGCGACGGCTTCGGCGGGGTCCACGACCTGCCTGACGCCCGGCAAGTGCTTGAGCTCATCGGCGTCGAAGCCGTAGCCTTCGGGCGAGGCGACGGTCAGCGCCGCCCCCAGTTGCGCGCAGCCCTCCGCCAGCGAGCGGCAGACATTGTTGGCGTCTCCCACGTAAGCGAGCCGCACGCCCTCGACCCGCCCCGCGAGCTGCCGGATCGTCAAAAGATCGGCCAGCGCCTGCAATGGGTGCGCGCGTTCAGACAGCATGTTGAGCAACGGCGTGTCGGTCGCCGCCGCCATTTCATCCATGTCCGCGTGCCGCGCCACGCGCGCCGCGATCACCGCATGGTAGCAGGCGAGCGTACGCGCCACGTCCGCCGCCGTCTCGCGCGTGCCGATCCCCACTTCCTCCTTCTGGATATACAGCGGGTGCCCGCCCAGCTGCACCGCCGCCATCTCCATCGAGTTTCGGGTGCGCGCCGACGGCTTCTCGAAGATCATCGCCACGCCCATCCCCGCGAGCGGCCGCCCGAGGTCGCGCTCGCTCATGTCGAGCAGCGCGGTCAGCGTCTCCGCGTCCAGGTCGGCGATGGTCAGGAGGTCGCGGCTCACCAGTTCGCCTCCCGCCGGATCATCGTGCCGATGCCCTCGTCGGTCAGCAGCTCGATCAGCAGCGCGTGCCGCACGCGGCCATCGATGATGTGCGCGGTGTCGACGCCGCCCTCCACCGCATCGGCGCAGGCGCGCAGCTTGGGGATCATGCCGCCGGTGATCGCGCCGTCGTCCATCAGCGCGCGCAACTCCGCCGTCGTCAGCCGCGGCACCAGGCTCCCCTCGTCGTCGACATTCGCCAGCAGCCCCGGCGCGGCGGTGAGGTAGATGATCTTTTCCGCCCCCATCGCCACCGCGATCGCCATCGCCGCCTCGTCGGCGTTGATGTTGTACGGCTGCCCGGACGCGTCCGCGCCGACGGTGGACACCACGGGCACCATGCCGTCGTCGAGCAGTCCATGCAGGATGAGGCTGCGCACGTGCGAGACATCGCCGACGAAGCCCAGTGCCGGGTCGCGCGGCGTGGTGGTCAGGAACCCGCCGTCCTCCCCCGACACGCCGACCGCCACCGGCTCGTCGCGCGCTTCGCCGTTGATCGTCGCGACCAGATCGCGGTTGACCTTGCCGACCAGGACCATGCGGACGATGTCCAGCGTCTCCGCGTCCGTGACCCGCAGGCCGTCGCGAAACTCCGGCTCCTTGCCCATTCGGCGCATCACCGCATCCACCTGCGGCCCGCCGCCGTGCACGAGCACGCAGCGCACGCCGACCGAGCGCAGCAGCAGCAGGTCCTGCGCCAGAGCGCGGTCGAGCGCCCGCCCCTCGCCGGCATCGATGGCCGCGCCGCCCAGTTTCACGACGATCGACTTGCCCGCGAACCGCCGGATGTAGGGCAAAGCGCGCACCAGCACGTGCGCGATCCCCTGCGCGCGGTCGGGAGGAGACGGGGACGCGGGGTCATCCCGGCGGAAGCCGGGACCCAAGGTCACGGTAGTCTCCGGAAGCAACGGCGATCTTGGGCCCCGGCGTGCGCCGGGGTGACGGGGCGATCTTGGGCCCCGGCGTGCGCCGGGGTGACGGGAGGAGCAGTCATGATGTTGCGCTGTTTTCCTTGATGTATCCCGGCCCCAGGTCGACCCCGATCAATCGCGCCTGGCCTTCGCCGACGCCAAGCCCGACTTTGATCTCGATGGCGTCGCCCGCCATGTGCGCGGCCACCGCCGCCACATCGTGCGGCAGGCCCACCGCTGCGCGGGACACCACTACGCCGCCATAGGCGACGGTGGCGCGATCGGGGTCGAACCCCACCCCTGCCGACCCCGCGGCCGACAGCAGCCGCCCCCAATAGGGGTCGCCGCCGTGCCACGAACATTTGACCAGGTTGTTCTCGCCGATCGCCTTGGCCGCCGCGCGCGCCTCCGCATCGCTGGCCGCGCCGGTCACGCGCAACGTCACGACCTTGGTCATACCCTCGGCATCGCGCGCCATCAGCAGCGTCAGCTCCTCGCACACGCGGTGCACGGCGTCCGCGAACTCACGCATGTCGGGGACCCCGCGCCGCCCGGAGGCGAGCAGGATGACCGTGTCGTTGGTCGACGTTGCGCCATCGACGTTGAGCGTGTTGAACGTGGCGTCCACCGCGCCCTTCAGCAGCTGCTGCAGCACGTCCCGCGGCACGTCTGCGTCCGTGGTCAGGAACGCCAGCATCGTCGCCATGTTGGGCGCCAGCATCCCGCATCCCTTGGCCATGCCGCCGACGGTGAAGCCCGGGCCATGCACCACTGCCTGCTTGGGCCGGCTGTCGGTGGTCAGTATCCCCCGCGCCGCCGCCTCGCCGCCTTCGCGCGACAATGCCGCCGCGAGCCGCGGCGTCGCGCCCAGGATGACGTCGATGGGCAGCGGTGTGCCGATGATTCCCGTCGAACAGACCAGCACGTCGCCCGCATCCACCCCCAGCGCCGCCGCCGCCGCGCCGCACATCGCCTCGGCATCCGCCAGACCCTGCGCCCCGGTGCCGGCGTTGGCGTTTCCCGAACTCACGATCACCGCTGACGCGCGGCCGCCGTTCGCCGCCAGCCGCGCGCGCGACGCGGCGACCGGCGGCGCGAAGAACCTGTTCTGCGTGAACACCGCCGCCGCCGTCACCGGCCGGCCGTCGTCGGTGGCGAGCAGCGCCATGTCTGGCGCGGACGCCTTGATGCCGGCGTGCAGGCCCGCGGCTACAAAACCGTCTGCGGCGGTGACGCTCATGGATAGACTCCGCATGTGGACAGGCCGGCGGTTTCGTCGAGGCCCAGCATCAGGTTGGCGCACTGGATCATCTGCCCCGCCGCGCCCTTGCCCAGATTGTCCAGCGCGGCGATCGCCAGCACGCGGCCGGTCCGCGCGTCGTACCGCGCGGTCAGGTGCACGGCGTTGGACCCCAGCGTCCACTTGGTCGCGGGCGGCGCGTCCGACACGTGCACGAAGGGCTCGCCCGCATAAGCCGCGCGCAGCGCCTGCAGCGGCGCGTCGGCGTCCATCGGACCCGTCGCGGTGGCGTAGCAGGTCGCCAGGATGCCCCGGTTCATCGGTCCCAGATGCGGCGTGAACAGCACGCGCGCGCCCAGCGCCTGCTGCATCTCGGCGGTGTGGCGGTGCGAGAGCAGGCCATAGGCCGACAGCGATTCGGAAACGGTCGTGAACGCCGTCGCCTCCTTGGCCGCCCGCCCCGCGCCGCTGACCCCGGATGTCGCATCGACGACCAGGGTCGAAGGATCGATCAGCCCCGCGTGGACCAGCGGCTTGCACGCCAGGATCGCCGCCGTCGGGTAGCATCCCGCCGCCGCGACGGACCTGGACTCTCGAATCGCGTCGCGCGCGATCTCCGGGATGCCGTAGGCGAAGCGCCCCAACAGTTCGGGCGCTTCATGCGCTTCCCCGTACCAGCGCGCATATTCCTCCGCGTCGCGCAGCCGGAAATCCGCGCCGAGGTCGACGAACGGCACCCCGCGCGCGACGATGGCGGGGGCGACGCGCTGCGACGCGCCGTGCGGCAGCGCCGCGAACACCAGATCGCATCCGTCCAGCAGGTCGGGCGCGAACGCCTCGATCCGCTGCGTTGGGTAGGCGATGGCGAGATGTGGATGCACATTGCGTACCGCGTCGCCCGAGCGGCTGTCGCCGACCAGCGGCCCCGCCTCAAGCGTCGGGTGCGCGTCCAGCAGTCGCAGCAACTCGCCGCCGACGTAACCCGACGCGCCAAGGATCAGAACCGGAGTCATGCATAATTATGCAACAAGCTACTTAATTATGCAAGTCGTGATTAGAGGAGCAGTGCGCATGCAAAAAGGGGCGGCTGTCGAACAGCCGCCCCTCCACGTCTCGCGTCGCGTTTAGGCGTTACGAGTTTTAGCGCGGGCCGCGCTCGTCGCCGACGCTGCCGGCCTTCCCGCCGCCGGTGCTGCCCGAATTGCCGGGAGCGGCGAGGTTCGCGTCGGCGCCGTTGCCGAAGCCGTTGTTGCCCTTCTTCTCCTTGGTCGGGGTCGGGCAGGTGCAAGGCTCCGACGGCGGCGTGGGCGAGTCACCGGCGCCGCTGACAAACTGCAGTTCGTTGGCATAAAGATCGCGCATTGAAGTTCTCCTGTTGGGGGACCGAACACTGGGGCCGCCTGGTCGGGGAGGAAGCCCCTGTCCGGTGCGGTGATCCTGTATTTGCCGGCAATTCCCGGGAGAACAACAGGACAGAATAGCCTGTCCCCAAGTGAAGCAGAGCACGCGCGGAAGTAAAGAGACTAAGTTAATAGCCGAACGGTCGGGTTATACTTACTCGCGCCTCAACGCGTTCCCCGACGCAGCCATCCCGTCACCGCATACCGCCTCCCCGGCGCGGCCGGCGTCACCATCGACACGCTGTGCAGTTGCGGCACTGCGAACAGGTCCAGCGTGTTGAACTGCGGCACGTGGCCCGTGACGAGGTGGCCGCCCGATTCGTGAAAGATCAGCACGCCGCCATATTCCGCACGCCAATTGGGCGTTAATCCAAAGACATAGGCCGCCAGCCGATTCTTGCCGATGACGTTGTCGTCGTGACGGCTGAGGAAGTCGCCCGGGCCGTACGCGGTCGCTTGCCCGTCGGTGAACGCGAGTTCGGTCGCGCCGGTGACCGCGCGCAGGAAGTCCAGCATCGCCGGGCTCTGCATCAGTTCGGCGAACGCGGTCAGCGGATCGCCCGCGGGCCGCTCGTCCTCGCTCGGCACGCGAAGGCCCTCGTATCGATAGCCGAATCGCTTGCGCGACACGGCGTGGACATCGGCGTCCAGCTCCGCCCGCCGTTCGGGCGACATCGCCTCGCGCGTCTCGCGGTCCAGCTCCAGCACGCCTTTGGCGGTGCTCATCAGGTGCCACCAGTCGTCGCGCGCTTCCAGGTCGTCGTAGAATTCGGGGAGGCCGTCGTCGGCGAGGAAGCGGTCCACCCGGACGCGCCCGTTGGCGGCATAATCCCGCGCCAGCGCGGCGACATCGTGGTTGGGGTTCAACTGGAACGCGAACGCGTCGGATGGCTGGCGAAGGGCTTGGGGCACGGCGATGTCCTCTGGGCTGGTCGCCCGGACGCTAGCGCAGCCCGGTTTCCGCCGCGTTAAGCCGCCGGGCCGCCGCCAAGCGCCCGGTACAGGTCGATCGCAGCGTTCAGGCGATCCTCCGCCGCCACCGCCGCCGCGTCCTCGACGTCCAGCGCGCGCCGTTCGGCATCGAGCACGGTCTG
>DASQNO010000032.1:0-46209 GCA_035644935.1 Sphingomonadaceae bacterium
TCGCTGAAGCTTACTTGAGCTCGACGGTGCCGCCGGCATCCTCGATCTGCTTCTTGATCTTCTCGGCATCGGCCTTGCTGATGCCTTCCTTGATCGCCTTGGGCGCGCTCTCGACCAGCGTCTTGGCTTCGCCCAGACCCAGGCCGGTGATGACGCGGATTTCCTTGATGACGTTGATCTTCTTGCCGCCGTCGCCGGTCAGGATGACATCGAACTCGGTCTGCTCCTCGACGGCTGCGGCCGGCGCGGCGGCGGCGGCGGGGCCGGCAACCGCGGCGGCGGCGGACACACCCCAACGCTCTTCAAGCGCCTTGGCGAGGTCGGCGGCTTCCAAGACCGTCAGGGTGGAAAGCTGTTCTACGATGCTGTTGATGTCTGCCATTTGTCTGCTCCGTTAAGTTTTCCTGTTCCCCGGCGTCGGCCGGGGTCCAGTCGTGCGATGGTGTCACTGGGCTCCAGCCTACGCCGGAGCACAGAAGTCTTGTTCTCTAAGCCGCTTCGCTGTCGCGTTCGGCGTAGGCGTTGAACACGCGGGCGAGCTTGCCTGCCGGCGCGTTGACCAGCTGCGCGATCTTGGTTGCGGGCGCCTGGATGAGGCCCACGAGTCGTCCGCGCAGTTCGTCCAGCGAGGGGAGGGCGGCGAGCGCTCTCACTCCGCCCACGTCCAGCACGGTGGCGCCCATCGCGCCGCCGACGATCTCGAACTTGTCGGTGGTCTTCGCGAAGTCCACCGCCACCTTGGCGGCGGCGACCGGATCCCGCGAGGTCGCGAGCGCGGTCGGGCCGGTCAGGAGATCGGTGATCGACTGGTACTTGGTCCCTTCGGCCGCGATCAGCGTCAGGGTATTCTTGGCCACCTTGTAGTCGGCGCCCGCTTCCCGCATCCGTCCCCTCAGGTCCGTGGACTGCGCCACGGTGAGGCCGAGATTGCGGGTGACGACCACCACGCTGACCTCGTCGAACGTTGCTTTCAGCGCGGCGACGGCGGCGGCCTTTTGGGCACGATCCATATGCACACTCCTGTATCCGGCGCGCGCGAGGGTTCGCACACGCCAATCGAAATCCGAGGGGTGAAGCTTGCGGCCGCGGCCCGAAGGCCATGGCAGGCGAAGGCCGGGAGGCCGTTCGCGTAAACTCTTCCCCGTCTTGGTAGGAGATTAAGGGCGCAAGGCCCACCCACTGTCTCGGACGGTCTTCCCGCTAACGGGAAGGTGAGGGCGCTATAGCAGACCCGCCGCGCGCCGCAACGACAAAAGGCCGGGATCGCTCCCGGCCTTTTGCGTGTCCCAGAGGCGAATCGCAGCCTAGACCGCGACGACCTCGCTGACGTCGATCCTGACGCCCGGACCCATGGACGAGCTCATCGCCGCCTTTTGCAGGTACTTGCCCTTGGCGCCCGTCGGCTTGGCCTTGACCACCGCGTCGACCAGCGCGTCGAAGTTGCGGCGCAGGTCTTCGGGCGAGAAGCTCGCCTTGCCGATCCCCGAATGGATGATCCCGGCCTTTTCGACGCGATATTCGATCTGACCGCCCTTGGCCGCCTTGACGGCTTCCGTGACGTTCATCGTCACCGTGCCGAGCTTGGGGTTGGGCATCAGGCCCTTGGGGCCCAGGACCTTACCCAACCGCCCGACGACGCCCATCATGTCCGGCGTCGCGATGACCCGATCGAAGTCGATGGTGCCGCCCTGGATCGTCTCCATCAGGTCCTCGGCGCCCACGACGTCGGCGCCCGCCGCGGTCGCCTCGTCGGCCTTGGCGCCCTTGGCGAACACCGCCACGCGCACCGTCTTGCCCGTGCCGCTCGGCAGCGTCACGACGCCGCGCACCATCTGGTCCGCATGCCGCGGGTCGACGCCCAGGTTCAGCGACACCTCGATCGTCTCGTCGAACTTGCTCGTCGCGTTGGACCGCACCAGCGCGATCGCGTCGTTGACGCCGTGCAGCTTCTCGCGGTCGACGGTCGGCGCCTGCGCCTTTTGCTTCTTGGTCAGCTTGGCCATCCTCTTAACCCTCCACCACTTGCAGGCCCATCGCGCGGGCGGACCCTTCGATGATCCGCGTCGCGGCATCCAGGTCGTTGGCGTTCAGATCCTTCATCTTGGTCGTCGCGATCTCGCTCAGCTGCGACCGCTTGATCGAGCCCGCCGACACCTTCGACGGCTCCTTCGAACCCGCCTTGATCCCGGCCGCCTTCATGATCAGGAAGCTCGCCGGCGGCGTCTTGGTCTCGAACGAGAACGACCGGTCCGCATAGACGGTGATCACCGTCGGGATCGGCATGCCCTGTTCCAGGTCGGTCGTCGCCGCGTTGAACGCTTTCACGAACTCCATGATGTTGACGCCGCGCTGGCCCAGCGCCGGGCCGATCGGGGGGGAGGGGTTGGCCTTGCCTGCAGGCACCTGCAGCTTGATATAGCCGGTAATCTTTTTCGCCACGTGTCACTCTCTTTCAAGTTTAGCGGTCCGAACGGATTGCGGGTCGAAGTGGTACTTCGATCCGGGGATCCTCCCGCGATAAGTCCTCTCCCCTCCGAGGGAGAGGCGACTCGCCGACAGGCGAGCGGGTGAGGGGGTGCTTCCGCGCCGAAGCACCGGAAGCCGCCGCCCTTAAACCAGTTCACGTTAAAGGCCAAGGCTTCCCCCCGCCGTCATTGCGACCCCGGCGAAGGCCGGGGGCGGCAATCCAGGCCGGAACGCCTCGCTGGCCACGAACCTAGGCCGCCACGCTGCTGCGCAGCACCAGTTCATCCTGAGCGACTCCGCAGGCTTCGTCGAAGGGCTCGCGATGAGGCTTGCCGAGTAGGAAATCACCTGAAACAAACAGGAAACATCCTATCGGAGCCCCGCCATGCCCCGCCGCCCCAACCCCCGCGCCTACACGCTCGAAAACGCCGCCTTCCTCCGCCACCTTCGCCGCACCGGCAACGCGCACGAGGCCGCCCGCGCGCTGGCCGCCAGCCGCTCCCGCTTCACCCGCCGCCGCGCCAAGGACCCCGCCTTCGCCGCCCGATGGGACGCCGCGCTGGTCGTGGCGCAGGCTTCTTTATCCTCCCTGAGCTCCGCTCGGGGAGGGGGACCGCCGCCAAAGGCGGTGGTGGAGGGGCCTCTTCGCTCGAACGCGAGCTCGACCCCCGAACCCCACCTCCTCCTCCGCCGGGACGGCACCGTCCAGCTCCGCCGCCGCCTCCCCACCGCCATCTCCCCCGCCGCCGAACAGCGCTTCCTCACCGCGCTCGCGGCCTGCGCCAACGTCCGCCTCGCCGCGCGCGCCGCCGGCTTTTCCCACGCCAGCTTCTACGCGCGCAAACGCCGCCATCCCGGCTTCGCGCGCCAATGGCAGGCGGCGCTCGCGCAAGGCTACGAACGGCTGCAGCTGGCGCTGCTCGAAAGCTGGAGCGCCGACTCGCACGATCAGGACGCCTGGGCGCACAACGCGCCGCCGCCGATGCCGCCGATGTCCGCCAACCAGGCGCTGCAGCTCATGTACCTGCATCAGAAGGAGGCGCGCGCCATGCAGGAGCCCCCCGTCCTGCGCCGCCGCCGCGGCGAGACGCACGAGGCCGTCATCGTCCGCCAGGTGCTGATCCACGAGGCGTGGATGGAGCGCGACCGCGCCGCCTTTCGCGAGGCCGAGGCGGCGCGCCGCGCGAAGGGCGAGCGGCCCTATTGGGACGGCCTCCCCGACCCCCACGAGCCCCCCGCGCCCGTTCTCCCCGATCTCGCGCAGCTGATGGAGGGGAGCAGTCTCGGCGGCCACTCCCCCGGCCGCCGCCGCAAGCCGCCGCCCGAATGGACCCCCGTCGACCCCGCCGACCCGCCCCCCGACGGCGGCGAGCTGGCCTTGTTCGGCGGCTGGCGCATCGACGACTGGCGCCGCGCGCAAGCCGAGGAGGAGGAGGGCGAGATCATCTCCGAGCGCCCGGCGCGGGGGAAGGGGAGCCGGGGGCCGCGGAGGAAGAGGGGTGGGGAGGGCGGAGATTAGGACCTCAGGCGACTTGCGACGCTCGCAACCGCGTCCTGCGCCGCGGAAGTTTGCTGTTCGCGCCTTGTTCTAATTTCGTGGTGTGTTACTGGCCTAAGCAGAACCACTAGGATGCAGGTGCTATGAAGCGGTTCTCCCGGGTGCGAATCGAGGCAGGCATGGGTCTCGATGACGTTGTCAGAGAGTTCGGCGTGTCTTGTGCAACGGCTTGGGATTGGGAAACTGACCGGGCGGAACCTCCGACGCAGGTGATCCGATCCCTTGATCTTATACGCAGCTTTTCAACTAACACGTTGCCGGTTCCGATTGATAACGCGGGCTTACAGCGCATCTCCGGTCCAGACGCACCTGTGGATATCACGAGGTCAGCCATTGACCCTCTAAGATCACCCGGCCAGGGGCTCATAGCTATGAAGCTCTTGTCCCTAGACTCTGTTGACATGCCCCCGATGGGCGATCGTCCTTTAGGTGTTCTGAGTGGGCGTAGGGCGATGAAACCGCCTCTTCGCGCAGGGAAGCCACGGCTGCTCGATCTCTTTTGCTGCGCTGGGGGTGCAGGCGTGGGGTACGAGCGCGCGGGTTTCGAGGTAGTCGGCGTCGATATCGTCGATCGCCCTAGCTACCCTCTTAGGTTTCTTCAGGCCGACGCGATGACGCTGGACCCGGATTTCCTGTCCTCCTTCGACGCAATTCATGCGTCGCCTCCCTGTCAGTCTTACTCAGATCTAGCGAAGCGTAACGGCAACGCTGCTGAGTGGCCCCGCTTGATCGAGCCCGTTAGGGAAATGCTCGTTAAATCTGGGCGCCCGTACGTCATGGAAAACGTCGAGGGTGCGCCGCTGCTCAATCCGGTCGTGCTCTGCGGGACAATGTTTCCTGGACTGCGGGTACTTCGTCACCGGCTCTTTGAAGCGAACTTCACGATCGTTCCGCCCCAACATAAGAAGCACCCGAAGGTACATACCTTTGACAAGCGTAAGTCTCACTTTGGAAAGACGAACGAGTGGACAGACTTCGTACAGGTCACTGGTGGCGGAAACTGCACTCTCGCGGCAGCGCGAGAAGCGATGGGCATCGACTGGATGACTAAGGGCGAGATCAACGAAGCTATACCACCTGCCTATACTGAGCTGATCGGCCGCCAGCTGTTGGCACACCTGCAAGCCGATGATTCGTCCAAAGTGATGGAGCTTGAAGAAGCCTGACTAAATCGAGAGAAATATCTCTCAAGCTAGTGTCAGATTGCTGCCCGCGTGCACTGCGTCGTGATGTACGTTACAGAGCGTGACGAGATTGTCCGGTTCGTTCGTTCCGCGCTTCGCATGCTGCAAGATGTGGTGGAGTTCGAGGCGCCGCCTTGGACCCGGTGGTGGGTTCTTAGCATCGAAATCGCAGCCGCGGAATCTGCAAGAATAGCTGTCGCGCTGAAGGACCTTGATCCGGACATCCTCTGGTATCTTCCTATCATGGGGCTCAGCTTGTGCAAGATCTTCAAGAACGTACACACCCGGCGGCAGATCAGGTCGCTCGGTCATCTGTGTAGCGATATTCCAACCTTCCTCTGTGCGGAGCTCCCTGACTCTCCGCGCCCACTCGGAACGGTCCTTAGCAACATATCGCAATTCTTCGGCGGTGACGGGTGCACCTACGTTGGCCCGCAGATAATTCAGCAATTTTTCTTTGACCGAACCCTCGCTTCGGCGAATTTCATTGGCGATGTTCCAGCGTAGGGCGGCTTCACGATCCTGCTCATCTCGGAGCAGGACGTAATCATCCACTCGGATGATGTCTTTATCGAAAATGGCGCGCTCTTCCGGAAGCAGGTCCAGAAGCGCTCGCCCACTCAGAATTGGCCAACCGAACTCAACGCGAAGCTCCCTGATCCGACGCGCGTATTCTTGAATGCCGGACACTACCATCAGCTCGTCGCCCGCAATTACGGCCGAGGGATAGCGGCGCAGGTAACTCAATATGCGGTCACGCGCTGATGCCCGAGCGTCTGCGCCCAATAATGAGCTCCCAAGGTCGCGCAGCTCATGAAAGACGGGGATTAACGCCTGTACCTGATGCCGCAGATCGGAGGCAGACAGATGTCGCTCGAAATCGGTCAGAAGCCCCACTAAGGCCTGTCGCTTCGCCTCCGGAGTACCTCTTGATGGTCGTCTCCCCACTTTGCCCCCGGTCGCTAACTCGCATGACGATAGTTGGAATACCGATCAGCTACAATTCTCATCGGCTGCCGGTGGAACGTGGCTGACAAGCTTTCGCCACAGGCGAGAAGCGCCAACATGGCGCGCGTTCGCAATCGCGATACGCGGCCCGAGATGTTGGTGCGCCGCCTGACACATGGTCTCGGCTACCGTTACGGGCTTCATAGACCCGAACTGCCTGGAAAGCCTGACTTGGTGTTCCGGTCTCGCCGCAAGGTAATCTTCGTGCACGGTTGTTTCTGGCATCGGCATCCCCAATGCCGACGGGCAACCGTCCCGAAGTCGAACCGCGAATTTTGGAATAGCAAGCTACAGAAAAATACTGACCGAGATGCAGCTCAACTCGCTGCCCTTGAAGCAGCGGGCTGGAGAACGCTGGTGATTTGGGAATGTCAGACCAAGGATATGGAGCAACTGACGCAGACGATCAGATCTTTCCTGGAGCACAGGCATCCCGAATAAGTCGTTGACTGAGCCGTCAGGAGAAGCCGGGGCTTTGGAGTTTTTCATGGCCGCGGGACCAAAGCAGGTCCAGCTCGCCTTGGTTCTTTGGCGTGTAGGAGATGAACTCGTCGGGCCCCACGGGACCTAACCCGAACTCGCCTATTACATAGCGATCCCGTGTCCCCCAAAGGACCGCGATACCCTTCTGGTCGAGGTAGTCCCGAGCGCCGCCGTTTCGTCGTATGCGCTTCAGTGGGTCTAATTGCTCATCCGCCAGTTCGGCAATTTCCTGCCTGGAAATGGGTTCCTCCTGACGGTTTTCGAAAAGGGCGGCAAGGCGCTGAGCAACGGCACGGGCTGCACCTTTCATCGGGACGGCTCCTAACTGCGGGTAAAGAGACCTTATATATAAAGAATGATGCCGCCGCCGCGATAAATTAATCTCGGTGCGTGACGGCCATCAAACACGCATACATCCGAACTTAAAAAACGCGCCAAATTCGAGTTTGAAAAGCACGTGGAAAAAGTTCGCAAAATGCGAACTTTCTGTTGCAGCCAAAATTGCACTGTGCGTAAGATGCACAAGAACGGAAAGGTTGACGATGCGCTGCAAAGCCCTTTCGGAAGGGGCCGCAGTCCCACCCAGGAGCCGCCAACCTTTCCGTTCGATCCACCCGTTTGGGCCGGGTTTCACAGCAGGACAACATCCCACCGCTTCCTATACTGGAGGATCGGGAAACAAGCGCAAGCGGTATTTTGGCCTATATCCTAGATATCCACAGGCTTTATCGGGACATCGCCTTCGTAACGCTGCTGTGCGACCACTTCCTTGATCGCCACGGCCTGGAACTGGGGCAGAACACCTTCGGCTTCGAGGAAACTGTCGAGCGTCGACCCCGTGTGCCGGTTTCCGCCGTATTGGTCGTCAGCCATTCTAACCTCGCTCAGCCAACTTGTAGTCTTTGACGAGCACCCGTTCCGGCAATCGCCACGTCCCCGCGATCTTGCGGATCATCGGCAAGGTTAGGTGCCGCTTGCGGCGCAGGATCTCAGTGGCGCGCGACTCGCCCAGCAGTCCAGCGAGGTCGCTTCGCGTGCGGCCCGCTTCCACCATCGCAGCCTCGATCGCCTCGACGGGGTCGAGTTCGTCGGCTGGCCAGCGGCGCTCCTCGTAAGCCTCGACTAAGGTGGCGAGCACGTCGAGGCGGTCGCCTTCCGGCGTGCCCTCATCCGCGCCCCACAGCTTTTCGATTTCCTGTAGCGCGGCGCGGTGGTCCTCGTCGGTCTTGATGGGTCGGATGTCCATTCGCTTGTGCCCTTCAGAACAGATTGACCGTCAACGCATCGACCTTGTCGTACGCGGCATGCGTGCCGACGAACTTGACGAAAGCGATGCCGCGCCGCCAATCAACCGCGACGATCATCCGGTAGTCGCCGCCGGCGACCTCGAACCGCACGCGTTCGCCGTTCAGCGCCTTGGCCTTGGAAAAGGCCGCCTGAACATCCTGCGGGCCGGTCCATGTCGCCTCCCGCGTGACGCTGACCCAATGGGCCAAGGACGCGCGGGTCTCCGGGTGTTCGGCCGCGAACGCCGCGAGGGTGCTGCGCGCGATGATCCTCACGGGCAGGGTATGGCATTTCCCAAGGTGGGAAGCAAGGGTGGGGAAGGGCCGTCACGGGAGTGAATCCCGTGACGTCGGTTGGGCTCTGCCGGCGCGAGGCCGTCAGCCCCGCCGGCCGGCATGCGCCGTCTCCCGATTAGCTGGCGCTAATCGAGTGCGGCTTTGCTCTACTTCGCCAATTCGACCTGTTCGAACTCCAGTTCCACCGGCGTCGCGCGGCCGAAGATGGAGACGGAGACCTTGACCCGGCTGCGGTCGAAGTCGAGTTCCTCGACCAGGCCGTTGAAGCTCGCGAAGGGGCCATCGAGGACCTTGACGCTGTCGCCGATCTCGTAATCGACGCTGATCTTGGCCTTGGGCGCGGCGGCGGCCTGTTCGTCCTTGGTGTTGAGGATGCGGTTGGCCTCGGCCTCGCTGATCGGCTGCGGCTTGCCCATGCTGCCCAGAAATCCCGTCACCTTGGGCGTGTTCTTGACGAGGTGATACACGTCGTCGTTCATCGCCAGCTTGGCGAGCACGTAGCCGGGGAAGAACTTCTTGTCGGACGTGACCTTCTTGCCGCGGCGGACCTCCGTCACCTTTTCGGTGGGGACCTCGACCGCCTCGACCAGGCTTTCCAGTCCCAGCCGCTGCGCCTCGCCCATGATGCTCTCGCGCACCTTGTTCTCGAAGCCCGAATAAGCGTGGATGATGTACCAGCGCGACATTATTTGGCGAGCCCCAGGAGGAAGTTGACCAGCGCCGCGAACGTCGAATCCACCGCAAAGAAGAACAAGCCCAGCAGCGTCGTCAGGATCAGCACCATGACGCCCGTGGTCACCGTTTCCTTGCGCGTCGGCCACACGACCTTGGCGTTTTCGGCGCGGACTTGGCGGATGAACTCGCCGGGGGAAACTTTGGCCATGGGGACTTTCCGATAGAAGCGAGGCTCCGGACCGCTTGTGCGGTGCGGAGCCTCGAGAATGCTTATCTAGCGCGCCGCGGAGCCCCTGTGAAGGGCCGTCCGAACGCCGCATGGAAGGTGGCAGGAGTAGGGGGACTCGAACCCACGGCCCTCGGTTTTGGAGACCGATGCTCTACCAACTGAGCTATACTCCTATCGAAAACCTCCTACCCCCCCAATTTTTTCGCGGCAACCCGCTTCGCGCTACGCCGCGATGTCATAGGGCTGGATTTCGCCGGAAAGGTAGAGATTGCGCGCCTTGGCGCGCGACAGCTTGCCCGAACTGGTCCGGGGCAGCGTCTTGGGCGGCACGAGCTCGATCACGCAGTTCATTCCCGTGATCGCGCGCACCCGCTCCCGGATCTCGTTGCGCAGCCGCGTCCGCTCCGCGCCGTCGGAGGTGCGGCAGTGAACCAGAACCGCCGGCGTCTCCTCGCCGCCCGCCGTCGTTATGCCGAAGGCCGCGATGTCGCCCGACTTGAACCCGGGCAACTGCTCCACCGCCCACTCGATATCCTGCGGCCAATGGTTCTTGCCGTTGATGATGATCATGTCCTTGGCCCGGCCCACAATGTAGATGTAGCCGTCCGACAGATACCCCATGTCACCGGTGTCGAGCCAACCGTCTTGAGACAGGCAGGCGCGCGTCGCCTGCTCGTCGCGGAAGTAGCCGGCCATGACGGACGGCCCGCGGCAGAACACCTTTCCGATCGCGCGGTCCGGGAGAGCGGCGCCGTCCTCGTCGCGCACCGCGATCTCCATGTCGCGCACGGCCTTGCCGCAGTTGACGACCGCGCGGAACCGCTTGGGGCGATTGCGCTTGTCGTCGCCGCCCGACAGCGCGGTCTCCTCGACCAGTTCCATGACGATGCCTTCGCCCGGTGGCATGATCGACACGGCCAGGGTCGCTTCCGCCAGCCCATAGCTCGGCACGAAGCTGGCGGCCTTGAACCCAGCAGCATCGAATGCGTCGACGAAGGCTTGCATGACGTCGGGGCGGATCATGTCGGCACCATTGCCCGCCAGCCGCCAACGGGACAGGTCGAAGCGCGTGGCAACGTCCATCTGACTGGACACGCGGCGTGCGCAGATGTCGTAGCCGAAAGTCGGCGAATAGGAGATCGACGTGCCCTCGTTCCGCGTGATCAGGTCCAGCCACGCCAGCGGACGGCGGGCGAAGTCCTCCGTTTTGAGGTAGTCCGTCGACGTCTGGTTCGCCACGGGCGACAGGAAGCATCCGACCAGACCCATGTCGTGATACCATGGGAGCCAGGACACACAGCGGTCGCTGTCGCGGACCTCCATGCCGTGGCCGTGCGCGGCCAGGTTGTTGAGAAGCGCGCGGTGCGTGATGACGACGCCGTGCGGGAAGCGCGTGGAGCCGCTGGAATATTGCAGATAGGCGATGTCGTCCGGCGCGGCGCTGGGGAGTGGCACCGGGGCCGCATCGCGCGAGGCGAAATCCTCCCAGGTCAGACCGGGAACCGATGCGACGCGGGCGGCGTCGGCGGCGAGGCCGGCGATCTCGCGCGGGTAGAAAAGCAGCTTGGGGTCGGAACTCTTCAACTGCACGGCCAACTGGTCGATGTAGGAAACGCGACCGCCAAACGAGGTCGGCAGCGGCAGGGGAACGGGCCATGCGCCCGCGTATATGACGCCGAAGAAGAGCGCTGCGAATTCCGGGCCGGTCTCCGCGATCAACGCGACCCGATCCGTCGGCGAGACGCCCGCCGCGATCAATCGATACGCGGCGGCCAGTGCGTCCTGGCGCATCTCGGCATAGGGGTACGGGCGGCTTAGTCGCCCGCGCGCGTCGTGGAAGTTCAATCCACGTTTGCCGGTCGCGGCGTAATCGAGCGCAGCGCCAAGCGTGTCGAAGTTCGCGATCCGACGCGGCAGCGCATCGTAAGTCGGGGTCGGCACCAATGCAGGCACGACTGCGATCGGCGCATTCCCCCGGACGGCGGTGGTGTCAGGCAATCGACCGCATCCTCATTAATCTGGGGGCGCTGGCATGCGCGCCCGAGACTGGCAATTTCCGGCTCCAGTGTGGCACAAAGAAGGCGTGTTCATTCCGAGCCGCAAACAGATCAGGTCGCAGGGCGCTCGCGAGCGGCGCGAAGGGCCGGCGCTGGATGCTGAAGCGCTTGAACGGCTGGGCTTGCATTATGTGGGTCGTTACGCGACGTCGCGAGGCAAGCTGATCGCCTATCTGAAACGCAAACTGACCGAGCGCGGGTGGGTCGGCGATCAGGCCCCCGATCTTGCGGCGCAGGTCGAGCGTTACGCGGCGTTGGGTTATGTCGACGACCAGGCTTTTGCCGAGGCGCGGGCGCGGTCTCTTGGTGGACGCGGCTACGGTCAGGGGCGAGTTCGTCAGGCGCTGCATGCCGCCAGGATCGACGAGGAGCACGCGGCGAGCGCTCACGAAATCGCGTTCGATGGGCGCTGGGCCGCGGCGCTGCGCTACGCCGAGAAACGCCGCATCGGACCTTGGGCACGCGTCGAACCGGACCGGCCTGCGCGTCAGAAGGCGATCGCGGCCATGATCCGTGGCGGTCATGATTTCGAGCTGGCCCGCGTCATCGTTTCCGCTCAGCCGGGCGAGATCCCGGAAGATGTTCCGAAATGATGCGCGGCCGGTTCCATTGGCCGCACCTGTCATGCTAGTTTGCCCGGGAAATGACGGGCGATCAGGAGAATAGAAGCGCGGACTGGCCGCACGAAGAGCGCGACCAGGCAAGCGAAAGCGATGACGCTTCCGCGCGAGATTCATCCCCCGACGACCGAGGATCAGTGTCTGACGCCGACGGCGTCTCCTTCAAGGTGTCGGGAACCATCAAATGGTTTGATGCGACGCGGGGCTTCGGTTTTCTTGTCAGCGACTCCGTAAGGGGCGACATACTCGTCCACTTCAGCGTATTGCGCGCCCACGGCCGCAGGAGCCTGCCTGAAGGCGCGCGGCTGGAGGCGGTCGTCGCACTTGAAAAGCGTGGCTTGCAGGCTCGCGAGATTCTGTCGATTGATCTGGCTGACGCAGTGGCTGCACCGCCGCGGATCCGTACCGCCGCCAGAGCGGACCGCGATGCGCTTGTAGACACGTCGGGCGACTTCGAAGCGGTCACGGTCAAGTGGTTCAACCGGCTAAAGGGCTATGGCTTTCTGACGCGCGGGGACGGCTCCGAGGCGGACGTGTTCGTGCACATGGAGACGGTGCGTCGCGCGGGACTGTACGATCCGCAGCCCGGTGACGCGCTGGTCGCGCGCATCGCCGAGGGAGACAAAGGCCTTCTCGCGGTCGCACTGGAGGATGCGCATGATTAGGGGTTGGGCTGCCGCGACGCTGCTGGGGCTGGCGGCTTGCAACGGCGTGCCGGCGGCGACGGCCAACGGCGATGCGGCCGCAAGCGCCACACGCTCCGCGGCGGGTCTGGAAATCGTGCCCCTGACGATCCAGTCGCGCGGGCAGTTCCATCGCTTTCAGGTAGAGGTCGCGCGAACGGCCGAACAGCAGTCGCAGGGCTTGATGTACCGCGAACGCTTGGCGCCCGATCAGGGCATGATGTTTCCTTTCGACCCGCCGCGCGCTGCGAGCTTCTGGATGAAAAACACGCCCAACTCGCTCGACCTGATCTTCGTGGGCACGGATGGGCGGATCGAAAGCATTGCGGCGGACGCGGTTCCCTTCAGCGAGGAGAACCTGCGGTCGTTGGGCGTCGTGGCGGGGGTCTTGGAGATCGCCGGGGGCCGCGCCGCCGAACTGGGGCTCCAGGCCGGGGATACCGTGAAGTGGGGCAGGTGAGGCGAGCCTTGCCTCCGGCCACGCATCGGCGCTAGGCGGCGGGCATGAGGTTATTTGGTTGGGTGTTTACCTGGTGGAACGGCGGCACGCTGGGCACGCGGCTGTTCAGCTGGCGTCGCGGCGAGCAGGTCGGCAGCGACGAGCAAGGGAATACCTATTTTCGCGACCGCAAGAACCCGGCCAAGCGCTGGATCATGTACAACGGCCCCAACGACGCCGCCCGAATAGCTCCGGAATGGTGGGGCTGGCTGCACGGCACGTTCGACGGACTGCCGGACGAGGTGCTGCCCCCGCCGCGCGCGTGGGAGAAACCCACATCGGGGAACATGACGGGGACGCCGCTGGCGCACAAGCCGTCGGGCGCGCTGGACAAGCTGGGCGATCGGCCCGCGGCGACGGGGGATTACACCGCCTGGACGCCGGGCTGATCGCGTGAAGCCGACGATGCGCGCGCACCGAACGGAGGCCCTTGTCGGGTTGGCCGTCGTCCTGATCGCACTGGCCTTCGTGCTGTACGCCTGGCAGCGGACCGGCGGTAGCGGCGGCGGGATGCGGGTGACTGCCTTGTTCCCCAGCGCCAACGGCATCGCCGTAGGAACCGATGTCCGCGTGGCGGGCCTTCGGGTGGGACAGGTGACGGGCCACAAGCTGGACCAGCAGAGCTTCCAGGCGGAGGTCACCCTGGCGCTCGACGATACGTTGCGGATCCCGGCTGACAGCAGCGCGGCGATTACGGCGGAAAGCCTGCTCGGCGGAAGTTACGTCGCGCTGGTGCCGGGCGGGGCCAGCGAGCCTATGAAACACGGCGATGTCATCGTCGAAACGCAAGGGTCGGTCGACATGATGAGCCTGATCGGTGGCGTCATCAACCGCAGCGGCGATGGGGGCGGTGAGGGCGCGGCCGCGCCGAGGTCGACCATGGACGAGGCGCCTGCGTCCCCCGCCGACGCACCTGCCGAAACCCCGAACCCGTGATCCGCAGGACGTTCTGCTTTCCGGCGCTGGCGGCGCTTGCCGCCTGTGGGAGCCAGGGTCCGGCAAGCGATGCGAATGCCGAGCGCAAGGCGCGGCCGGCTCCGGTGCGCATCGAACGCGCACCGGTCGCCGCGCCGGCCGTTTCGAGCGAGGGCACGACACCGATGGCGGAGCGCGCGGCGGTGATAGGGCTGCTGAACAAGCGAAACGGCATTTCCACGGACCTTCAGATGCGGCCCGGGGAGGCGCTGCGCGTCGGCGACGCGATCGTGCGCCTGCGCGCGTGCGAGACGACGGCGCCGTGGGAGCCGGAGGTGCTGACCGGCGCGTTCCTGCAGCTGGACGTGCAGGGGACGGACGAGCAGTTCCGTCGCGTCTTTTCCGGCTGGGTCTACAAGGAAACGCCGTCGCTCAACGTCGTCGAGCACCCGGTCTACGACGTGTGGCCCAAGAGCTGCGCTATGACGCATCCCGGCGCGGGGGAGGGGACGCTGGTGGCGCCCGACAGTAATGCGTCGAGCGCGGAGAAGTCAGGTAAGGCGGGATCGACGAAGGCCCCGGCGCGGCCCAGGCCTTCCCGGCCGAGGCCGGCCCCGCCGCCACCCGCTCCGCCCGTCGTCGCATCGCCGGCGGCAACGGCGGCGCCGAGCACCGCGGCGTAATCGGCCTTGCCGATCTCCACCGCGCCCAGGCTGGCGAGGTGGGGAGTCATGAATTGGCAGTCGAGCAGGCGGAAGCGCCCGACGCGCAGGCGCGCGACAAGCCAGGCCAGCGCCACCTTCGAAGCGTCGGTGGCGCGGCTGAACATGCTTTCGCCGAAGAAGGCGCCGCCTAGGCGAACGCCGTACAGGCCGCCGACGAGATCGTCTCCGGCCCAGCATTCCACCGAGTGCGCGTGGCCGACCTCGTGCAGGCGCGTGTAGCCGCGTTCGATCGCGGGGTTGATCCACGTCTCGTCTCGGTCGGCGCAGGCCTGCATCACGGGCACGAACGCCTGGTCGCGGGTGACGCGGAAGCGGTCGGCGCGGATCGTCTTGCGCAGCGACTTGGACAGGACGAAGCCGTCCAAGGGCAGGATCGCGCGGCGCTCCGGTTCGACCCAGAACAAGTCACGCGCGTCGCGGCTGTCGGCCATCGGGAAGATGCCGGCGGCGTAGGCGGAGAGGAGGAGGGCGGGGTCGAGCCGGGTCACGCGGCGCTGCGGGCCTCGCGCGTCAGCCAGCGCTCGACGATCGTCCACAGCGCGTCGATGCCAACGGCCGCAGGGGACCGGGGCGCGAAGGCGAAGACGGGCTCGCGATGCGCGGCCATCATCTCCATCGCGCTGGCCATGGGCACGACGGGCCAGCGGGGCTCCGCGGCCAGCGCGGCAGTGTGCAGCAGGCGGCGGCGGTCGACCATGTTGAAGACCGGGAGAATCGTGCCGCGCGGGCGACCGCTGGCGGTGGCGAGTCCGTTGAGATGTTCGACCACCGCGTCCAGCGCGCGGCGGGACAGCGGCGAGGGGATCACGGGAACGACGATGAGGTCGGCGGCGCGGAGGATCTGTTCGGAGGTTTCGGTGAGGCCCGGCGGGCAGTCGAGCAGGACGCGGTGGTAGCGGCCACCCAGCTGTTCGGTCAGGCGGCCGAGGCGTCGTTTCTTGCCGAGGCCGGCGAAGAAGCTGTCGAGGGTCCGGAGCGAATTGTCGGCGGGAAGGAGGTCGAGCCCGGGTACTGCGGTGGCGCGGATCAGCGTGTCGGCCAGGGCGTCGCGGGCGAGAACGGCCCGCGCCTGTCCGCCCTCGCCGACGCCGCCCAGGATGAAGGTGGAGGCGGCCTGCGCGTCGAGGTCCCAGAGGAGCGTGCGGTGTCCGGAGCGCGCGGCGGCCGCCCAGGCGAGGTTGACGGCGAGCGAGGTTTTGCCGACTCCGCCCTTCAAACTGTAGATCGCGACCGTTTTCATGCCGTTTGGAGCATAAACCAGGACGGCGGCGGACCAAAGCGCACAGCGCGAAGTTCCCGAAAGTCGCGAAGTTCCTAGTGTTGAAGCATGTTCGTCGGCCGGTCCCGCGTCACAGCACGCGGATGGAGACGGCCTTCATGCGATCCTCGGCAAGCAAGCGCTTTCCCTTTGCCACCATCTCGGCAAGCTCGGCCTGATAGCGTTCGGCGGCTTTCGCGTCCGCCTCCGCCAGGCGCGCAGACGTCATCGCGTACTCGGCGACGGCGCGCTTGTCCGCCTCGTCCAGTTCGCGGCGGCGGCGGCGGATGCCCGCGGCCTCCGTGCGGGAGGTCCCGGCCTCCCGCCCGTGATTGGAGATCACGGCGATGGCGAGCCGGTCGTGATAGCGGCGGCGGGTGCCGACCTGGCGCCCGCGGCTGAAGACGGGTTCCAGCGAGCCGTGCATCGCGCGGTCGATGGCGCTGTCGCACATCCGCTGCCGCCCGCGCTCGGCCGCCTCGTCCCACGCGCGCGCGAAGCTTTCCGCGCCGGGCCGTTCCAGAAGGCGGTAGGCGCCGCGCGCGGTCATGCCGACGGCGCGGGCAGCGGTGTTGACGCTACCGCAAAGCTCCAGCCCGGCGACGAAGCCGCGCTGCCGCTTTTCGGTCCAGCCGTCGCGGCGGGTGGAGCGGCTTGGCACGGGATCGAAGGCGATCATGTCGTCCGCGCCATCCTGGTTCGTCGAATCGTGTTTCATGAGCCCATGCAGCACAAACGGAGGGCTGTAGGACAGCGATTTTTCTCGCGAGTTGGGGGCACGCCTGCCCCATTCCTCGTCATTGCGAGCGTAGCGAAGCAACTCAGGATCGTGGCCACCGCCAGCTTCCCGCCTGGTTCGCCGCGTTGCTGCGCTTCTCGCCACGACCGTGCGGGACCGCCCCGGATCAGAGAATTTCGTGAACCCGGGTCGCGGGGCGGCAGAGGCGGACGCCGCGATCGGATTCGACCAGCGGGCGTTCGATCAGCACCGGGTGGGCGGCCATCGCGGCGAGGATCGCGTCGTCGGATGCCTCGCCGAGCGCGGCCGCGGCAGGCTCGCGGGCGCGCAGGCCCTGGGCTGGCGTCAGGCCGGCGGCGGCGTAGAGCCGTGCCAGTTCGGCAGCGCTCGGCGGGTCCGCCAAATAGTCGACCACGCGCACCTCCGCGCCGGCGGAGCGCAGGAGGTCGAGCACGGTGCGGGAGGTGCCGCAGTTGGCATTGTGGTAGATGGTGGCGTCCAAGGGATGCCCTCCTTATTGTCCAGTCTGCTCTCCGGTGCCATCAGCATTGCAGGATTGCAGCAAAATCTTGCGATTGGACCAAGACCATGTCGGCGCTCTTCTCAACGCTCAGTTTCCAGCTTGGGCAGCTCGTCAACATGATCGAGGACGGCTCGATTGGTCTTCCGGAAATCCAGAGGCCGTTCGTCTGGAAGAAGACCAAGGTACGAGACCTATTCGACTCCATGTATCGCGGCTTTCCCGTCGGCTACTTTTTGTTCTGGCGCAATTCGAGCGGCGGTTCGCGGCAGATCGGCACGGTGACGCATCAATCCATTGCTGAGCGCATGATCGTCGATGGCCAACAGCGGCTGACATCGCTCTACGCGGTGCTCAAGGGCGTGCCCGTCATCGACGAAGATTACCGTGCCACCAAGATCGAAATTGCCTTCAATCCGCTGGAAAGCACCTTCGCGGTCACCACGCCCGCGCACCGGCGAAGCGCGCACTGGATACCGGACATATCGGTGATCTGGAGCAAGGACTCCGGCCTGCTGTCGCTCATGAACAGCTTCATCGAACGACTTGGTGACGAGCAGGAGATCACGCCTGAAACCAAGCGCGAGATCGAGCGCAGAGTTGAACAGCTTTCGCGGCTCAGCAGTTACAGCTTCACGGCGATTGAACTGTCCGCCGACACCGAAGCCGAAGCCGTTTCCGATATTTTCGTTAGAATCAATTCCGCCGGCGTCGAGCTCAACCAGGCAGACTTCATCCTGACGCTGATGTCAGTCTATTGGGACGAAGGCCGGCGCGAGCTCGAAGCTTTCTGCCGCGCGGCTAAGGCACCCGATCCGGGCAGGCCGTCACCATTCAACCACTTTCTGGACCCGTCTCCGGCTGAGTTGCTGCGCGTGGCGATCGGCTACGGCTTCCGTCGGGGGCGGTTAAGGTCGGTGTACAATCTCCTGCGCGGCAAGGAGCTTGATGATGCCGGTAAGAAGGTGGGCGAGAAAAACTTTGTCATTTTGAAAGATGCGCAGGCCTGCGTGCTCAACCTAAGCAACTGGCATCTGTTTCTACAATCGGTGATGCTGGCCGGGTTCCGCTCAGGTCGCCTGATCACGTCGACTAACACGCTGCTATACTCTTACGTCATGTTCCTCATTGGCAAGCTGCAATTCAAGGTTCCACCGCAGCAACTTAAGATCGTCATCGCGCGCTGGACCTTCATGTCGGCGCTAACTTCCCGTTACACGGGAACATACGAGTCCCAGATCGAGTCAGACCTCAATCGGCTTCATTCGGTTCAGTCGGCGGACGGTTTCGTGGACATGTTGGAGCGGATCATCACCGAGAACCTAACGGATGATTATTGGAGTATTGGGCTTCCCAGCCAGCTCGAAACTACGGCAGCTCGCAGCCCCACGCTCTACGCCTACTACGCCGCACTGACGTTGCTTCGCGCGCGCGTCCTATTTTCCTCTAACAGCGTCTCCGACCTTCTCGATCCGTCGCTGCGTGGCAATCGGCTGGCTGTGGAGCGGCATCACCTTTTTCCGGTCGCATACCTCAAGGGCCAGGGGATCGACGCGCCACGCGACTACGACCAGATTGCGAATTTCGCGTTGCTGGAATGGCCGGATAACGCAAGCATCGGCGCGAACCCGCCCGCCGTCTACGCGCCCGCCATGTTCGCAAGCTTGCCACCCGAGGAGCAGGTACGCCAGCGATTGTGGCATGCCCTCCCGGAGGGATGGACTGACCTATCCTACGCGGAGTTCCTCGCTCGTCGCCGCAAGTTGCTGGCGCAGGTGGTAAGGCGCGGGTTCGAACGGATCGGCAACGTCGACTTCGGAGCGGAGGAACCGACGCCCGGAACCTTGGCGGGGCTTATCGCGGCTGGCGAGAACGCAACCGTCGAGTTCAAGTCCACGGCCCGCTGGAGCTTAGCGGATGGCCGGGTTCACGATGGGGTGGAGTTCGCGATCGCGCGCACCGTGGCGGGATTTCTCAACACCAGCGGCGGAACGTTGGTGATCGGCGTCGCCGATGACGGTTCCCTCGTCGGTCTCCAGCATGATTATGCGACGCTCAAGAAGAAAGATCGAGATGGCTTCGAGCTGTTCCTGACCGACCTTCTGGCCAACGGCTTGGGCAAGAACGCGCTCAGTTGGATTGAGGTGGCGTTCGACGCGCTCGACGGGAAGGACGTGGCGCGCGTGATCGTCAAACGTTCCCCCAGCATCGTCTTCCTGAATCCGAAAGGACAGAAGGTTGATGATGTCTACGTCCGCTTCGGAAACTCAACCCGCAAGCTCACGCCTGCCGAGCTTTTGCAGTATATGAAGGACAGCGGCGGGGACGGCGCGGCTCCGTTCACGGATGTTGCAGGACAGCCCTTTGACGCGACGGAACTGGATCCCGTCACTTAGTTCGGAGTGACCGGTGCGCGTCAGGTCCGGTTAGTTTGCGGGTTCTATCGATTCCGCGCCAGCCACTTCTCCGGATGGCTGGAAGATCGGCTTTGAGGCCGTCCCCCGGACGCCTTCATCCGCTGTCGCGGCTCAGATGGCTCGCACGGGCGGGAGCGCCTGTCCCCCGGACGGTCGCCCTAGTCCGCCCGAGCGAGCCATTCTTCGAGCCATTTGATGGTGTAGTTGCCGGCCAGGAACTCCGGGTCGCGGATGATCGCCTGGTGGAGGGGGATCGTGGTCTTCATGCCTTCGATGACATATTCCTCCAACGCGCGCTTCAGCCGCATGATGCAGCGCTCGCGCGTGGTGCCGTAGACGATCAGCTTGCCGATCATGGAGTCGTAATAAGGCGGCACCTTGTAGCCGCTATAGAGGCCGCTATCGACGCGGACGTGCATGCCGCCGGGCGCGACATAGGCCTTCACCGTGCCAGGACTGGGCGCGAAGGTCTTGGGGTCCTCCGCGTTGATGCGGCATTCGATGGCGTGGCCGCGGAAGCGGACCTGGTCCTGGCTGACGCTGAGGCCCTCGCCGCAGGCGATGCGGATTTGTTCGCGCACGAGGTCGACGCCGGTGATCATCTCGGTGACCGGATGTTCCACCTGCAGCCGCGTGTTCATTTCGATGAAGTAGAATTCGCCGCGCTCGTAGAGGAACTCGATCGTGCCCGCGCCGCGATAGCCCATGTTGGCCATCGCGCGGGCGACGATGCCGCCCATGCGGTCGCGCTCGTCGCCGCGGATGATGGGGGAGGGGGCTTCCTCCAGCACTTTCTGGTGGCGGCGCTGGAGCGAGCAGTCGCGCTCGCCCAGGTGAATGGCGTTGCCCTCGCCGTCGCCGAACACCTGGAATTCGATGTGACGCGGATCGGTGAGGTACTTTTCCATATACACGGTGCCGTCGCCGAACGCCGCCTTCGCCTCCGTCGCGGCCTGGCTCATCAGCGATTCTAGCTGCTCTTCGGAGGTCACGACCTTCATGCCGCGCCCGCCGCCGCCGGACGCCGCCTTGATGATCACCGGGTAGCCGATCTCGCGCGCGACGCGCATCGCCTCGGCGATCGTCTCAAGCGGACCATCGGAGCCGGGGACGAGCGGCAGGCCTAGCTTGGCGGCCGTAAGCTTGGCCTCGATCTTGTCGCCCATGGTGCGGATATGTTCGGGCTTGGGGCCGATCCACGCGAGGTTGTGGAGTTCGACGATCTCGGCGAACTGCGCGTTTTCGGAGAGGAAGCCGTAGCCGGGATGGATGGCGTCGGCGTGCGAGATTTCGGCCGCCGAGATGATGTTGGGGATGTTGAGGTAGGAGTCGGTCGCGGGCGGCGGGCCGATGCAGATCGCCTGGTCGGCGAGGCGGACGTGCATCGCGTCGGAATCGGCGGTGGAATGCACCGCGACGGTCTTGATGTCCATTTCGTGGCACGCGCGGTGGATGCGCAGCGCGATCTCGCCGCGATTGGCGATGAGGACTTTCTTGATGGTCATGGTGTCGGAGCGCTCAATTTGTTGTTCCCCGGCGTAGGGGCACCCCGCAAAGTAGTACTTTGCGGGGACCCCGTAAGCCGGGGTCCAGTCGTGCCTGCGGTGTCACTGGGCCCCGGCCTACGCCGGGGCACACGGGCGCGCGCGTCACTCCACGACCACGAGGGGCTGGTCGTATTCCACCGGCTGGCCGTCCTGGATCAGGATCTGCCGGACGGTGCCCGCGGACGTGGCGACTATGGTGTTCATGACCTTCATCGCCTCGACGATCAGTAGCGTATCGCCGGCGGACACCTTGTCGCCCACGGACACGAAAGCGGGGACGCCGGGGGCGCTGGACAGATAGGCGGTGCCGACCATCGGCGAGCGCACTGTGCCCGGGTGGTCGGCGGGGGGCGCGGCGGGTGCGGCCGGCGGGGCGGCGGCTGCAACGGGCGGGGGCGGCGCGGCCGCGGCGGGCGCGGCGGCGGCGGGCGCCTGTTCGATCTTGCGCTTCAGGCGGATGCGGCGTTCGCCGTCCTCCACCTCGATCTCGCTCAAGTCCCCTTCCGCGAGCAGCTGCGCCAATTGGCGCACGAGCTCGGCGTCGATCTGCATCGCGCCCTTGCCGTTGTCGTCCATGAAAACCCCTGATTAGTCGCGCAGCGCTCTGTCAGAGCCGCAGGGCCGCGTCCAGCGCGAGCTCGTAGCCCAGCGCGCCCAGGCCGGCGATGCTGCCGCGCGCCACGGGAGCGATGAGGCTGCGGCGGCGGAAGCTTTCGCGCGCCTGCGGGTTGGACAGGTGGACCTCGATCACCGGCGTCGCGATCGCCTTCACCGCGTCGTGCAGCGCGACGCTGCTGTGGGTGAAGCCGCCGGCGTTGAGAATGACGGCGCGGGCGCCGCGGGCCTGCGCCTCGTGCAGCCATTCGATCAGATGGCCTTCATGGTTGGACTGGCGGACGTCGACCACGGCGCCGGCGGACGAGGCGCGATCGGCCAGGCGCGCGGCGATCGCGTCCAGCGTGTCGTGGCCGTAGATCTCGGGCTCGCGCGTGCCCAGCAGGTTGAGGTTGGGGCCGTTGAGGACGAAGATCAGAGGTTCGGGCATGGGCGGCCTTCGGGGTGTGAAGCCTTAGCTCTTAGCGCGGTTTTTCCGTTCGTCCCGAGTGAAAACGAGGGGCCTTGGTGCGGGCGCCCCTCGTTTTCACTCGGGACGAACGATATAGACCGCGAACAGTGGGCCCGGTGTGGGCTTGTGGGAAGAACAAGATGACGTCCGACGGAACCCTGTCCATTCGCGTCAACGGCGAGCACCGGCGCGTGCGCGCGGGGATGTCGCTGGGCGAGCTGGCGGGGGAGTTGGGGCTGGAGCCGGCCAAGGTGGCGGTGGAGCGCAACCTCCACGTGGTGCCGCGATCAACGCTGGGACAGGTGGCGGTGGAGGACGGCGACGATATCGAGATCGTGACGTTCGTTGGTGGCGGTTAGGCGTGGGAGGCGGCTGATGGCCATGCGACCGGGTAAGAATATCGCGATCAAAGTGCCTTCGTACCGGTACGATGAAACGGTCGCTTTCTACCGTGATGCGCTTGGGCTTGAGGTCGCGAAAACGACCGACGCCTCGACGGCATTCATCTTTGGCGCAATGACGCTCTGGATCGACAGGGTTCCCCGGCAAAGCCAGGTGGACGTCTGGCTCGAGATGTTCGCCGACGACGGTGAGGCGGAGGTCAGTCGTTTGGTGGCGGCGGGCGTTCCCAAGCGGGACGAGCTCGAGCCGCTCGATGGCGTGACCGGCCACTGGATCTCGGATCCGGCGGGAACGGTGGTTTTGGTGCGCGAGGCGAAAGCAGGCGAATGAACATCATGAGCAATCACGGCGGGACGCGGGGGGACGTCGATGCGGACAGCTGGACGGTCGCGGGGCGGACGTTCGGGTCGCGGCTGATCGTCGGCACGGGCAAGTACAAGAGCTTCGAGGAGAACGCGGCGGCGGTGGCGGCGTCGGGGGCGGAGATCGTCACCGTGGCGGTGCGGCGGGTGAACGTCGCCGACCGCAACGCGCCGCTGTTGATGGACTATATCGACCCCAAGAAGATCACATACCTTCCCAACACGGCGGGCTGCTTCACCGCGGACGAGGCGATCCGGACGCTGCGGCTGGCGCGCGAGGCGGGCGGGTGGACGCTGGTCAAGCTGGAGGTGCTGGGCGAGGCCAAGACGCTGTACCCGGACATGATCGAAACGCTGCGCGCGACGGAGGTGCTGGCCAAGGAGGGCTTTCAGCCGATGGTCTATTGCGCCGACGATCCCATCGCATCGAAGAAGCTGGAGGACGCGGGCGCGGTGGCGATCATGCCGCTGGGCGCGCCGATCGGGTCGGGGCTGGGCCTGCAGAACCCGGTGATGATCCGCATCATGGTCGAACAGGCGCGGGTGCCGGTGCTGGTCGACGCGGGCGTCGGCACCGCGTCGGACGCGGCAGTGGCGATGGAGCTGGGCTGCGACGGCGTGCTGATGAACACCGCGATCGCCGAGGCAAGGGACCCGATCGCCATGGCGCGGGCGATGAAGCTGGCGGTGGAGGCCGGGCGGCTGGCGTACCGCGCGGGGCGCATGGGCAAGCGGCGCTATGCCGATCCGTCAAGTCCGCTGGCGGGGCTGATCTAGGGAACGGCTTCGCGGCTTTGGCTTTCTCCTGTGGCAGCAGGAGTGGAGCCGTGGATCCAATTTCAAAAATGATCGCGGAGGCGGCGGTGCCGCTGCCGCCGATCGACGATCCTCGTTTCGCTGAAGCGTTCGACCGGTACGCGGATGCGCGCGTCGTGTTGCTGGGCGAGGCGAGCCATGGGACGAGCGAGTTCTACCGGGCGCGGGCGGCGATCACGCGGAGGCTGATCGAGCGGCACGGGTTCAACATCGTCGCGGTGGAGGCGGACTGGCCGGACGCGGCGGCGCTCAACCGGCGGGTGCGCGGCCTGCCGGCAAGGGAGGAGGACGCGCAGGCGTTCGAGCGCTTTCCGCACTGGATGTGGCGCAACCGCGAGGTCGAGGCGCTGCTCGAGTGGATGACGGCGTGGAACCGCGACAAGGTGGATGGCCAGCAGGCGGGATTCTACGGGCTGGACCTGTACAATCTGGGCGGGTCCATGCGCGCGGTGATCGACTATCTCGACGTGCACGATCCGGAAGGCGCGGACGATGCGCGCGAGCGGTATGGGTGCCTGCTGCCGTGGAGCCGGGACCCGGCGCGATACGGGCAGCTGGCGATGCGCGAAGGCCATGCCGCGTGCGAGGAAGGCGTGCTCGCCATGCTGGGCGACATGTTGAACAAGCGGCTGGAGGGGGACGACGAGGCGCTCCTCGACGCGCAGGCGAACGCCAGGCTCGTGGCCAACGCCGAGGCCTATTACCGCGTTATGTACCATGGGGCGGCCGAGAGCTGGAATCTGCGCGACAGCCACATGTTCGAGACGTTGTGCCAAGTGCTCGACGCGCGGGGTGCGGGCGCCAAGGCGGTCGTGTGGGCGCACAACAGCCATATCGGCGACGCGCGCTTCACCGACATGGGCTGGTCGCGCGGGGAACATAATATCGGGCAGCTGGTGCGGCAGCGGTTCAGCGAGGAGGCGGCGCTGATCGGGTTCGGCACCCACACGGGAACGGTGGCGGCGGCGGACGACTGGGACGCGCCGATGCGGATCAAGGCGGTCAAGCCTTCCATGCCGGACAGCATCGAGCGGCTGTGCCACGATGCCGGGGGCGAGCGCTTCCTGCTGGATCTGCGCGGCGCGGAAGAGGAGTTGCAGAGCGCGCTGAGCGAACCGCGGCTGGAGCGGTATATCGGCGTCATCTACCGCCCGCAGACCGAGCGGTGGAGCCACTATTCGGAGAGCAGCCTGTCGCGGCAGTATGACGGCTGGGTCTGGTTCGACGAAACACGCGCGGTCAGCGCGTTGCGGGGACCTGCGGTGCCGGCGGGTGCCGGAGACGGGACCTATCCGTTCGGCGTGTAGGCGGAACAGCCGTCGGCCCGCGACGTTGATCCATGTGAAGGAGACGACGAATGGGTGAATTCACCGACAAGATCAAAGGCGCCGCCAACCAGGTTGCCGGCGACCTCAAGCAGTCCAGCCCCGACGCGGACACGCGCGCCGAAGGCGATGCGCAGGAGCTGAAGGGCGATGGCCAGGAGCTCAAGGGCAAGGTCAAGGGCGTCATCAACAAGCTCTAGCCCTCACAGGCTCGGGGGTCGCAAACGCGACGCGAGGAGGCCGCCGCCGGGATGACCGGTGGCGGCCTTTCGCTTGTCCGGTTCGCTTGCGCCGGCTGCGTTGCGGCGTTTGCACGCCTCGCCTAGTCTGCGGGCACGAGCTTCGCGAGGCGCTCGGGCTTCGAGCGAGGTGTTGCATGAATATCCTGCTGGCCGTTGCCGGCGTTCTGGCCGCAGCGCTTGCGCCGAGCGCGGCCTGGGCGGAAACGCTGAAGGCGCGCGTCGATGCGGCGGTGAACCGCGCCGCCGCCAGGGGGTTCGCGGGCGAGGTGCTGGTCGGCGATGCGTCGGGCCGCGTGCTGCACGCGCGTGCGGTTGGTTTGGCCGACCGAGCGAACAGGCGCCCGCACCGCAACGGCCAGCTGTGGCGCTGGGCCTCGGTCAGCAAGCAGGTCACCGCCGCGCTCGCGATGGCGGAGGTGGACGCCGGGCGCCTGCGGCTGGACGCGGCGGTCACCGACTATTTGCCGAGCTTCGGCGGTCCGACGGGCAGGGCGATCACGATCCGCCATCTGCTGCAGCACCTGTCGGGGCTGCCCAACCCGAGCGACGGCGCCCCAAACGCCAACAGCATGCCGCCCTTCTACGGGCGGAGCGGGGACGTGGGCGGTCTGGCCGATGCCATGGGCGTTTGCGCGGGGGCGCCGAAAGGCGCGCCGGGGGCGAGCTTTGCCTATAATAATTGCGACTACATCGTGCTGGGCGCGATCCTTGAGCGCGTCAGCGGGCGGACCTACGCGCAACTGGTGCGCGAACGGCTGGCCAAGCCGCTAGCGCTGCGATCGGTCGAGGCGGCGCGCCGCGGGCGGCCGGGAGTCGCCGGTTACGACGAGGTTGGTGCAGGCGAGTTGCCGTACAATCTGGCGACGTTCGGTCCCGGGGGCGCGATCGTCGGGACGGCACGCGACCTGTTGAAGTTCGACGCGGCTCTGTTGTCCCGCCGCGCCGTGTCGCCCGCGTCGACGGCCGTCATGTGGGCGGGCGAGCCGAAGTTCGGATATGCGGCGCTAGGCGCGTGGTCGTTTCCGGCGGCGTTGAGGGGCTGCGCGGGATCGGTGCAGCTGGTCGAGCGGCGCGGCGCGATCGGCGGGGTGCAGGTGCGCAACATCCTGGCGCCGTCGCTCGGCCGGTCGCTGGTCGTCTTCGCCAACACCGGGAAGCTGGAGTTCGGCGAAGTCTGGCAGGGCAAGGGCCTGAGCTACGACCTGCTGAGCGCCGCCTTCTGCGAGGGAGCCGCGCCCGCGAAGTAGCGGCGGTTCAGCCGCCCCTTGCTGTGCGGAGTGCGGTCAGCGTCGTTCCCGCGCTGATCCGTTCGATGTCGGTGCGCAGGTGGAGCAGGGCGACGCCGGGCTGCCGCCGCGCCTCGGCCAAGGCGGTCGCGAAGTCCTCGGTGCGGTCGACAGTCGAAGCCCAGGCGCCATAGGCGCGGGCGAGGGCGGCGAAGTCGGGATTAGCCAGATCGGTGCCGACGACGCGGCCGGGATGTTCGCGTTCCTGATGCATGCGGATGGTGCCGTAGCTGGCGTTGTCGATGACCAGCACCAGCATGCGGCACCCGCGCGCGACCGCGGTTGCGAGTTCCTGCCCGTTCATCAGGAAGTCGCCGTCGCCGGCGAGGACGACGACCTGCCGATCGGGCGCGCGGAGCGCGGCGGCGATGCCGGCGGGGAGGCCATAGCCCATCGAGCCGTTGGTGGGGGCAAGCTGGGACGGGCACGCGGAATAACGCCAGTAGCGGTGCCACCACCCGGAAAAATTGCCGGCGCCGTTGCAGATCACCGTGTCGGCGGGAAGCGTGTCGCGCATGTGCGTGGCGACGAGGCCGAGATCGAGCGGCTGACCGTCGGGCGCGGCGGTTGACCAGGCGAGCCATTCGGCATGGGCCTGTACGCCGGCGTCGAAGTGGAAGACGCCTTCATGATCCCAGGCTTCGGCCATTTCGGCGAACTCCTTGGGATCGGCGCAGATCGGCAGGTCGGTGCGGTAAACGCGGCCGAGTTCGGCGGGGTCGGGATGGACGTGAACCAGCGTCTGGCCCGGATGGTCGGGTGTGATCAGCGAATAGCCGTCGGTGGTCGCCTCCCCCAGCCGGGCGCCGACCGCGATGATGAGATCGGCCGCGCGGACGCGGGCGAGGAGCCTGGGATTGGGGCCGTAGCCGAGATTGCCGGCGTAGACGGGGCAATCGTTGGCCAGCGCGTCCTGTCGGCGGAAGGCGCTGGCGACGGGCAGGCCGATGCGGGTCGCGAAGGCGGCGAAGCTGTGCGCCGCCGCGGGTCCCCAGCCCGCGCCGCCGACGATCGCGATCGGCGCGCAGGCATCGGCGACGAGCGCCATCATCGCGTCCAGCGCGAGCGGGTCGGCGACCTGCGCCGGCGCGTGGACGCGGGGACGGCCGGTCGCCTCCACGACGTCCGTCAGCATGTCCTCGGGCAGGGCCAGCACGACCGGACCGGGCCGGCCGGACAGCGCGGTGGCGTAGGCGCGGGCGAGGTATTCGGGCACACGGCGGGCGTCGTCGACGCGCGCGGCCCACTTCGCCAGCGGGCGGAACATCGCGGCGAAGTCGATCTCCTGAAACCCCTCGCGGTCGCGGTCGCCGCGCGCGACGTCGCCGATCAGCAGCAGCATGGGGGTGGAGTCCTGCATGGCGGTGTGGACGCCGATGCTGGCGTTGGTCGCGCCCGGGCCGCGGGTGACGAAGGCGACCCCGGGCCGGCCGGTGAGCTTGCCGTCCGCCTCCGCCGCATAGGCCGCGCCGCCTTCCTGACGGCAGACGACGAGGTCGATCTGCGGCGTATCGTGCAGCGCGTCCAGCGCCGCGAGGTAGGATTCGCCGGGCACGCAGAAGATGCGGTCGCAGCCCTGCGCCAGGAGTTGGTCGATGAGAATGCGGCCGCCGGTGCGTTGGGTCATGGGGTAACGTTACCCAGATCGTCATCCCGGCGAAAGCCGGGACCCAAGAACACTGAACTTGGAAGGCCGGTCGAACAGCTGTCGCGCGTCTTCTAAACACCATGTACTTGGGTCCCGGCTTTCGCCGGGATGACGTTCATGGGCACGGTTGACCTCCCCAACTCACCGGCTATCGCGTGCGGCAACTTCAAAGGAGCGCCCCCATGACCAAGGACGAGATGATCACCAAGCTGAACGCGGCGAACGCGTTCATCCCGAACAAGCGAGTCAAGATCGACTTCGGTTCGGAGGGCACCGTGCTGCTGGACGGCGTCGCGAACCAGGCGAGCGCGGAGGACGGGCCGGCGGACACGACGATCAAGGTCGCGTGGGCGGACTGGGAAGCGATGTCTTCGGGCCAGCTCGACGGCATGACCGCCTTCATGCAGGGCAAGCTCAAGGTCGAGGGCGACATGTCCAACGCGATGCAGCTGCAGTCGGTGCTGGGGAAGATGAAGTAGGAGCAAGCTCCTTCCGGGCACGGGGAGGGGGACTTTGCGCAGCAAAATGGAAGGGGGCCTCCGCGGCCACGATGGGCCTCCTCCACCACGCCGCTGCGCGTCGCGGTCCCCCTCCCCGTTCCGGGGAGGATTTCAGGAGCGGTGAATGAAGAAGATCTACCCCGACGCCGCCGCCGCACTCGATGGGCTGCTGCACGACGGAATGACCTTGTGCGCGGGCGGCTTCGGGCTGTGCGGGATTCCGGAGCGGCTGATCGACGCGATTCAGGCGTCGGGGGTCCGGGACCTGACCATCGCGTCCAACAATGCGGGCATCGACAATGAGGGCCTTGGCAAGCTGCTGCGCACGCGCCAGGTCCGGAAGATGATCTCCTCCTATGTCGGCGAGAACAAGGAGTTCGAGCGGCAATATCTGGCGGGTGAGCTCGAGGTCGAGTTCTGTCCGCAGGGGACGCTGGCGGAGCGCTGCCGGGCGGGCGGGGCGGGCATACCGGGCTTCTACACCAAGACCGGCGTCGGCACGCAGGTCGCCGATGGCAAGGAGGTCAAGACCTTCGACGGTGAGGAGTATATCCTGGAGCGCGGGATCCGCGCGGACCTGTCGATCATAAAGGGCTGGCGCGCCGACGAGGCGGGGAACCTGCAGTTCCGAAAGACGGCGCGCAACTTCAACCAGCCGATGGCGACCGCGGGGCGTGTGTGCGTCGCGGAGGTCGAGGAGATCGTGCCGGTGGGGACGCTTGACCCCGACGCGATCCATCTGCCGGGCATTTACGTCAAGCGCATGATCCTGGGCGCGCCGTATGACAAGAAGATCGAGTTTCGAACTGTGCGGCAGAGGGAGGCGACGTGAATGGTTGATGATATCGTCAGCGATCTAATCGGCAAGCTCACTTCAGAAGTGTCGCTTCTTGTCCGCGAAAACAATGACTTGTTGCGGGACCTCATAGCTGAAGTAAGAGCGGTTGGCGAACTAGTGGGTGATCTGAAAATGGAGATTACCGAGTCTACCGCTTCTATCATGGGTGCTGATGGTTTTACCCTTCAAGATGTTGCCGCGCAGATAGCAGCTACTGAAGATCGTATAACCGGTGGCGTGAATGGAGAAGCGGGAGCGAGTCTGCGCAGGCTGGAAGACAGTCTCGAGTCACAATCTATGCTACTACTTACAAAGTTAGACGCCTGATGCCCTGGGATCGCAACGGCATGGCCGCACGCGCCGCCAAGGAGCTGCAGGACGGGTTTTACGTCAACCTTGGCATCGGGATTCCGACGCTGGTGGCGAACAACATTCCCGAGGGAATGGAGGTCGTGCTGCAGTCGGAGAACGGCATGCTGGGCATAGGACCGTTTCCGTACGACGACGAGGTCGACCCGGACCTGATCAACGCCGGCAAGCAGACGATCAGCGAGTTGCCGTCGTCGAGCTATTTCGGATCGGAGCAAAGCTTCGCGATGATCCGCGGCGGGCATATCGACCTGACCGTGCTGGGCGCGATGGAGGTCAGCGAGGCCGGCGACATCGCCAACTGGATGATCCCGGGCAAGATGATCAAGGGCATGGGCGGGGCGATGGACCTCGTCGCCGGGGTCAAGAAGATCATCGTGGTGATGGAGCACACGTCCAAGGACGGGAGCCCGAAGTTCATTCCGCATTGCACGCTGCCGCTGACGGGCAAGAACTCGGTGGACATGATCGTCACCGACCTGGCGGTGTTCCAGCGGCCGGATCACCAGAGCGATTTCCGGCTGATCGAGCTAGCGCCGGGGGTAACCGCCGAGGAAGTAGCGGCAAAGACGACGGCGCGGTACGTCCCCGACGAATAGGAGAGCGAGCGTATGAAGAAGGTGCTGGCGGCGGCGGCCGCGTTCCTGACCCTCACCGGCATGCAGGCGGCGCCGCGGCGTGCGCCGGCGCCGGACATGGCGTTGTGGCGGCTGGATTGCGGGACGATCCAGGTCAGCGACCTGGACGTGTTCTCCGACACCTATCTTTATCGCGGACAGAAGAAGACGCTGACGAACAGCTGCTACCTGGTCAAGCACGGCGCGAGCTATCTGTTGTGGGATACCGGCTTGCCTGGTTCGGCGATGACGCCCGCGCCGGCGCAGGGGCCGTTCGCGATGCGGCTGACCGTCCGGATCGCCGATCAGCTGGCACGGATTGGGGTGCGGCCCGATCAGGTGAACTTCGTGGGCATCAGTCATTCGCACGGCGACCATACCGGGCAGGCGATCGACTTCCCGCGCGCGACGCTGCTGATGGGGCCGGCGGATTACGAGACGGTGAGCAAGGGTCCGGACGCGCAGGCGCGGTTCGGGCCGTGGGTGTCGGGCGCGGCCAAGTTCGTGTCCGTGCCGCGCGACCGCGACGTGTTCGGCGACGGGCGCGTCGTGATGCTCGACATGCCGGGGCATACGCCGGGGCACAAGTCGCTGCTGGTCGACCTGCCGGGCGGGGCGGTGCTGCTGACGGGAGACCTTTACCATTTTACGCAACAGGTCGCGAACAACGGTGTGCCGAGCTTCAACGCAGATCGTTCGGACACGCTGGGGTCGTTCGACCGCTTCCGCGCGATCGCGAAGAACCGGCGGGCGAAGGTGATCATCCAGCACGAGCCGGGGGACGTTGCCAAGTTGCCGGCGTTTCCGAAGGCGGCGCGATAATCCGTGAGGTGCGTCATGCCAGCGGAGGCTGGCATCTCGGCGGGTGAAGTGCGCGTATCCGGGCTTGCTGAGGTCCCAGCCTTCGCTGGGACGACGTGGAGCGGTTTGACTCCTGTTCCGCCGCGCTTCATCGCCGGTTAAAACCAGAACAAACAAGAGGATGCTCATGCGCAAGACCCTGCTCGCCGCCACCGCGATCGCCGCTCTTTCTTCTCCGGCGCTCGCCGACGAAGGCATGTGGCTGCCCAGCCAGACGACCAAGATCGCCGACCAGATGCGCAAAGCCGGGCTGCGGCTCGATCCGGTCAAGCTGGGCAATCTGCAGCAGCCGCCGCTCACCGCGATCGCGTCGCTGGGCGGATGTTCGGCGGCGTTTCTGTCGCCGACGGGGCTGGTCGCGACCAACCATCACTGCGTCTACGGGTCGATCCAGTATAATTCCAAGCCGGGGCAGGATTATCTGACCAACGGCTTCCTGGCGAAGACGATGGCGGACGAGCTGCCCGCCGCGCCCGGTACGCGCATCTATGTGATCGAAGACCTGCGCGACGTGACCGCTGGGATGAACGCGGGGGCGACGAATCTGGCCGGGCGGCAGCGTTTCGATCGCATGGAGGCCAATCGCAAGGGGCTGGTGCAGGCGTGCGAGCGGCAGCCGAGCCGGCGTTGCGATGTCCGGGCTTATTACGGCGGCGCACAGTACTTCCTGCAGCAGCAGTTGGAGATCAAGGACGTCCGCCTCGCCTATGCGCCGGCGGGCGGTATCGGCAATTTCGGTGGCGAGACCGACAACTGGCAGTGGCCGCGGCACACTGGCGACTTCGGCTTCTACCGCGCCTATGTAGCGCCTGACGGCTCGGCCGCGCCGTACGCCAAGGAGAATGTGCCGTTCAAGCCCAAGGCGTTCCTCAGGATCGCCAAGCAGGGGATCGAGGATGGCGACTTCGTGATGCTGGCGGGTTTCCCGGGCACGACCAATCGCCATCGCACCGCGGATGAAGTGCGCTTCCAGTTCGCCGAAATGTATCCGCTGACGCAGCGGCTGCTGACCGAATATTCGGATGCGATCGCGTCCGCGACGGCGGGCAACCCGGACGCGTCCATCAAGTACGCGTCGATCATCAAGAGCGCGGACAACACGAAGAAGAACCAGATCGGCCAGATGTCGGGCGCGGAAGCGCTTGGGCTGGTCGCGAAGAAGGCCGCCGACGAGCGCGCGTTCCGCGCGTGGGTCGACGCCGATCCAAGCCGCCGCGCGCGCTACGGCGCTTCGATCGCCGAACTCGACCGGCTGACCGGGATCGATCAGGCGGAGCAGGCGGCAAGCGTGCGGAGGGGGCTGCTCGGCCGGGCGCAGCTGTTCTCGGCGGCGCGCCGCGCCTATCGCTGGTCGCAGGAACAGGCCAAGCCGGATGCGTTGCGCGAGGCAGGGTTCCAGGACCGCGACCGCCGCTTCTTTGAGGAAAGCCTGACGGCGCTCGATCGCCGCTTCGACCCCGTTGTCGATCGCCGGTTGTTCGAAGCCGCGCTGGCCGAATACCGCAAGCTGCCCGCCGCACAGCGCCACAAGAGCTTCGACGCGGCTTTCGCCAAGGCGCCGATCGAGGGTTATTACGCGGGCACCAAGCTTGGCACGACGGCGAACCGGCTGGCGTTGCTAAACATGACCACGGCGCAGATGCGCGCGTCGACCGACCCGTTCGTGCGGTTGGCGGTCGCAACCTATGATGAAGATCTGGAGACGGAGAACGCGCTTAAGGCGCGCGCGGGCGACATCCAGCGGGCGCGCGCGGCCTACATGCAAGCACGGCTCGCTCATGCGGAGGCGCGGGGCAAGACGCTGTACCCCGACGCCAACGGGTCGCTGCGCTTCACCTACGGGCACGTGAAGGGCCGCAAGCAGGACGGCGTGGAGTGGATGCCGTTCACCACCGCCGAGGGCCTCGCCGCCAAGCAGCGCGGGACGGGCGAGTTCGACGCGCCGGACAAGGCGATCCAGCTGATCCGGGCCCGGGACTATGGCCGCTACGCGTCGCGCAAGCTGGGGACGCTGCCGGTGAACTTCCTATCGACGGTGGACATTACCGGCGGAAATTCCGGATCGTCGGTGATCAACGCGCGCGGCGAGTTTGTCGGCCTGGCGTTCGACGGCACGCTGGACGGCGTCGTGTCCGACTGGATGTTCAACCCGGCGGTGAACCGCACGATCAACGTCGACAGCCGCTTCATGTTGTGGACGATGGACAAGGTGGACGGCGCGCAGCGGCTGCTGGCGGAGCTCGATGCCGGTTGAGAAGGGCGCGGTGAAGGCGATCGCGCTGGCCGCGGCGCTGCTGCTGGGCGCGTGCGGGCTGGGCCAGTCGGAACCGACGGTTATCGACGGATCCAGCCCGGAGGCCTTCGACCGAACGGTTGCGGCGGCGCGGGCGGAACTGGGCCCGCGCGACCGGCTGAAGTTCGAGGCGGCGCTGACCGCGTTGCGCGGCAAGCAGTTCGCGGCCGCCGCGGACCGGGCCGAGTATGGACGCCGCATCCGCGCCGCGCTGGATGGGCAGACCGCGCCGGAGATCGTGGCGGGGGTCGACAGCTGGAGCGCCAAGGCTGGCACCGACGCCGCGGACGCGGTGTTCGAGGTCAAGCGGCAGGTGCGGGACGTGACAACGAAAGCCAATTAGGGTTTGTCCGTCCCGAGCGAAGTCGAGGGGCGATTGGCACGGTTTCCAGCGCCCCTCGACTGCGCTCGGGACGAACGGAGTAAGCATGAAAGCTCTTCTCTCCACCGCTTCGGGCGGGCCCGAAACACTCCAGTTCACCGACGTTCCCGATCCAACCCCCGGTCCGGGCCAGCTGCTGGTCCGCGTGTGGGCGTGCGCGATCAACTATCCCGAC
Organism: Sphingomonadaceae bacterium; assembly: GCA_035644935.1. Classification (GTDB taxonomy): domain Bacteria; phylum Pseudomonadota; class Alphaproteobacteria; order Sphingomonadales; family Sphingomonadaceae; genus CADCVW01. The sequence goes on from DASQNO010000032.1 coordinate 34,349, forward strand.
GTGCTGATCATCGAGGACAAATACCAGTTCAAGCCGCCGCGGCCGTTCGCGCCGGGGGGCGAGATCGCGGGCGAGGTCGTGGCGATGGGCGAAGGCGTCGTCGGCTGGGCGGTCGGCGACCGGGTGATTGCGATGCTGGGGCATGGCGGGTTGCAGGAGCAGGTGCTGGTCGGGGCGGAGATGGCGCTGCGGCTGCCCGAGGGGCGCAGCTTCGCGGAAGGCGCGGCGCTGATCCTGACCTATGCGACATCGATCCACGCGCTGCTCGACCGTGGGCGCTTGCGGGCCGGGCAGACGCTGCTGGTGCTGGGCGCGGCGGGCGGTGTCGGGCTTGCCGCGGTTGAGCTCGGCAAGGCGTACGGCGCGCGGGTGATCGCCGCGGTGTCGTCGGAGGAGAAGGCGGCCGCGGCGCGCGAGGCGGGGGCTGACGAAGTCCTGATCTACGGTCGCGGGCCGTTCGACAAGGACGCGTCCAAGGCGCTGGCGGCGCAGTTCAAGGACGCCGTCGGGCCGGCGGGTGCGGACGTGATCTACGATCCCGTGGGGGGCGACTATGCGGAACCCGCGTTGCGGTCGATCGCATGGGAAGGGCGGTATCTGGTGGTGGGCTTTCCGGCGGGTATCCCGCGGCTGCCGCTGAACCTGACGCTGCTGAAGAGCTGCGACGTGTGCGGGGTGTTCTGGGGCGCGTTCGCAGGCCGCGACCCCGAGGCGAACGCGGCGCACCTCCGGACGCTGCTGCGACTGTGGGAAGATGGCAAGATCGCGCCGAGGGTGAGCCGGACCTGGCCCCTGGAGCAGGGCGGCGAGGCGATCGCGCACATGGCGGCGCGGGCGGCGGTGGGGAAGCTCGTCGTGACGATGGGCTAGAGGCCCTCTCCCGCTTGCGGGAGAGCAGGTAAGCGTCTTTTTTCTGTGGATTCACAGAGAAGACCCTCACCTTCCGCCGCTTCGCGGCTCCCTCCTCTCCCGCGAAGGCGGGAGAAGGTTCAGGGGGTTCGGCGTTGCGCCGTTTGCCGCGGCAACCTATCTCAACTTCGACGCAAGCGCTGGGGATCCCGCATGACCACTTTCGACGACCGCCAAGCCTCGTTCGAGGCGAAGTTCGCCCGCGACGAGGAGATGCAGTTCAAGGCCATCGCCCGGCGCAACCGGCTGCTGGGCGCCTGGGCGTCCGAACTGATGGGGCTGACGCCCGAGGAAGCGGATGCCTACTCCAAGGATGTCGTGCGCGCCGATTTCGAGGAGGCGGGCGACGAGGATGTGATCCGCAAGCTGCTCGGCGATCTGACCTCGGCGGGTGTCGACATGGACGAGGCCCGCATCCGCACGGCGCTGGCCGACAAGGCCATCGAAGCGCGGCGGCAGCTGATGGAGGCGATGTAGCATGGCGATGGCCGCCGCCGATATCGAGGCGCTGATCCAGGCGGGCATCCCCGATGCGCGGATCGAGATCACCGACCTCGCCGGCGACGGCAACCATTATGCGGCGCGCGTGGTCAGCGAGACGTTTCGCGGGCTGCCGCGGGTCCGCCAGCACCAGCGCGTCTACGAATCCCTGGGCGGGCGCATGGGCAACGAGCTCCACGCGCTGCAGCTCACCACCGCGTCCCCCGATTAGGAGTATCACCAGGTGTCCGAATCCAATCCGCGCATCGAGGCGCTTGTCACGTCCAACGACGTCGTTCTGTTCATGAAGGGCACGGCGTTGTTTCCCCAGTGCGGCTTTTCGAGCCGGGCGGTGGCGATCCTCGATCATCTCGGCGTCGCCTATCAGACGGTCGACGTGCTGCAGGACCCCGAGATCCGACAGGGGATCAAGGCCTACTCCGACTGGCCGACGGTGCCGCAGCTTTACGTCAAGGGGGAGTTCGTCGGCGGGTCGGACATCATGATGGAGATGTACGAGGCGGGCGAGCTGCAGACGCTGCTGAACGACGGGCAGGTCGCCAAGGCCTGAAGGCCCAGGAGAAGGGGCGGGGAGGTGACCAAACCTCCCCGCCCCCTTTGTCGGTCTGTGGAACCAGGTGGACCTGAATAGCTATGCACGTCGCGTGCCAACCGCACAGAATGGCAGTTTCTGGGGGAAAAGTGCCGGTCCACGGCTTAAGCCCGTGCGGCAAGGTGTAAAGCTGACCGACACAGCGTCGAGTGGGGATCTCCGCTTGGCTCAACGCATCGTCGTGCTGGCGTGAGGCGGCGTGATCGGGCAACAGGCGTTCATGGATGCGGCGCTTTACGGTCAGGTCGAGCAGGTGGGCCCCGGCGTTCGGCGGGTGCTGGCGCGCAATCCGTCGCCTTTCACGCAAACGGGGACGCAGACGCACATCGTGGGCGCCGGCGAGGTCGCGGTTGTCGATCCCGGTCCCGACCTGCCCGAACATGTCGCCGCCGTGCTCTCCGCCACCGCCGGCGAGCGGATCGGGGCGATACTGGTGACGCATACGCATCGCGACCATAGCCCGGCGGCGGCGGCGTTGAGGGCGGCGACCGGAGCGCCGGTGGTCGGATGCGCGCCGCTGACGACGCCGGGAGGCGGGTGGGGCGAGAGCGTGGACGCCGCCTACGGGCCGGACCGGGTGCTAGAGGATGGTGAGGCGGTAACCGGCGGCGACTGGACGCTGCGCGCGGTGGCGACGCCGGGGCACATGTCCAATCATCTGTGCTTCGCCTGGGACGAGGCGCGCGCGCTGTTCAGCGGCGACCATGTCATGGGCTGGTCGACCAGCGTCATCCTGCCGCCCGATGGGCATATGGGCGATTATCTGGCGAGCCTGCACAAGCTCGCCGCGCGCGAGGACCGCGTTTATTATCCGGCGCACGGGGAGCCGGTCGACGAACCTGCCAAGCTGGTGCGCGGGCTGCTCGCGCATCGGCGAGCCCGCGAGACGCAGATCGTGCGGACGTTGGAGACCGGGCCGGCCGACGTGGCGGCGCTGGTGGCGCGCAACTATCCAAGGCTGGATCCGGCGCTGATCCCCGCGGCGGGCGCGTCGGTGCTGGCGCACCTCATCCACCTGGAAGAGCAGGGGCGGGTCGTGCGAGAAGGCGCGGGCTGGACGCTGCTGCCGGCTGCGGGGGAAGGCGGGGCATGAGGGACAGGACGCGGACCGCCGGCAGGCGCCGGCCCTGGCTGGCGATGGCCATACTGCTCGCCTGCGCCGTGGCTGCGGCGCTCGCCTGGCTGCGCTGGACGGGCGAGGACGAGGTGGATGTCGTCGGCTCCATGATCACGGGCCTCCGACAGGAGAACGAGTTGACCGTGTTCAGCGCCCAGGTCGCGACCGTGACGACCCGTGAGCGCGAGCGGCTGGGAGGATTGCTGACCAACCGGCAGACGACGATCGTTCCCGCAACGGTGGAATACCGGCTGGATCAGCGGCAGCTGACGCCCGACCGGTTTCGTTGGGACGCGGCGCAGCAGACGATGACGCTGACGCTGCCGGGGCTGACGATCACGCGCCCCAACCTCGATACGTCGCGCGGGCAGTATTACCGCAGCGGTCCGCCGATGACGGCGGCGCTGCGCGACGAGCTGGCGCGGCTGGGGGCCGCGGACGCGAACCGCGAGGCCGTTCGCCAGGCGAGCAGCCCGGCGCTGCAGCAGATGGCACGCGCCGCGGCGCGCGAGGCGATGACGCAGAACCTGCTGCTCCCCTTGCGCGCCGCCGGGTTCGACCAGGCGCGAGTCACCGTGCGCTTCGCGGACGAGCCGGGAGCGGCGGAGCCTTCGATGATCGACGCGTCGCGGCCGGTGCGCGACGTGCTGCGCGAGCGGGCGCGGACGACGCCGGCGACGACGCCGTCGTCTTAGATTCTCCCCAAGCGGAGCTTGGGGAGGGGGACCATGACGGCCGCAGGCCGGCGTGGTGGAGGGGTTTCAGGGCCCCGAAATCGCGCGCTGCAAGACCCCTCCACCATGCGCCTTCGCTGACGCTTCGGCGCATGGTCCCCCTCCCCGTTCCGGGGAGGATCATGCCGTTCACAAGTCCGGCCGCATCTCCTATCTACCCCCACGGGAGATAGATATGAACCTGACCACCGGCAGCCTGCAGGGCGTCGACATCCGCGCCGAGATCGAGCGGCTGCGCAAGGAACGCAATGCCGTCATCCTGGCGCATTATTACCAGGAGCCGGCGTTGCAGGACATCGCGGACTTCGTCGGCGACAGCCTGGACCTCTCGCGCAAGGCGGAGGCGACGGACGCGGACGTGATCGCGTTCTGCGGCGTCCGCTTCATGGCCCAGGTGGCCAAGATCCTGAGCCCGGAAAAGATCGTCATCCTGCCCGACATGGCGGCGGGATGTTCGCTGGAGGACAGCTGCCCCCCCGACCAGTTCCGCGCGTTCCGCGACGCGCACCCGGATCATATCGCGCTGACGTACATAAATTCGTCGGCCGAGGTGAAGGCGATGAGCGACATCATCGTCACCTCGTCGGCGGCGGAGACGATCCTGGCGCAGATCCCCAAGGACCAGCCGATCATCTTCGGTCCCGACAAGCATCTGGGCGGCTATCTCAACCGCAAGTTCGGGCGCGACATGCTGCTGTGGCCGGGCGTGTGCATCGTCCACGAGGCGTTTTCGGAGGTCGAGCTGCTCAAGCTGATGGCGCAGCATCCGGGCGCGCCGGTGATGGCGCACCCGGAATGCCCGCCGCACATCCTAGACCATGCCAGCCATGTCGGGGCGACGTCGTACATCCTGCGCGAAGCGGTGGCGCATCCGTCCAACCTGATCATCGTCGCGACCGAGCCGCGCATCATCCACCAGATGCAGCTGGCAGCGCCCCACAAGACGTTCATCGGCGCGCCGGGCGCGGACGGGAACTGCAACTGCAACATGTGCCCGTACATGGCGCTCAACACGATGGAGAAGCTCTACGTCAGCTTGCGCGATCTGCAGCCCAGGATCGAGATGGACGAGGGGCTGCGGCTGTCGGCGAAGAAGAGCCTGGACGCGATGCTGGACATGGCGGGGAGGACCGTGGGCGGCGGCGATGTCGGGCGCCCGGAAGCGGATCGCCGGCTGGGCGCGCATCTGGCGGCGGGGGCGGCGCCTTTGGATGGGGAGTGATGGGAGCCCCTCCCCTTCAGGGGAGGGGTTAGGGGTGGGGCAGGTTCTGGGACCGCGCAAATGATTGAGGCACTGCCCCACCCCAACCCCTCCCCTGAAGGGGAGGGGCTTATGGACTTGCCGGGCTTCGACCTTCCCGCGTTCGTCCGGGCCACGCTCGCGGAGGACCTGGGCGCAGGCGGCGACATCACGTCGGCGGCGGTGATCCCGGCGGATGCTCGTTTTTCGGGCGTGATGGACAGCCGCGATGCAATCGTGGTGGCTGGGCTGCCGATCGCGGAGGCCTTTTTCCGGTCGCTCGACCCGAATGTCGTGATCGAGACGCTGGTGCGGGAGGGCGAACGCGTCGCCGCCGGGACGGAGCTCATGCGCCTGACGGGCAACGCGCGGGCGCTGCTGACCGCCGAGCGTTCGGCGCTGAACACGGTGCAGCATCTGTCGGGCATCGCGACGCTGACCCGGCGCTATGTCGACGCGATCGCGGGTACGGGCGCGACGTTGCTGGACACGCGCAAGACGATTCCCGGGCTTCGCGTGCTGGAGAAATACGCGACGCGTATGGGCGGCGCGACCAACCACCGCATGGGGTTGTGGGATGCGGCGATGATCAAGGACAACCATGTCGCGGTCGCCGGATCGGTGGGCGAGGCGGTGCGGCGCGCGGTGGCGGCGGGGATCGCGCAAGTCATCGTCGAGGTCGACCGGCCGGACCAGATCGAACCCGCGATTGCCGCCGGGGCGACGCACCTGTTGCTCGACAACATGGATGCCGCGACCCTGCGCGAAGCGGTGGCGCTGGTGGCCGGGCGCGTGCCGACGGAGGCGAGCGGCGGCGTGACGCTGGACACCATCCGCGCCAAGGCGGAGGCGGGCGTGACGTTCGTGTCGGTCGGGCGGATCACCCAGTCGGCGCCGGCGGCGGACATCGGGCTCGACTTCGCCGCCGCCTGACGTCGCGTGCTTTTCAGGCGGGGTTGCGGGCGCGCGCCGGGGCGCTACACTTGCGCCAAATAAGCAACCGGGGGGTTCACATGCGACCGAAATCGATCGTCAACTTCGAGCGCACGGTGCTGGCGTCGCTGGGGCTTTCCATACTGGGCTCCGCGCTCGGCTGGGAGCGCGCGAGCACGATGGCGGCGGACGCGGGGCTCGGGACCGGCTACCTTATCGGGGTGGCGGCCTTCACGCTGGTGCTGACGTTGCTGCTGCTTTGGTTCATCGCGCGCAAGGGAAGTCCCATCGCCAAATGGATCTACACGGTGGTCGCGGTGCTGGGCTTCATCGGAGGTATGGCGAGCATCGGACAGGTGCTGGAATATGGCGCGCTGTCCGCGGGCATCACGATCCTGTCCTATATCCTGTCGGCCCTGTCGCTGTGGTTCCTGTTCCGCCCGGACGCCACGGCGTGGTTCAACGACGGGCGCGGCGAGGCCTGACGCCGGGCTAGGGCGCCAGCGGCGGGAGCGGGGTGGCGGCAGCGTCCACCACCGCGCCGGCGGGATGGTGCTTGTCGAGGTGGCGCTTCACGATGCGCAGGTTCTTGCTGTTCGACCGGTAGATGAAGTCGAACAGGTCGCCGGCGAAGGGGATGGCGCCGACGGCCGTGTCGATGCCGACGTTCGCCGCCATGCGCGCGAGCTGAAACTTCGACATGCCGAGGTTGCGCGCCTCCCACACGATCCAGGCGCCAAGGCCGGCGGCCGCGATGTCGCCGACCACGGGCACGAGGCCGATTATGGAGTCGAGCCCGACGCCGCGGTTGAGGCCTGGGACGACGAATGCGCGTTCCAGAAGTCGCTCCATCGCCTCCAGACGGCGGCGCACCGACGCGGGATCGCGGCCCATCTCGGGCATGGCGGCGCGGAGGCGATCGGTATGCTTGGGGGCGGGTCCCATCAAGGTCCTCTAACGAGCGCGGGGTACGACCAGATCGGTCAGGCTATGCACCGCGAACGGATTGGTGCGAAACCCCGTGATGCGGCGGGACACGAGCGACCAGCGCACGGGCGTGGTCAGCGGAATGAACGGCACAGCCTCCGCCAGCAGGCGGTCGGCGGCGGCGAGGTGGCCGACGCGAGCCGCGGGATCGCGCGCCGTCCGCGACGCGGCCAGCGCGGCGTCCGCGTTCGGATCGCAGACGGGCGCCCGGTCGCAGGTGAAGCGTTCCAGGTACCAGCTCGCGCCGCGGCTGGGCGCGACTTCGTCGACCAGGCGGAGATCGGCGTTGCGGGACACGTCGACGCGAACGGCGTCGATGCCGATGCGCGCCCAGTCCCGGCGCAGATGCGCGAATAGCAGGCGGAAGCCGGGGCCGGCAGGGATTGCCACCCGGATGCTGCGCTGCAGAGGGCCGGCGGTCCCGACGAGCCGCCGCGCCTCGGCTATGCGGGCGTCGAGGGGAAAGGCGGCCCATCCAGGCTCCGCGGGCGCGGGGAGGTTGGACAGGCCGCGCGCGGTCAGAGTCGACCGGGGCTGCAGGCCTTCGGGGCCGATCGCCGCGGCGAGGGCGTCGCGGTCCACCGCCATCGACAGCGCGCGGCGGAGGTCGGGGTTGGCGAGCGGACCGTCGGTGTCGACCACGGCGAGACCGAACAGGCCGGCCGCGGGATCGAAGCGGAGCGCGGCGGCGGGCGGATCGGCGGCCCGCGCGACCGGCAAGTCGTTGGCGGTGCCGCCCAGGACGAGGTCGGCCGAACCCTGATCGAACAAGGCGACGGCGATCGCCGCGCGGTGGGCGGCGAGCACGACGGTTTCCTCCCGCTCGGCTTCCCCGTCGGGAACCGAGCGCACCAGGCGGAGATGACCATGTCCGTCGCGGCGAACGCCGAACGGCCCGGCGCCGGCGCCGTCCTCGATGATCGCCAGTTCGGGGCGGGCGAGGTGGTGCAGCAGGTTGGGCCGCGGCGCCGCCAAGCGGATTTCGATGACGTTGGCGGTGGCGACGATCTCCTCGATGCCGGTCAGGACGCCCCGCAGGGGGTTGCGGCCGCCGGGCGCGGCGGCGGCGCGCAATTGCCGCACGACGGCGCGCGGCGTGACGCGCTTCCCGTCGGGCCAGCGCGCGTCGCCCATGCGGAAGATGTAGCTGAGGCCATCGTCCGATACGTTCCAGCGTTCGGCGAGGCCCGGCACGATCTGCCCGCCGGCGTCGAGGCGCACGAGCCCCTGCGCGACGGCGCCGGTCAGCACCGCGTCCGTCGGCCCCATGGGCTGCGCGTCCGCGTCGACGATCCGGGGCGGGTCGCCGATCACGACGACGTTGACGGGGCCGCTGTTGAACGACGTGCACGCTGCAAGCGACAGGAGGGCCAAGGCAGATTTAATCGAAGCACCCCGGCGTAGGGGCACCCCGCAAAGTACTACTTTGCGGGGACCCTGGAGGCCGGGGTCCAGCAACGCGATGGCACGACTGGACCCCGGCCTACGCCGGGGTACTGCGGTGCTCATGACGTACTGGCCCTGTCCGCGTCCGCCACGGCCTCAGGCGCCTTGGCCGGTATCGACCTTGATGACGCCCCTGCGGATCTGATCGAGTTCGATCGATTCGAAGAGCGCGGTGAAGTTGCCGATGCCGAATCCTTCATTGCCCTTGCGCTGGATGATCTCGAAGAAGATCGGCCCGAACAGGTTTTCGGTGAAGATCTGCAGCAGGATGCCGTCGTTCTCGACGTCGCCGTCGATCAGGATGCGGTTTGCGCGCAGGCGCGGCACGTCCTCGCCGTGGCCCGGAACGCGCGCGTCGATCATCTCGAAATAGGTTTCGTTGGTGTCCTGCAGCCGGACGCCGCGGGCGCGGAGCTTTTCAACCGTTTCGTAGATGTTGTCGGTGCTCAGCGCCAAATGCTGAATGCCCTCGCCGCCATATTCGCGCAGATACTCCTCGATCTGGCTGTTCTCGTCCTGGCTTTCGTTCAGCGGAATGCGGATGGCCTTGTCCGGCGCGATCATCGCCTGGCTGAACAGGCCCGTCGCCTGGCCCTTGATGTCGAAATATTTCTGCTCTTCGAAACCGAAGATGCGGTCGTAGAAAGTCGACCAGGTCTTCATCTCGCCGCGGCGGACGTTGTGGGTCAGGTGGTCGAGGAGGTCGAGCCCGACCGAATTGGCGGCCTCCGCCTCCGCCGCGCCCGGTATCTGGTCCCAGGCGTCGAAAAGCGCGCCGGGCCGGTCGCCGCGTTCGACGAGGTAGAGATAGGCGCCGCCGATCCCCTCGATCGCATAGCTGCCCTCGCCCAGCGCGCCGCGGGCAACATCGACAGGCTTGGCGCCGTTTTCCAGCGCGCAGGCGTGGGCGGTCGCGGGGTCGGCGACGCGGAACGCCATGCCGCAAGCCGACGGCCCGTGCGCGGCGCGGAACACCGCGGCCTGGCCGGTCGGCTCGGCGTTGAGCAGCAGGTCGATGCGTCCCTGCTTGTAGCGGACGATGTCGCGCGTCGGGTGGCGCGAGGCGGGGACGAAACCCAGCTGCTCGAACGTCGCGGCCATCGCGGCGGGATCGGGGCTGGTGAATTCGGCGAAGGCGAAGCCGTCGAGGCCAAGAGGGTTCTGGTCGGTCATGCCGCACCGTCTATCGCGTGGCGGGCGGGGCGGCTAGCCTCTGGTGCGGACGGCGGGACTTGAACCCGCATTCTCAAGGAGAGGCAGATTTTAAGTCTGCTGCGTCTACCGATTTCGCCACGTCCGCGTTGCGGTGCACACAAGGCGAGCAGGCCCGGCAGGTCAAGCTCCACTGCTTCGGGCGTTATGCGATCAGACGTTCAGGCGCTCGCGCATTTCTTTGCCGGGCTTGAAGTAGGGAACGCGCTTGGCGGAAACTTCGACCGCCTCACCGGTGCGCGGGTTGCGGCCGGTGCGCGCTTCGCGTTCCCGGGCGGAAAAAGCGCCAAAGCCGCGAAGCTCGACGCGCCCGCCGCTCGCCAGCTTGTCGGTGATCGCACCGAAGATCGCCGCGACAACGCCTTCGACTTCCCGGGCAGTGAGGTGCGGGTGATCGGCACAAAGCTTCTCAACAAGTTCCGACCGGATCATCCGAGCCTCCGTTGTAAACGCAATCAAATCAGTCCGGTCGTCATCATGCAACATTCGCCCGACCGGTCAAGGCAGGTGCGGCCGGCGGCACGCGCCACCGGCCGGCCTGCAGCCTTACGACTGGTCTTCGCTCTTCTGCTTGAGCGCCGCGCCCAGAATGTCGCCGAGGCTCGCGCCCGAGTCGGACGAACCGTACTGCGCCACCGCCTGCTTCTCCTCGGCGACCTGCATTGCCTTGATCGAGAAGTTGGGCTTCTTGGAGCGGTCGAAGCCGATCACCATCGCGTCGAGCTTCTGGCCGACCTGGAAGCGCTCCGGACGCTGCTCGTCGCGGTCGCGGCCGAGGTCGCTGCGCTTCATGAAGCCGCTGATGCCATCCTCGCCGATCTGGACGTCCAAGCCGCCGTCGCCGGTCGCCAGCACGCTGACGGTGACGATGTCGCCGCGCTTGACGCCGCCTTCGGCACCGCCCGACGCGCCCGGAACGGAGGTAACGCCGCCGCGCTCGAGCTGCTTGATGCCGAGCGAGATGCGCTCCTTGTCGGGATCGATGTCGAGCACCTGCGCCGAGATCCGCTCGCCCTTGTGGTGCAGCGCCAGCGCTTCTTCGCCGGTCACGCCCCAGCTGATGTCGGACATGTGGACCATGCCGTCGACATCGCCTTCGAGGCCGATGAACAGCCCGAACTCGGTGGCGTTCTTGACCTCGCCCTCGACGGTGGAGCCCACCGGGTGACGCTCGGCGAAGTCTTCCCACGGATTGGACTGGACCTGCTTCAGGCCGAGCGAGATGCGGCGCTTGTCCTCGTCGACCTCGAGGATCGACACGTCGACTTCCTGGCTGGTGCTGACGATCTTGCCCGGGTGGACGTTCTTCTTGGTCCAGGACATTTCGGACACGTGGACGAGGCCCTCGATGCCAGGCTCCAGCTCCACGAACGCGCCGTATTCGGTGATGTTGGTGACGCGCCCGGTGAACTTGCCGTCGATCGGGTACTTGGCGGCGGCGCCTTCCCACGGATCGCTTTCGAGCTGCTTCATGCCGAGGCTGATGCGCTGGGTTTCGCGGTTGATGCGGATGATCTGCACCTTCACCGTGTCGCCGATGTTGATCAGCTCCGACGGGTGGTTGACGCGCTTGTAGCTGATGTCGGTGACGTGGAGCAGGCCGTCGATCCCGCCGAGGTCCACGAAGGCACCGTAGTCGGTGATGTTCTTGACCACGCCATCGATGATCTGCCCTTCGGCGAGCGATTGGATCAGGCCCGTGCGCTGTTCGGCGCGGGTTTCTTCCAGGATCGCGCGGCGCGACACGACGATGTTGCCGCGGCGGCGGTCCATCTTGAGGATTACGAAGGGCTGCGGAATGTCCATCAGCGGGGTGACGTCGCGCACGGGGCGAATGTCGACCTGGCTTCCGGGGAGGAAGGCGACGGCGCCGTTGAGGTCGACGGTGAAGCCGCCCTTGACCCGGCCGAAGATCACGCCCTCGACGCGCTCCTGCTTGTCGAACTCGGCTTCCAGCGTGTCCCACGCGGCTTCGCGGCGGGCGCGGTCGCGGGACAGCATGGCCTCGCCCTGATGGTTCTCGACCCGGTCGACGAACACTTCGACTTCATCGCCGATCTTGATCTCGGGCTTCTGGCCCGGGGCAGCGAATTCGCGCAGCGCGACGCGGCCTTCCGACTTCAGCCCGACGTCGATGACGGCCATGTCGTTTTCGATGCCGGTCACCGTGCCCTTGACGACGCGGCCTTC
>DASQNO010000033.1:0-62472 GCA_035644935.1 Sphingomonadaceae bacterium
GCCCGCGCCGCCGTCGCTGCGGCCCCTGCCGGCGGAACTGGGCGACAGCCTGCGCACCATCGCCGACCCGGAACTGCGCGCCTGCCTGGAGGGCCTCGCGCGTGGAGTTGCGGCGTCCAGCGGTCCGCCGCTATTGGAAACGTTCGTAAGCCTCCCCCTGATGGGCCGATTGTCGGAGAATTGAATTGACCAAGACGATCCTGTTGCTGGCCGCCGCTTCCGTGGCGCTGACCGGATGTGGAGAGGCAGGGGGCAAGGCGGGCAGCGGCGCAGCTGCGTCTGCGGGCGAGAACGTCACCGCGGCGGTGTCTCCCGCCGGAACCGATTGGACCACCACCGTGGTCGCGACGCCCGAAGGCGGCATGCGTATGGGCAACCCCGACGCGCCGGTAAAGCTGGTCGAGTTCGCGTCCATGACGTGCTCGCATTGCCGCGACTTTTCGGCGGAATCGAACCCCGCGCTTTACGAGCGCTATGTGAAGACCGGGCAGGTTAGCTTCGAATTCCGCAACTTCGTGACCAACCAGATCGATGTGGTCGCCTCCCTGCTCGCACGGTGCGGCGGGCCGCAGCCCTTCTTCAAGCTGACCGAGCAGATGTTCGCGAACCAGGACGAGATGCTGAACCGCGTGCAGGCTGGTGCGGCGCAACTGGCGGCGGCCGAACAGGCGCCGGGGCAGCAGACCTTCGTCAAGGTCGCGGAAGTGGCTGGGCTCGACAAGTTCGTCGGCATGCGCGGCATTCCGGCGGCCAAGGCGAATGCGTGCCTGCTGAACGAGGCGGAGTTGAACCGGTTGGTCGAGATGAACAACGCCGCGGCCAAACAGTACAAGATTCCCGGAACGCCGAGCTTCCTGATCAACGGGGAACTGGTGGAAGGGACGCCGACCGGGATTTCGATCTGGACGCATTTGGAAGGCAAGCTCAAGGAAGCGGGCGCGAAGGCCTAGACGGGCTCCGCGGCGAAGGCCGGCGTTCGCCCGCTAACTGGCCAGCGCCGCGACGCGCTCGGCGATCCGACGCAGGTCGGCGACGAAGCGGGCATATTCCTCCGCTTTGCGGTCGGGTTCGGGGATGCGCAGCAGGAAGCTCGGGTGAACGGTGATCCAGGCCTCGCCGCCGTCGGCAAGCGTCATGGGCGCGCCGCGCGACTTGCCGATCGTCATCACCTTGCCGAACAGCGACCGCGCCGCCGTGGCGCCGAGCGCAACGGTAACCGCCGGGCGCAGCAGGTCGCGTTCGCGATCGATCCACCAGCGGCAGGCCTCGATCTCCGGCCCTTCCGGCTTGGCGTGGATGCGGCGCTTGCCGCGCGCTTCGTACTTGAAGTGCTTGACCGCGTTGGTGACGTAGGCCTTGGACCGGTCCACCCCCGCCTCGCCCAGCGCCTGGTTGAACAATTGCCCGGCCGGGCCGACGAAGGGACGGCCCGCCAGATCCTCCTGATCGCCCGGTTGCTCGCCGACGAACATCAAAGGCGCGTCGAGAGGGCCTTCGCCGAACACGGTCTGCGTCGCGGGTCCGTATAGGTGGCAGCGGGTGCAGGCCTTGGCCTCCGCCAGCAGTGCTTCCCATGAGGCAAGCCGGTTGCCGCCGGGTTGCAGCGTCCGCTCCGCGGTACCGGCGGCGAAGAGGCCGGCTTGCGCGATCTCCAGATCGGACCCGCGTTCCGGGATCGCTGCCACCTGTTCGCGCGATCGTTCCACCATTGCCGCTTCTCTCCCTTGCGCGCCCGCGATGAGTTGGCCCACCAACGCGGTTTCGGGCATGTTTTTCCAGTATTTGCGCGGCATCTCTTTGGTCATCGCCTTCACCTTGACCCGCGCCGGGTTGAAGATCGACGCGTAATAGGTCTTCCACGTCTCCTCGACCGGATCGCCGTCCGGCGCGTCGGCCTTGGTCGCGCCAGGCAGAAATGCGATCTCCTCGCCGTTCCAATGCATCGAGACTTCGGGCGTCAGGATCGTCCAGTCCATGTTGGCGAAGCGGCGGGTGAAGAACCCGGCCTGCGCGCGGACGATGTAATGGTCGGGTTCGAACCAGGCGACGTAACGAGCGGCGTCCTCATCCCGGACCTCGCGGAAGCGGACGAAGGCATGCATCTTGTGCGCATCGCGGCGCACATCCTTGGCCATCAGCTGGACGCGGTTGAGAAGCGGATTGGCCCGGTCTTCCAGCGCCCTCGGCTGCGCGCGAAGGCGGAGGAGAAGCGTGTAGAGGAGCGCGAAACGCTCCGCGTCCGAATGCTGGATCGCGGCTTCGGCAAGGTCGAGGAACGGGCGCGGTACGGAGAAGGTGGCCTGTGCGGGAGCAGGCGGTACGGGTTCCGAGCCGAAGAGCGTCCGCGCCCGGTCGCCCACCTGCCAAGCCACCCGCTCAGGCGGAATCGCACCGAGAGCCAAGGCGCGGGCCGCGGCGCGCCAGCCGTCGAAGTCGGCTTCGTGGGCGAGGCGCGCGAGGTGCATGACGCCCTAAGCCGCGAACAGCTCCATCTGTTCCACCTTGGGCGCGACGCGCGCCTTCAGGTCCGCGCGGTCGGTGAGCGCGACCGGCGACCAGCCGTCGCAGGCGATGAACGGGCGGACCTTGGCGATCGAGACGGTGAGCCGAGCGACATCCTCCAGCCGCAGGCGGCGCCAGCGGCGAGACGCGAGGAGGCCGTCAACCGCCTTAACGCCGAGGCCTGGGACGCGGAGCAGCGCCTCGCGCGGGGCGCGATTGACGTCGACGGGAAAGCTGTCGCGGAACTTGAGAGCCCAGGCCAGCTTGGGGTCGATGTCGAGCGGCAGCATGCCGGTGGCGGCGTCAGTGGTCTGCACGACCTCCGCCGGCTTGAAGCCGTAAAAGCGCATCAGCCAGTCGGACTGGTACAGTCGATGTTCGCGCATCAGCGGCGGACGGCTGAGCGGCAGCACGGCGCTGGCGTCGGGGATGGGCGAGAACGCGGAGTAATATACCCGGCGCAGGTCGAAGCGATCGTAGAGCGTCGAAGCGCGCAGCACGATGTCGCCGTCGCTGGCGGCGTCGGCGCCGACGATCATCTGCGTCGACTGACCGGCGGGAGCGAAGCGGGGCGCCGACTTGTGCTTGCCGCGCGAGTCCTTGTTGTCGGCGATGCCGTCCTTGACCTCGCCCATGGCCGTTTCGATGCGGATCCCGTCCTTTTCGGGCGCGAGGCGCTTGAGGCCGCTCACCGTCGGGAGTTCGACGTTGATCGACATGCGGTCGGCGTGAAGCCCCGCCTGCCGCACGAGTTCGGGGTCGGCGTCGGGTATGGTTTTGAGGTGGATATAACCGCGAAAGTCGTGGTCCTCGCGCAGGGAGCGCGCGACCTCGACCATCTGCTCCATCGTGTAGTTGGAGCTCTTGATGATGCCGGAAGAGAGGAACAGCCCTTCGATATAGTTGCGGCGGTAGAAGCTCAGCGTCAGCTGCACAACCTCCTCCGCGGTGAAGCGCGCGCGGCGGACGTTGGAGCTCTTGCGGTTGATGCAGTAGTGGCAGTCAAAGATGCAGCTGTTGGTCAGCAGGATCTTCAAGAGCGAGATGCAGCGGCCGTCGGGCGCGTAGGCGTGGCAGATCCCCATGCCCTCGGTGGAGCCGATACCCTTTCCTCCCACACTGCTGCGCTTGGCGGTTCCGGACGAGGCGCAGGACGCATCGTATTTCGCCGCGTCGGCCAGGACGGCGAGCTTTCCGCGTGTGTCGAGTTGCGCCATGCGTTGCTTGTATGTTCCGGCGCGCGGCGTGGCGATAGCATGGGTTGCAGGTGTGCCCTTTTTGGTGCGCGGTCGGCTCACAAGATAAGGCTTGCCGATAAACAATAAAATGCGTATTGATATTCGGGTAGTCAAGTATCGAGAGTCGCGATGACCCATTCCGCCGTGATCCTGCTTCGCGTGTTAAACGTGCTCAATCTGGTGGTCGGCGCGCTGTTCATGATCGTGCTGGTCACGACCTTCGTGGCGGAACCCGCGGTTCTTGGCGGTTTGAGCCGCCGTTTTGGAGCGGGCGCTTCGACGATCCTGCACGATGCGCGCTTGGTGATGGCGCTCAGCATAGCGACGATCCCCGCGGCATGGCTCATCCTGACGCGGCTGCTCGCCGTTCTGCGGACGGTGGAATCCGGGGACGCCTTCGTCGCGGAGAACGGCGATCGCCTGCGCACCATGGGCTGGGCGATGCTCGCCATCCAGATCTTAGACCTCGGCTACGGCTACCTCGCGGTCCGCGTCAGCGAAAGCAGCGGCGAATATCTCGGATGGAGCTTCTCGCCCGGCGGCTGGCTGGCCGTGCTGCTCGTGTTCGTGCTGGCGCGCGTGTGGACCCAAGGCGCGGCGATGCGCGACGAACTGGACGCGACGGTCTGATGGCCATTGTCATTCGCCTCGACGACCGGTTGCACGACCGGCGCATGACGCTGACCGAACTGGCCGACCGCGTCGGGATCACGCTCGCCAACCTGTCGATCCTCAAGACCGGCAAGGCGCGCGCGATACGGTTTTCGACGCTGGAAGCTTTGTGCCGCGAGCTGGACTGCCAGCCGGGCGATCTCATCGAATGGGTGGAAGGGGAGTGAACGCAATGTCCAAACGGGTGGAAGAGCCTCGCCGGAACGGCTGGCGGGGGGCGGTCGCCGCGGCGCTGCTTCTGGCGGCCTGGCACGGGGCCAAGGCGCTGCTGGAGCCCGAGCTGCACATGCGGATGGAGGTGGCGGTGCTGGTCGGCGGCACCGGCTTCGCCGTGGCGCTGATCCGCTAGCTTAAACTTACCAAACGTTACGTAGTCGGGCTCCCGCCCGGCGAGCCCCGGAAAGCAACCGCTTCCCGGGCTGGGGAAACGCGCGCCCTGCGCCTGCGCCATGTTGGGGAGAATGACCATGTTCAAGGAAGTCGGAGAACTCTACCGCGGCAGCTGGCGCTTCGCGCTGGCCTGCCCGCTGTTGTTCGCGGTGCCGGTCGCCGTCGAACTGGTGCAGCACGCGGCCGAGCTGCACATCGGCATGTACGACAGCGTCGCGACCATGAAGGCGCTCGGGGATCATCCGCTCCGCCTGGGGATCGGCATCGCCAAGTCGCTGTCGCTGCTCGTCGCCGGCTACTGGTTCCTGCGCTTCATGGGACATGGCGAGGATGCGGCGCGGGCGGGGGCATGGGACGCGCGGGCGGCCCGGCTGTTCGCGCCCGTGGTGCTGTGGACGCTGGGATGGACGGCGGTGACATTGTGGGGCGGCGCGCCCTTCCGCCTGGCCGGCGTGGGCGACGGCGCGATCCTGGCGATGGGGGTCGCCATGTTCGTCGTCGTCACGCTGATCGACCTCTACCTCGCCTGCTGGAAGGCGGGGGCCGCGGTGGGCAATCCGGCGCTGACGTTTACGCGGTCGTTCACGCTCGTGCACGGGCATTTCGGGTGGGCGCTGGGCGTCTTCGCGCTGTGCTTCCTGCCGTTGATGGTGCCGCATTATGCGATTGCCGGACTTGCGATCGGCCAACCCGCGCCGGTGCTGATCGCGATGCTCGTCGCGGATTCGGTGCTGGTGGGCTTCCTCGCAGTCGTGCTGGCGGGATCGAGCTTCCTCGTCGCCCGGCGTGCGACGGCGGCGGCCGGGGTGCCGTTGCTGCCCGACACTCGCGAGCCAGCCACGATCCGCGGCGCGCTGCAGCCCGCCTGAGGTGGAGTGCGGCCATTCCCTCTTCCCCCGGGGGGAGGGAATGGTACGACCTGGCGAGGGAGAACCGTCGATGCGCTACTTCGTCCTTGCCCTCGCCTTGATTGCCGCGTCGGCGGCCGCGACGCCGCCGCCCAAGATGGACCCGGACGGGCGGGAGGCGGGGGCCGCGTCTCGCGAACTCCAGGCGATCATGGGGCGGCACTGGGCCTGGTACCTGCGCAACAACCCGGTCCAGGCGACGACGCTGGGCGTGCGGACGTACGACACGGAGATCGGCGACATCAGCTTGGCGCAGCAGGACCGCGAGGCGGCGGAAGCGGCGGGGTTGTTGAACCGGCTGCGGATCATTCCGGACGCGGGGCTGTCGCCGGCCGAACGGGTCAACAAGGCGATTCTGTCGCGGATGCTGGGGGAGCAGGTCGAGGGCAACGCGTTCGGCGCGAGGGCGATGCTGTTCAACACCTATTCCGGGTGGCACCAGAACTTCGCCGGAATGGCGGACGGCCTGCCGTTCCGCACCCGCGCCGATTACGAAAGCTACCTGGCGCGGCTGGCAAAGTACCCGGCGTTCAACCAGGCCGCCATCGAGGTGACGCGCGGCGCGGTCAAGGCGGGCTACACGCAGCCCTGCGCGGTGCTGGGGAACTTCGCCAAGTCGATCGAGGGCGTGATCGTCGCCGATCCGGCCAAGTCGCGCTTCTACGCGCCGTTCGCGGGCGCCAGGCCGCTGGACGTCGATGCGGCGACCTGGACCGGGATGCAGACGCGGGCGCGAACGCTGATCACCGACACCGTCAATCCGGAATACCGCCGCTTCGCCGACTTCTACGCGCGCGAATACCTGCCCAAGTGCCGGCAGAGCGTCGGCGCGTCGGCGCTGCCCGACGGAGCGAAGTGGTACGCCTACCGGGCGCGGGTGATGACCACGACCGACCAGACGCCGGACCAGATCCACCAGACGGGGCTTGCCGAGGTGGCGCGCATCCGGGCCGAGATGACGGCGGTCGCGACCAAGGCGGGCTACCCGTCGCGCGAGGCATTCGTCGCCAAGCTGCGCACGGACCCGCGATACTATGCGACAACGCCCGAGCAGTTGCTGACCGCCGCCGCGGCCACCGCAAAGACGATCGACGGCAAGATGCCCGGGCTGTTCGGGCGGCTGCCGCGGCTGCCCTACGGCATTCGCGCGATCCCGGCGGAAACGGCGGAAGGCACCACCACCGCTTATTACGGGCAAGGCTCGCCCGAGAGCGGGCTGGCGGGAACCTATTACGTCAACACGTCGAAGCTTCCGCAGCGGCCCTTGTGGGAGCTGCCGGCGCTGACGCTGCACGAGGCGGTGCCCGGGCACCACCACCAGATCGCGCTGCAGCAGGAGCTGGACCTGCCCGAGTTCCGCCGCCACGCGGCGAGCTTCACCGCGTTCGTGGAGGGGTGGGCGCTGTACGCCGAGCGGCTCGGGATCGAGATGGGCCTGTACGACACGCCCGAGAAGGACATGGGGCGATTGAGCTACGAGATGTGGCGCGCGAGCCGGCTGGTGGTGGACACCGGGCTGCACGCCAAGGGGTGGAGCAAGGACCAGGCGGTGGGCTTCATGACGGACAACACCGCGCTGTCGCCCGCCAACATCGAGGCGGAGGTCAACCGCTACATCAGCTGGCCGGGGCAGGCGCTGGCGTACAAGACCGGCGAGCTCAAGATCCGCGAACTGCGCGCGCGGGCGGAGCAGGAATTGGGCGCGAGGTTCGACCTGCGCCGGTTCCACGACGCGGTGCTGGGACAGGGGCCGGTGCCGATGGACGTGCTCGAGCGGCAGGTGGCGGACTGGATCGCGGGGGAGAGGGGGTAGCGGAACCGGGCGGCTCATCCGTCCTCCCCCGCATTTGCGGGGGAGGTGGCAGCCTTCAAGGCTGACGGAGGGGCTTCGCGGTACGGATGTTTCTCTAAGAAGCCCCTCCACCATCCCGCTGCGCGGGACGATCCCCCTCCCCTGCAAAGGCAGGGGAGGACGATGGAGCTGGCATGAGTTGCTCACACGGCGCGGCGCTGCCGGCGCGGACTTGCGCGCGGTAGGTCGTGGATCGAATCGCAGAGGAGACGGGTCAGAAGCCCCTCCCCTTCAGGGGAGGGGTCGGGGTGGGGCAGTGCGGGTGTATGGTTCGGTCGAGATGTGGCTAAGACTGCCCCACCCCCACCCCCTCCCCTAAAGGGGAGGGGAGCAGGCCTACCGCGGTTCGGCGCTGCGGGCGCGGCGGATGGCGCGTTTTTCGTCGCGGTTCTGGCGGACCTGCTGGACGAAGCAGCCGGTGTGGCCGCCCGGCCCGACGGGCGAGCAGCTGTCTGTGCCCGTGCGGCCCAGCGCCACGGCTTCGTCGACGCGCGTTTCCTGCGATTCGCGGTCGGTGGCGCTGGGCTCGCGGAACTGTTCAGGGATGCGGAAGCGGTCCGACTCGGGCTTGCGTGCGCAAACCACGATTTCGCCGTCCGTGCCTTCGGGGCAGCGGTCGTTGCCGAACACCTCGACAATGCGCTGGCGCCGCTGCGCGTCGGCCGGGGCGGGGAGAACGCCCAGCGTCAGCAGGACGGCGATGGTGACGGTGCGGACGATCATGGCGGTGTTTCCTTGTACGCGGACGTAAACAGGCGGGCGGTCGGTGGGGTTCCTGGCGGGCTTAGTCGGGCTCGGCCTGGCGGGCGCGGCGGACCGCACGCTTTTCGTCGCGGCCGTGGCGCACGGCCTTCAGAAAGCAGCCGGTGAAGCCGCCGGGGCCGACGGGCGAACAGCTGTCCGTGCCCGTGCGGCCGATGTCGATCATCTCGTGCACGCGGTCGGTCGCGGTGACGAGGTCGGCGGCGGCAGGCTCGCGGAGTTCGACGGGGATGCGATAACGGTCCGACTCCGGGCGGCGGGCGCAGACGACGATCTCGTCGCCCGAGCTTTGGGGGCAAGGATCGCTTCCGAAAGCCTCGACCAGCCGTTCGCGCGGTGCGGCTTGCGCGGGCGCCGCGGCCCAGAGGGCGGCGAGAACGGCAATGGCGATGGGGCCCGACATGCTCGATCTCCTCAAATGCGCTTGGACAAGGCGATGGCGGCGCGGCAGCCGGCGCGGATCAGGAATGACATGACCGGGTAGCCGAGCTGCTGCTCCGCGCCATGGCCGATCGCCGTTTCCTTGTGTTCCAGCTCCTCGGCCTGAAAGCGCTCGATCGTGGCGGCGAGTTCGGGTTCGCTCCCGCCCAACTCCTGGCGCTGCTGCTCGTAGTGGATGTCGATCTCGGTCTCCACCGCGGCGGTGCACGCCATCGCGGCGCGCGGGCCGATCAGCGCGGTCGCCGCGCCCAGCGCGAAGCCGGCGACGTTCCACAAGGGGTGGAGCAGCGTCGGGCGGATGCCCCGCTGGCTGAGCATCTCCGAAAAGTGGCGATGATGCTCGGCCTCCTGCGCGGCCATGTGGACCACGGCGCGGCCGGCGGGCGAGGCGGTGCCGAGAACGGCGAGCTGCCCCGCATAGATGCGCGTCGCGCCGAATTCGCCCGCGTGATCGACGCGGATCATCGATGCAAGATCGGGGGTGCGCGTGCCCGGGGGCGGAGGCGCGGTCAGCGTCGACGCAGCAGCCACAGGATCAGACCTCCGGATGTGAGGGACAGGACGGCGTTCCAGCCGGCCATGGAGATGCCCAGAAACGCGAACTGGACCTGGTCGCAGCGGATCACGGGCGTGTTCATGATGGAAGCGAGAAGCTCTTCGGTGCTCGCGCCCGTGGCCGTCGACGCGCAGCTGGTCAGTCCGGGGAAGACGCCGAGTTCGACGCCGGCATGATAGACGCCGATCGCGCCGGAGGTGAGGATCGCCAGCGCGGCGAGGACGACGAGCGAGCGCGCCGCCGGCCGGATCGCGAACGCGGCCAGCGCGAGCGCGACGGCGGCGTAGTGTGGCCAGCGCTGCCAGTGGCACATCTCGCAGGGCGAGAGGCCGCCAAGATATTGCGAGCCGAGCGCGCCGGCGAGGAGCGCGGCGGGGACGAGGAGGGCGAGGAGGCGGGCGCGCGAAAGCCCCCCCCCTTCAGGAGCGGGACGGCCGTCGGGATCGCCCGGGGGGCGATCCTGCCGTCCCGCTGGGTTGGGGTGGGGCCTTGCCTTCAAGTCTTGCACCGTCGTCGACACTGCCCCACCCCTAACCCCTCCCCCAAGGGGGAGGGGGACCTCAGTTCGCAGCCGTCTTCACGGGCGGCACGGCGAGGCGCTTGAGCGTCTTAAGCGCGTAGTCCAGCTGGAAGTCCTTCACGCCCGCCTTTTCGAGCTCGGCCGCGGTGGCGGCGAAGCGGGGGTCGGGCTTGTTGTCGTCCTCCAGCACCTCGTCTTTGACCGCCGACTCGCGCAGCAGCGCGCGGCGCAGGTCCGCCTCTCGCAGCCGCGGCCGCGTCTTATAGTCGGGGTCGGACAGCTGCGGCACGACAATGTCGGGCTTGATGCCGCCCGCCTGCACCGAACGGCCCGACGGCGTGTAGTAGCGCGCTGTGGTCAGGCGCAGCGCGGTGTCGTCGGACAGCTGCAGCAGCGTCTGCACCGAACCCTTGCCGAAGCTGGTCTCGCCCATGACCAGCGCGCGGCGGTGATCCTGTAGCGCGCCCGCGACGATCTCCGCCGCCGAGGCCGAGCCGGCGTCGACGAGGACCACGATCGGCAGGCCGTGCGCGAAGTCGCCGGGCTTGGCGTAGAAGCGCTCGATGTCTTCCTTCTTGCGGCCGCGTTCGGAAACGATCTCGCCGCGGTCGAGGAAGGTGTCGGACACCTCGATCGCCTGGTCGAGCAGCCCGCCGGGGTTGGAGCGCAAGTCGATGATGTAGCCCAGCGGACGCCCGCCGACAGCCTTGTCGACCGCGACCATCGCCGCCTGCGTCGCGGCGGCGGTTTGCGCGCTGAACGTGTTGATGTTGATGATGCCGACGCGGTCCTTGATCTCCCACTTCACCGGCTTGAGTTCGATACGCTCGCGGATCAGCGCCACGTCGAACGGCTTGTCGCGCCCCGGGCGGACCACCGTCAGCGTGATCTTGCTGCCCGGCTTGCCGCGCATGGCTTCCACCGCTTCGTCAAGCGTGCCGCCGTAGAGCAGCTTGCCATCGAGATGCGTCAGATAGTCGTTGGCTTTCAGCCCGGCACGGAACGCGGGCGTGTCCTCGGTGGGCGCGATGATCTTGACTGCGCCGTCCTCCATCGTGACGGTGAGGCCGAGGCCCCCGTAATTGCCGTCGGTCTGCGTGCGCAGCGTGCGGAAGTCGCTCGCCTCCAGATAGGAGCTGTGCGGATCGAGCGCGGCGAGCATGCCGTCGATCGCGCCCTTGATCAGAACCTTGTCGTCGACCTTCTCGACATAGTCGCCGCGCACGCGCTCGAACACGGACATGAAGTTGTCGAGTTCCTTGTAGGTCGCGCTGTCCACCTGCGCGAGACCGGCGGTGGTCGCGGGGACGAGCGCCAGCGCGCCGACCAGGGCGATGGCGGGAAGCAGCGTCTTCTTCATGCGAGCGGGCTTTCGAACAGCGGACGTCGATGGCAATGTAATGGCTTTTAGCGCGCGCACCAATATCGGCGATGAATAACCGAGTGTCCGACCGTCATCCCGGCGAACGCCGGGACCCAAGATCACGGAAGCTTTAGATCATGACGCATGCCCCGTCGGCTCAGCCCCGACATCGCGACCTTGGGTCCCGGCTTTCGCCGGGATGACGTTCACAGCAGAGGCGCGATCGGGACCGGGCGGCCGCCGCGGCGAAGTTCCACGGTGACTTCGGGGCGCTGGGCGGCGGCGGTGCCCAGGGTGTCGCCGCGACCGACGCGCGCGCCGCTTTCGACCTCCAGCGCCGCCAGGTTGGTGATCGTGGTCGTCCAGCCCGCGCCGTGATCAATGATGACCACGCGGCCGTAGCTGCGGAACGGCGCGGCGAAGACGACGCGGCCGGCGGCGGGGGCGACGACCTCGGCTTGCGCTTCGGTTGCCAGCGTCACGCCGCGCGCGTGAACGCCCGCGGCGGAGATCTCGCCCGCGCCGGTCAGCACGCGGCCGTCCACGGGAAGAAGATAGCGCGGGCGCGAACCGGAGCGCGGCTGGCCCGCCGAACCCGGCCGCATGACGGGGCCGGAAAGCTGGACCAGCGCGCTCGCCACCGACGCGTCGATCTGCCGCTGCCGCGACGCGGACACGATGGCGCGCGCATCCTCGCCCAGCGCCAGCGCGCGGTCCCCCTCGCCCAGCGCCGCGTCGACATAGGTCTGGCGTTCGCGAAGGCTGGCCGCCTCCAGCGCCGCCAGCTTGCGCCGCTCGCCGACCAACTCGGCCTGGCGCGCGCGCAGCGCGCGGGCGGCGAGGCTCGCCTGCCGTTCGATCCGCGTCGCCTCCGCCAGCTGCGCCCGGATGCCCTCCGTGCGCGCGGCGATCGCGGGCATGGTGCTGGCGAGCAGCGCGCGCGTGCGGATGAGGTCGTCGAGCGAGCCGGGCTGGACCAGCGCCAGCGCCGGCGGGCGGCGGGCGAGCGTCTGCAGCCCGGCGAGCAATGTCGCGGTGGGCCGTTCTTCCCGCGCCAGTCGGACGCGCTGGGCGCGGCGCTGCGCGTCGACGATCCGGATGCGCGCCTGCGCGGCGCTGATGCCGGCTTCGGCGGCGGCGAGGCGGGCGAGCGCGGCCGCCTGCGCGGCGCGGGCGCGGTCGGCGCGGTCGGTGAAAACGCGCGCGCGACCTTCCAGTTCGCGGACGCGGCGGTCGGCCTCCCGCGCCTCCGCCTGCGCGCGCAGCAGCGCGGTTTGCGGAGAAGGCACCGAGCCGATCGCGGCCACGCCAAGACCAGCGGCGGCGGCAATCGCGATGACGAGCAACCGGCGCATCAGCCTTCCCGATGGTACGGGTGGCCGGCGATGATGCCGGTGGCGCGGAACAGTTGCTCGGCGAGCATCGCGCGGGCGAGCAGATGCGGCCAGGTCGCGGCCCCGAAGCTCATCAGCAGGTCCGCGCCGTCACGTGCCGCGTCACCCAGGCCGTCGGCGGCGCCCAGCAGGAACCGCGCCTCCCGCGTGCCGCCGTCACGCCAGCCGCGCAGCGTTTCGGCGAGCGCCATCGACGACAAAGGCGTTCCGCGCTCGTCCAGCGCCACGACCCGGGTGCCCGGCGCGCGTTCCGGCAGCGGGTCGGACATGCCGAGTTCGCTGACCTGGACCGGCCAGCGGATGCGGCCGAGATAGGTTTCGACCAGCTCGCGTTCCGGACCGCGCCCGATCTTGCCGCGCGCCACGATGTGCAGGCGCATGCGTGCCGGTCAGGCGTCGTGTAGGAAAGCGTCGTCATCGACATCGTCCCCGTCGTCCTCATCGGCGAAGTCGTCGGGGGCGGCGAACGGATCGGGCGCCGAGTCGAACGTCGCGGGCGCCGGCGGCGCTTCGCCGAACGACCACATGCGTTCCAGATTGTAGAAGGATCGCACTTCCGGGCGGAAGATATGAACGATCACGTCGTTGGCGTCGAGCAGCACCCAGTCGGCGGTGGCGAGGCCTTCGATGCGGACCGGCTGGCCCGTCGAACCCTTGATGCGTTCGGCCAGCTTGTTGGCCATCGACGCCACCTGCCGCGTCGAACGGCCCGAGCAGATCACCATATGATCGGCGATCGCCGACTTGCCCGCGAGAGGAATGGAGACGACCTCCACCGCCTGATCGTCCTCGAGGGACTTCATGATCAGCGCGTGCAGCGCCTCGATGCTCTCGATCGGCGCGCCGATGGGATGCTCCGGCGCGGTCGGCGGGGCGGCGGTCTGGTCGTCGGAGGCGGATCGGGTTTGCAAGCGAACTCCTGTGCGTGGTGCGCGGATTATCGAATAAGACGGTGCGTCAGCATGTCGCGAACCTGGTGGCGCGGGGCTGAACGAGCGGATGAATGGTCCGACGCGAAACGGGACGCGTGCCAGTCGGGATCGGCCGCGCGGATCGCGGTTGCGGAGCTGGTGTCGGGGGGCAGGCGAAGGAACAGGATCGCCGGCGGGCTCCACTGCGTCCACTCTCTCGCCTGGCGCGGCGGGTGAACGAACCGCCTCAGCCAGCCCATGACGCGTACCGCCCGGAGACGGCGGTCATAGCCCGGACGCGCGACAATCGCAATCGGCACGATCGCTGCGATCCCGCGCCAGTCCCGCCAGCGGTGAAAGTCGCGAAGATTATCGGCGCCCATCAGCCACACGAAGCGCCGTCGCGGATAGCGCGCGATGAGGCGGCGCAGCGTATCGGCGGTGTAGCGCGTGCCCAGGCGTTGCTCGATCGCGGTGACGCGGATCGGCGAACGACGCGCGGCGGCGCGGGCGGACGCGGCGCGGGCAGGGAGGGGAGCCATGTCGGCCGCGTTCGACTTTAACGGATTGCCGGGCGAGACGAGCCACCAGACCTCTTCCAGGCCAAGCGCGTCAAGCGCGGCAAGGCTGATGCGGCGGTGCCCGCGATGCGCGGGGTTGAACGAGCCGCCGAGCAGGCCGGTGGGGGTCAAAGCCCGTCCATCCGCTCACGCTCGACTTTAACGGGCACGGCTGCGGCGACAGCGCGGGGGCAAAGGCTTGTGGCGACGGACTTACCCATGCGCCCGAGATACGCTATTCGGAGCACGGTACAACGCGGGGGCGTGTCGGTGGACGAAGCGGCGGCGGCAGCCGATGCGATCAGCGGCGGGGTGATCGCCCGCGCGGTGGAGCCGCGTGCGGGCGAGGCGCATGCGGGCGAGATGGGCCATTCTCACGAGACCGCGTGCCTCAATTGCGGCGCCGCGCTGCGCGGCGAGTTCTGCCATGCGTGCGGGCAGAAGGCGCACGTCCACCGCACGCTGACCGCGTTCTGGCACGATCTGCTGCATGGCGTGCTGCATTTTGAAGGCAAGATCTGGCGGACGCTGCCGCTGCTGGCGTGGAAGCCGGGCGATCTGACGCGCCGCTACGTCGCTGGCGAACGGGCGCGGTTCGTGTCGCCGCTCGCGCTATTCCTGTTCAGCGCGTTTCTGACCTTTGCGGTGTTCAGCTGGACCGGCGGTCCGTTCGGAACGATGAACGACAACGTCACCGTCGACGGCCGCAACAGCATCGAGGAAGCGGTCGTCGACGTGGAGAGCCGGGTAGCAGCCCTAGAAAAGCGGCGCGTGGAGGCGATCGCGCGCGGCGACGCCGTGGTCTCCATCGACGCGGATCTGAAAGATGCGCGCGAAGAGCTCAGCATGTTGCGGCTGGTGAAGCAGCGCGGCGTGACGGAAGCGACGCTGATCCGCGCATCGGACGACCTGGGCAACGCGCCCGGTTGGATCAAGGACGCCTACAAGAAGGCCAAGGCAAACCCGTCGCTGCTGATCTACAAGCTGCAGAACAATGCCTACAAGTACAGCTGGGCGTTGATCCCGATCTCCGTACCCTTCGTGTGGCTGCTGTTTCCGTTCAGCCGCCGTTTTCGCATGTACGACCATGCGGTGTTCGTCACCTACTCGCTGTGTTTCATGACGCTGCTGCTGGTGGTGCTGAGCCTAATTAAAATGGCTGGGGCGGGCGTGGCCGAGCTCGCGATGACGTTCATTCCGCCGATCCACATGTATCGGCAACTGCGCGGCGCGTATCGCTTGCGGTGGTGGAGCGCACTGCTGCGAACCGCGCTGCTGCTGGTCTTCGCCATGCTCGCGGCCACCCTGTTCACGCTGATGCTGGTGGCGTTGGGCGTGCTCGGCTGACGCCGCGTCAGGCTGGGCAAGGAAACTTGCGCACGAGGAAGCTCTTGTAGGCAGCCTTGAACGGCACACCGCGCTGCCCTGCGGGGATCGCGCGCAGGTGGTTCAGCAGTTCGTCCGAATTCATCGAAGCCTTGGCCGGCGGACAGAAATCCGGTTTGCGGCCCGCCTTCTCCGCCGCCAACCGCTCCGCCTTGATCTGCCCTCCGGAGACCTGCATCTCCTTCTTTAGAACGCCAAGGTCGCCTGAGAAGAGCGCCATCGGACCCTTCTTCTTCAGCGCCTCCGCTTTGGTCAAAAACGTGGAAACCGGCATGGCCGTAGCCGGGGTGAACGGCGTGGCGGCCAAGGCCACCGCCAGAACGAGCTTCTTCATCGCGCATCTCCCATCGTTTTTTCTCCAGCAGAAGGTCGCCCGACGTCCATGGACTGGAGATGAATAGCCCATCGGCTCCCCAAATCGAGGCACAGCTATCGGTCGACGAAAAGAGCGCCGCACCTTTAGGCGCGACGCTCTTTAGATCACTCAGCCACTACCGGGCGCCTTCCGGCGACCGCTGGTTCAGGCTCCTGCCGCCGCCGGGCCGCCCAGGCCGCCGGACGGACGCCGGCTCTTGGGGATCGACGATCCGGTGGCGGCCAGTTGCGGCCGCTTGGCCATGTCGCCCTCGCGGTCAATCTCGCCGCCGTCCATGATGACCTTGAGCTCCTCGCCGTTCAGCGTCTCGTATTCGAGAAGCGCGTTGGCGACGCGGTGCAGCTGATCGATATGCTGGGTCAGCACCTGCTTTGCGCGGGTGTGGCCGTCCTCGACGATCCGGCGGATCTCCTTGTCGATAGCCTGCGCGGTCTCGTTGGACATGACCCGCGCGCGGTTGACGTTGTAGCCGAGGAAGACCTCCTCGTCGGCTTCCGCGTACTGCAGCGGGCCCATTTCGTCCGACATTCCCCAGCGCGTGACCATGTCGCGCGCCAGGCCGGTGGCGTACTGGATGTCCGAGGACGCACCCGACGAGACCTTGTCGTAGCCGAAGATCACTTCCTCCGCGACGCGCCCGCCCATTGCCACCGCCAGGTTCGCGTACATCTTGTCGCGGTGATAGCTGTAATTGTCGCGCTCGGGCAGGCGCATCACCATGCCGAGCGCGCGGCCGCGCGGAATGATCGTCGCCTTGTGGATCGGGTCGGACGCCGGTTCGTGCAGAGCGATGACGGCATGGCCGGCCTCGTGATAGGCCGTCATCTTCTTCTCGTCCTCGGTCATGACCATGGACCGGCGCTCGGCGCCCATCATGACCTTGTCCTTGGCTTCCTCGAACTCGGACATGGCGACCAGCCGCTTGCCCTTGCGCGCGGCGAGCAGCGCCGCCTCATTGACGAGGTTGGCGAGATCCGCGCCCGAAAAGCCGGGCGTGCCGCGGGCGATCGTGCGGCCGACGACATCGGGGGCGAGCGGCACCTTCTTCATGTGCACGGCGAGGATCTTCTCGCGGCCTTCGATATCCGGACGCGGCACGACGACCTGACGGTCGAAGCGGCCGGGACGGAGCAGCGCGGGGTCGAGCACGTCCGGACGGTTGGTCGCGGCGATGATGATGATGCCTTCGTTGGCTTCGAAGCCATCCATTTCGACCAGCAACTGGTTCAGCGTCTGCTCGCGCTCGTCATTGCCGTTACCCAGGCCGGCGCCGCGATGGCGCCCGACGGCGTCGATCTCGTCGATGAAGACGATGCAGGGGGCGTTCTTCTTGGCCTGCTCGAACATGTCGCGCACCCGGCTGGCGCCGACGCCGACGAACATCTCAACGAAGTCCGAACCCGAGATGGTGAAGAACGGCACGTTGGCCTCACCCGCGATGGCGCGGGCGAGCAGCGTCTTGCCGGTACCCGGCGAGCCGACCAGCAGCGCGCCCTTGGGGATCTTGCCGCCGAGCTTGGAAAAGCGTGTCGGGTCCTTGAGGAACTCAACGATCTCCTGCAGGTCCTCGCGCGCCTCGTCGATGCCGGCGACGTCGTCGAACGTCACCTTGCCCGACTTCTCGGTAAGCAGCTTGGCCTTGGACTTGCCGAAGCCCATCGCGCCCGACCCCGCGTTCTTCTGCATCTGGCGCAGGACGAAAAACGCGATGCCCAGGATCAGTAGGAAGGGCAGCGAGTTCATCAGGAGGTACATCCAGAGGCTCGGACGCTCCTCGGGGGCACCGTCGAACTTGACGCCCTTCTCGGACAGGCGAGCGTAGAGATTGGGATCGCGAACCGCGTTCACCTTGAACGCCGAGCCGTTGGTCAGCTTGCCGCGAACCGTGTTGCCGTCCGCCGCGACGACCACTTCCTGCACCGCGCCCTCGTCGACCCGGGTGAGGAAGTCGGAATAGGCGATGGTGGTCGCGCCGCGGTCCGCCGAATTGCCGCCCAGAACCTGCGCGAAGAGCAGCAGGCCGAACAGGATGCCGGCCCAGATCAGCAGGCTCTTCATCCAGGGGGCCTGCGGCTTGCCGCCATTGGGGGTCTTGTCTTCGGGCATCCGGGTCTCGCTTCGCGTGGGTCCGCCCAAGATAGGCGTTCCGCGCGCGAGCACAATTGGCCGCAACGGGTGAATATCGGCTTGACGGGCGCGTTCCACGAAGGTGCGCATGCATCCAAGTCGCCCGGTCGCCGTTATCGGGTGCGAAGCTGGCGAGGAGAGCGCTGTTGACGGTTCCAGGCACGATCATGCCCGAGATGGAGGTCTACGGCTCGGACGGCATTCGTCTGGGCGCGGTGGACGTGGTGGAGGCCGGGCGCTTTACGCTCAACCTGACATCGAGCAGCCTGGGCGCGAGCCTGGAGCATGATGTCGTGGTCACCGCCGACGAGGTCGAGCGGGTGGAGGGAAACCGGGTCCACCTTCGGATGCGGGCCGCCGCCGCTCTGGTATCCGACGGCAAGCGGGAGATCGACACCGGGCGGACCAAGCACGAACCGCCCGCGAGCCTCAAACCGTTGTAGGCCGCGCCGGCTGACGGCCTGTCATTGCGACCCGGCTAGCCGGTCCAGGTAGCGCCGGGCGGCGCGGGCCTCCGCGCACATTTCGCCGTTGCCGCGGCAACTCTTCTCCATCGCCTCCACCAGCGCGCGTTGCCGTGCGAGAACGTAGGGATCGGTTCGGATCGTCGCGGAATAGGGGTTGCGGACGTCCGCGGCCGCCGATGGTCGGCGCGCGGCGGCGGCGACGCGGGGAGGGGCCGGCGGAGCGGGCCAGCCACATGCCCGCGGGGAACGCCACGGCGGCGGTGAGCAGCACTGAGCAGCCGACTTGGCGCCATTGGCCGTCGCCGCCGCGCATCAGCCAGTCCCCTGCGTACGCGGCGCGGCCGGGACGAAGCGATACATCTTGCCGCCGCTGCACTTGACGCCTGCAAGCGTTGTCGTGCCCCCACGCGCGAGGCTTCCCAGCAGGGAGGTAAGCTGATCGCCGCGCGGCGCGGCGTCGGGCGCGACCAGGCGCAGGCAGCGGAGGAGCAGGCGGCGGGCGATCTCCGCCGGGATCCCCGCCACGTCGAGCAGAACGTCCCCCTCGCGCCGGGTGATGCGCGCCGGGGCCAGGTCATCGGCGAAGCGCTGCAGGGCCTCCTCGGCGTCGGCGAGCGCGGCGGCGCTGCGGGCAAGCGCGGGTGGGTCGAGCCAGGGGCTTCGCGCCAGGTGGCGGCGGATCTGCGTGCGGGCGAAGCGTTCGTCGCTGTTACCGGGGTCCGACACCGCTTCCCACCTTGCCGCGGCCACGATCCCGGCGAGCTCCGCCCGGCGCCAGCCAAGCAGGGGTCGATGCACGGTTCCGCCGCCGGGCAGCGGCGCGGACGCGCGGATGCCAGCGAGGCCCGCGACGCCCGAAGCGCGGCCCAACCGCATCAGCAGCGTTTCGGCCTGATCGTCGAGATGGTGGCCGGTGAGCAGAACCGGCACGCCCCGCTCTGCCATCCACCCCGCCAGCGCCGCATAGCGGGCGTCGCGCGCGGCGGCCTGCAGCCCCTCGCCGGCGGGGGCGACCTTCACGGCCAGCGTCTCGTGCGGGACGCCCAGTTCGTTGCAATAACGTGCGACCAGCGTCGCCTCCGCTGCGGCTTCGCGGCGCAGGTTGTGATCGACGGTAGCGGCGGCGATCCGTCCCGGGAACGCGGCGGCGGCAAGGAGAAGAAGCGCCAGGCTGTCGGGGCCGCCGGAAACGGCGAGCGCGAGGGGCGACGCGGCTCCCGCGAGACTCTCGAGATCCTCGCGAAAGCGGGCGACCTGTTCGTCGGCGGGCATGCGCCTTCCTACGCCAGCGCGCCGCGGGCGCGAAGCCCGGCCGTCGCCGCGATAACGCTAGAGCCGCCTCACGCGCACTTGGCCTGCTTGCGCGCGGCGGGAAGGCTCGTTCTCAGAAAATCGCGCATCGTGCTCGCATAGACGTCCGCCAGTTCGTCGTAGACCTTGCACGCCTGCTGCGGCTTGTTGAGCTTCATCAGCGAGGCGCCGAGATAGAACAGGCTGTCGGCGGCGCGGTCGCCCTGCGGCAGGTCCTGGTAGTTGGACAGGAACGTCTCGGCGGCGGTCGCCGGCTTGCCGCTGTCCAGATAGGTGCGCCCCAGCAGATTGCGTGCCCAGCTGGCGCGGCGGTGCTTGGGGTGCTGCTGGACCATCGCCTTGAGCACGCCTTCCGCCTCGCTGTAGCGTTTCGCTTCCCACAGGCGGAAGCCGGCGAGGTAGGCGTTCTCGGCCGGGTCGGTGGAAGCGGGATCGCGCACCGCCGCGCCGGGCGTTGCGGCCGGAGCCTGCGCGTCGCCCGGCGTGGACGTGGCGGGCGCTGTCAAAGGTGCGTCAGACGGCGACGGCGCGGCGGCAGCGGGGCGCGTGCCCGCCTCCAGCCGGGTGAAGCGCGCATCGTCTTCCGTGCGGCGGCGGCGCGCCTCCTCTTCCAGCGTGCGGATGCGGTTGCCGTTTTCCTCCACCTGGCCCGTGATCGTCGCCAGCTGCCGCTCCAGCGCGTCGATGCGCAGGTTGAGGTCGGCGACGGCGTTGTTGGCCGGCGCGGGCGCGGGGATGTCGGCGGCGGCGTCGGCGGGCGGGTTGCCCGCGAACACCCGGCGCTGGACCGATCGCATCTGCCGTTCCAGCGAATCGACGCGCCGCTCCACGGGCGGACGGTCCTGCGCCGCGGCCGGGAACGAGGCGAACAACGAAACGGCCGCTACAAGGCCAACAAAACGCATGATGAATGGCTCCCGCTACAAGCTGCGCAGCGTAGGGTTTGCTTGCTTACCGCCCGATTAAGGCTGCGGCGGAGATTGCGGATCCGGCGCAGCGCTGGCCGGCGCGTTCGCTTGTCCGGCGGCGAGCAGCGCCTGCGGTTTCAGGCTGATGTCCTTGACCAGTTGATTGGCTGGTCCGACCGTCGGCGCGGCCGTGCCGCCGACGGTGACGCGCAGAAGGTCCGCGCGACCCGTGCGCAGCAGCGGGTCGGTCGCGGTTGCCGGCACTTCGTAGCTCTGGCCCGCGCCCAGGATCGTCTCGCGCAGCGTCCCGCCGCCCCGTTCGTAGACGCGGAGCCAGACGTCCTCGGCGGCGGTGATCACCACCGGGCCGGAGGCGGTCGGCGGCGGGGCAGCGGGGGAGGCGGCCGGTGCGGCGCTCCCCGCAGCGGGCGTGGCGCCGTTGTCGACGTTCAGGATTTGCGGCTGCACGTCGCCCAGCGCCACCGTGCGGTAGTAGCCGTAGCCGGCGAGCAGCGACACGGCGACAAGGCCCGTGATGATCGCCAGGGTGCGCGGCGGCACGCGTGCCGGGTCGGCGGGCTGAAAGCTTTCCACCGCGCCCGGCTGCCGTCCGCCGCCCAGTTCGACGCGAAGGTCGTCGCCGATCTCCTGACGGTTCAACCCGACGACGTCGGCATAAGCCTTGGCGAAACCGATGCTGTAGGTCGGGGCCGGCAGATTGTCCCACTGCGCGTTCTCGATGGCTTCCAGATGCCGGGTGGGAACCCGCGTGTGGGTGGCGACGTCGTCCAGCGACAGGCGGCGCGCCTCGCGCGCGATACGCAGCCGTTCGCCCACGGGAAGCGGAAATTCGGTACTGCCGTCGGCCACGCGCGTCGCACTCCCTTGCCGCGGGCATCCTGGCGGATGACCCGTTTCGATCCATGTTCATGACCGGCGGCGTCGCTGTCAACCAACCGGCGCGGGTTCACCCAGTGCAAGCGCTCAGCCGACCGCAATCTTTCGTGCCCGCGCCCAGTCTTCCAGCGCCTGGCGCATGTTCGCCGGAGGTTCGTGCAGCAGGCGACCCATCTCTGTGCGGATCGCGCCCCGATCAACCGAGCGGATCATCGCCTTGAGCGGGCCGACCGCCGCGGGCGTGATCGACAGGCGATCGATGCCCAGGCCGATCAGCGCCATCGCCTCCAGCGGCCGGCCGCCCATTTCGCCGCAAACGCCGACCGACACGCCCGCCGCGTCGCAGGCGTCGACGACGCGTTTCAGGAAGCGCAGAATGGCGGGGCTCAGCCAGTCGTAGCGCTCGGCGAGCTTGGGGTGCGCGCGGTCGGCGGCGAACAGGAACTGCGTCAGGTCGTTGGTGCCGATCGATATGAAGTCGACCTGGGGCAGCAGCAGGTCCAGCGTTTCGGCGAGCGCCGGCACCTCCAGCATCGCGCCGTAGGCGATGCGCGCCGGCGTCTTGTGCCCGTGCTCGCGCAGCCAGTCGCGCTGCCCTTCGAACAGCGCCTTGGCTTCCGCGAACTCCCACGGCTCGGACACCATCGGAAACATGACCTGCAGCGTGCGCCCGGCCGCCGCCTCCAGCAGCGCGCGCGCCTGCGTCTTCATCAACGCGGTGCGGTCGAGCGACAGGCGCAGCGCCCGCCAGCCCATCGCCGGGTTCTCCTCCTGCACCTCCTCGGTCAGATACGGGAGCGCCTTGTCGCCGCCGATGTCGACGGTGCGGAAGACCACCGGCTTGTCGCCGGCGGCGTCGAGCACCGACTTGTACAGGCGCTGCTGGCTTTCGCGGCGGGGCAGGGTCGCGGACACCAGGAACTGGAACTCGGTGCGAAACAGCCCGATGCCGTCCGCCCCGGTCGCCGCCAGCGCTTCCACGTCGTCGCGGAGGCCTGCGTTGATCATCACCGTGATCCGCGCGCCGTCCGTGGTGACGGGGGGTACGCCGCGCAGCGCCGCCAACGCCGCGCGGCGGCGCGCGCCCAGAACCTGCTTAGCCTCGAACGCGGTCTCGACGCCGGCGGGAGGGCGCACGAACAGCACGCCTTCGTCGACGTCCAGCAGCAGCGTGTCGCCTTCGCCGATCGCGAGCCGCACTTCCTTGACGCGGCCGAGCACCGGAACGCCCATCGCGCGCGCGACGATGATGACGTGGGCGGTGAGCGAGCCTTCCTCCAGTACGACGCCCTTCAGCCGGCGGCGGTCGTATTCGAGAAGTTCTGCAGGCCCCAGGTTGCGCGCGATCAGGATGGCGTCGTGCTTCAGCCCGCCGTGCGCGGCGGTGCCGACCTGCCCCGACACGATGCGCTGCAGCCGGTTGGCGAGGTCGTCGAGGTCGTGCATCCGCTCGGCGAGCAGGGGGTCGTCGATCTCGCGCATGCGCATGCGGGTGCGCTGCTGCACGCGCTCGATCGCGGCTTCCGCGGTCAAGCCGCTGTCGATCGCCTCGTTGATCCGCCGCGCCCAGCCCTCGTCGTAGGCGAACATCTTGTAGGTCGCGAGAATCTCGTGGAGTTCGCTTTGGGTGCCGAACTCGGCATCGCGCGTCATCGTGTCGATCTGTTCGCGCATGCGGCGAAACGCCTGCTGGACACGCGCGCGCTCGGCCTCCGTGTCCTCCGCGATCGAATGTTCGATGGTGACGCGCGGCTGGTGGAACACCGCGCGCCCGCGCGCCATGCCGGCGACGAGCTTCTGCCCCGTCAGCCGCTGCGGCGTCGTGTCCCTTTGCGCCGCGCTGCCCTTGCCCGCGTCCACCAGCTTGGCGCCCGCGAGAAGCTCGGCAAGCACCATGGCGACCGTCTGCAACGCCTCGATCTCGATGTCGGCGTAGCCGCGCGGATCGGCATGCTGAACGCACAGCACGCCGATCGCGCGCTCGCGGCGCACGATGGGGACGCCGGCGAAGCTGTGGAACAGCTCCTCGCCCGTTTCCGGCTTGTAGGCGAAGTCGGGGTGGCTGGCCGCCTGCGCCAGGTTGAGAACGCCGATGCGCGCGGCGATCGTGCCGACCAGTCCTTCGCCCAAGGCGAGCTTGGTGACGTGCACCGCTTCCTGGTTGAGGCCTCGGGTGGCGAAGAGTTCAAGCGCGCCGTCGCGCAGCAGGTAGATCGAGCAGACCTCGCTCGCCATCGCCTCGCCGATCAGCTCGACGACCTTGTTCAACTTGGCCTGCGCATTGGTGCGCTTGGCCATGACCGAATGGAGGCCGGTCAGGATCTCCCGGGCGGAGGCGGCGGCGGTGGACGGCATGCAGTCCGGGTACAAGGTGGGGCCAACCGGCGCAATCGACGCGGGTTAGCCTAGTGCGAGGTTCAATCATCCTCGATCAGGCTTGCGGACTTGCTCTCCGGCACCAGCACGAAGGCGATGGTGGCGACGCCGATCAGCGCGGTGATGTACCAGCCGAACGCGCCTTCCACCCCGATCTGCTTGAACCACAGGGCGACATATTCCGTCGTGCCGCCGAACATCGCATTGGCGACCGCGTAGGGCAGCGCGACGCCCAGCGTGCGGATATGTGCTGGGAAGATCTCCGCCTTTACGATCGCGCCCACCGCCGTGTAGGGCGCCAGCGCCAGCAGCGGGATCAGCGCGAGGAGGAACGCCTCGCCCACCGTGTCGGCGCCGCCCAATGCCGCGAACACGGGCACGGTGACGATCATTCCCGACACGCCAAACATCAGCAGCAGCGGCTTGCGGCCGATGCGGTCCGACAGCAGCCCGAACAAAGGCTGGGACGCGGCGAAGAGCAGCAGCGCGGCGGCCGTGACCAGCGTCGCGTCCTGCCGGTCGAACCCCGCGGAGTTGACCAGGAACTTCTGCAGGTACGTCGTGTAGGCGTAGAAGGCCGCCGAACCGCCCGCCGTCATCATGCCGAGCAGGATCGCGGGGCGGCGGTGCGCGCGCCACAGGTGCCGGATGCTGGACGGGGGCTGCGCATTGCGGTCGATGGCGGCGAACGCGGCGGTCTCCGCCAGGCGGCGGCGCAGCAGGAACACGGCCAGCGCCAGCACCGCGCCGATGGCGAAGGGGATGCGCCAGCCCCATTCCTCCAGCGCCGCCTCGGGCATGACCGATTGCAACAGCAGCAGCACGCCCAGCGCGGTCAGCTGCCCGGCGATCAGCGTCACGTACTGGAAGCTGGAATAAAAGCCGCGGCGGGCGGGCGTCGCCATTTCCGACAGATAGGTCGCCGACGCGCCGTATTCGCCGCCGACCGACAGGCCCTGCAGCATGCGCGCGAGCAGCAGCAGCGCCGGCGCGGCGGCGCCGATCGTCGCATAGGTCGGCGTCACCGCGATCAGCGCGGAGCCCGCGAACATCAGCCCCACGGACAGCGCCAGCCCGGCCTTGCGTCCATGCCGGTCGCCGTAGATGCCCATTGCCCAGGCGCCCAGCGGCCGCATCAGGAATCCGACCGCGAAGATCGCGGCGGCCGACAGCAATTGCGCGGTGGGATCGCCGGCGGGAAAGAAGCGCGGCGCGAAGTAGATCGCCAGGCTGGCATAGGCGAACCAGTCGTACCATTCGACGAGGTTGCCGAGCGACCCGCCGACGATGGCGCGCAGCCGATGTCCTTCGATCCGTGCCGCCATGTCCGCTCCCCCGATGCGGAACTATGCGGCGAACCCCGTGCCCGGCAAGCCCGGCCGTGTTGCCAGCGCCGCGTGGCCGCCTATGGTTGCGCGATGTTCAAACGCATTCCCCTTCTGCTCCTCCTCGGCATGATCGCCGCTTGTTCCGGCGAACGTGCCCCGCCGCCGCAACCCGCCGCGCAGCCGCAGCCGCGTCCGGTCGCCACGCCGGCGCCGGCGCCCGCGCCCGCTCCGACGCCCCCGCCCGTCGGCTGGTCGGAACAGCCGCTGACGCCGGGGACGTGGACCTATGCGTCCGCCGACACCGGCAGCGCGGCGTCGTTCGGCGCGGCGGGCGCCACCGTCTTCACGCTGCGCTGCGATCTGGCCAGCCGCAACGTGTCGCTGCAGCGGTTCGGGCCGGTGGGCGGTGGGCAGATGTCGGTCCGCACATCGTTCGGCGCGCGCAGCCTGCCCATCACTCCCGACGCGCCGTTCGCCGCCGCCACGATGACGGCGCGCGATCCGTTCCTGGACAACATGATCTTCAGCCGCGGCCGCTTCTCGGTGGAGGTTCCGGGGTCCGGGATGCTGGTCCTGCCCGCCTGGGCCGAAGCGGCGCGGGTCGTGGAGGATTGCCGCAAATAAACGGCTTGAAACAGCAAGCCCGCCGATTACATTCCCGTTTGAGTTCAACGTAGCGAAAGGAGGTGATCCGATGTCTCATGGTTCAGTTAAGAGGTCGGTTCGTACCGTTCGGGGGATCGCAGCGTAAGCTGCCTTCGGGTCTTCCGGGCTGGAGCTTCCGGCCGCTGACCATGCATTTTCCCGCCGCGGCGTAAAGCTTCGGCGGGCCTCTAAAAGGAGGGCCGCGAGAGCAGATGCTTTCGCGGCCCTTTGCATGTTCGCCCCAGATCGGCGGGCTTCGTTCGGTGGGCCGTGATCGGCGGGCCGGATCAATCCGCCGCGGTGAAACGCCGCGCCACGCGCGCCTGCCACAGCAAAAGCATCGGCGTGACGAACAATTCCATGGCCAGCCCGTACAGATGCCCGTTGCCGGGCACGCCGTTGATCAGCAAACCCAGGAGGCGGGCGAGCCCGCCGCAGACGATCAGCACGCCGACCAGCCGAAAGCGGGAACCCTTGCGCTCGATCGCCGGGATGCAGCTGTACAGCGCCAGGATCGCGCCCAGGAAGATGCCCGACAGATAGCGGAAGTGGCTGTCGAGATCGATGTCGAGGCGGGGATCGCCCACCGTCAGCACGCGCATGCCTTCGATCACGCTTGTTCCCGCGAAGAACAGGCTGAACGCGCCGCCCAGCGCGACGGCGACCTGCAGCAGGCGTTTCTCGGTCATCGGCGTCATGGGTCGCAACTAGGACTCGTGAACGGCGAAGCCAAGCGCCGGGAACCGCCGCTCGCGTCCTCTCGTTTAAATCGGAGTGTTCGCGAAAGCGCGGGCCAGGAGAGACGAAAATGATGGACCAGTCGAACGGCTCCGAAACGCTGCGGCCCGGCCAGGCCGGCGGCGGCGCGCAGGAAAGCGGCGCCGGCTACGGCAACGCGCAGGAAGGCGGCGTCGAGCAGGGCGGCGGCATGGACAGCAGCGGCGGCACCGGCAGCGACGGAACCAACCTCGGCCACAGCGGCGCTGGCTACGGCGACCACGGCCAGGCTGACCAGGCGGTGGAACGCAGCGAGACGATCAACGCGGACGACCTCGAGTTCGAAGCCGACGACGATCTGATCGACAATGACGAATAGCGCCGGCGACGGGGAGAACGGGCATGGGGGATAACGGGATCGACCGTCTTCAGAATGACGAGGCAGCGCGCCGCTTGCTGCAGCCCGACGACGGCCGGCCCGGCGGGCACGGCATTCTGCCGCCGCTGGACCCGGTGAAGGGGGTCGTCGAAGGGACCGGCATGGGCGCCGGCGGCGGCAACCAGGGTGAAGACCATGACGACGATCACACCGCGGGCAGCAACACGGTCAGATAGGGAGCAAGGCATGAACGACAGCAACAACGGCGGCAGCGACGAACAATCGGCCGATCGGCCGGACGCCGGCGGCACGCTGGACCCGGCGGGCGAGAACATCCGGGCCGACGAGATCGACCGCACGACCGACGGCGACGGCGTCGCCCACATCGATGTCGGGGACGGTGACCGTCCCAACGCATGACACCCAAAACGTGAAGCGGGGGGCCAGGGCGGAGCTCTGCTTCACCTTTTTAAGCAATTCTGCGATAGTGGTGGCATCGGCATCGCTGAGGGTGCCCGCCATGCAGGAGCCTCCGATGGGCAAGAAGAAGGACGCGGCCAAGGCCGACAAGTCCAAGACCAAGATCCCCAAGCAGATCGCCGGCGTGAAGATCCCCAAGACGCTGCGCGACGGCGGCAAGGCCGCGATGAAGCTGGCGCAGAACCCGGTGGCGCGCGACCTGTTGTCCGCCGGCCTCGTCGCCGCCGCCACCGCGGTCGCCGCCAACAGCCGCGCGCGCAAGGCGGCCGTGGACGGCACGCGCGAGGCCGCCGACACGATGGCGGGGGCCGCGGCCACCGCATCGACCAGCGCCGCCAAGATCGGCGCCGCGCTGGTGGATGCCGCCGGGACCGCCGCCGAACGCTTCCTGGGGCTGACTCCGGAGGCTGCGGAGCAGCCCGCGACGACGGCCCAACCGCACGCCGAGGCCGCCCCGGTCAAGCCGACCGCCCCCAAGCGCGCCGCCAAGCCCGTCACGGCCAGCGAGTTCCCGCTGCCCACCGACGAACAGGCCTGACGGACCCGAGCCCCGCCGCCGAACGTTCAAACGCCCGACCTCAAACGGAAGGACACACAGATGGACGGGGACGGACGCCAGCAGGATACGGGCCGCACGGCGGCTTCGGACGACGACGACGCGAAGAACGAGGACGAGCCCATTCGTCCGGAAGGCCGGGGCAGCGACCGCTTCGGCGGCGGCGCCATGGCGACCGACCGCAGCGACAAGGCGGTGGAGGTCCAGAGCATCGTCGAGACCGACGACTATGCGGGATCGGCCGAGAGCGGAGTCTAACGCCAGGCCGACTCACTAACCGATCCGAGCCGTCCTCCCCTGCTTTTGCAGGGGAGGGGGACCGTCCCGCGCAGCGGGATGGTGGAGGGGCTTCTTCGAACTTGGCAAGAAGAGGCCCCTCCACCAGCTTCGCTGGTCCCCCTCCCCCGCAAAGGCGGGGGAGGACAGGCCGAGCCCCGTCGTTGCAACCAGTCCTACAACAAGTGCCCCGCAACCGCGCGCTCGAACTCCACGACGTCGTGCGCGCAGATGACGCGAACCTCGTCCTTGTGGTCGACCGACAATTGCCGGACGCGTTCCTGGTTGGCCATGCGCTTGTCGCGGTCGACTTCCATCATCGTCTGGTAGCCGCGAAGCCCCGGCGTGCAGTTGCGCTGCCGCGACCGCACTTCGCCGCGATAGAAATACGCGTCGCCCGCGTGCAGCAGCCAGCCGTTGGGCGTGTCCACCGCGACGCCCGCATGGCCGTGCGTGTGGCCGGGAAGGGGGATCATCAGGATCTCGGGCGGCAGGCCTTCCAGCTGCCGCACCGCGTCAAAGCCGTACCATTTTTCGCCGCGCGCGCCCTTGTACCGCCGCCAGTCGTGAACGTCGTCGAACTGCATCGGCCGGTACCGGTTGCGCGGAACGAACCCGTCACGCGGGCCCGTAGCCGCCACGAACTCCGCGTCCATCACGTGCACGGCGGCATTGGGGAAGTCCTCCAGCCCACCCGCATGGTCGAAGTCGAGATGCGTCAGCACGATGTGGCGCACGTCGGACGCCTTGTGCCCCACCGCCTCCAGTTGGCGAAGCGCCGTGTCGCGTTCGCGCAGCTGGATGTTGAGCATCGTCATCATGGTGGCCGTGATCCGCCCCGGCGACTTGTT
Organism: Sphingomonadaceae bacterium; assembly: GCA_035644935.1. Taxonomy (GTDB): domain Bacteria; phylum Pseudomonadota; class Alphaproteobacteria; order Sphingomonadales; family Sphingomonadaceae; genus CADCVW01. Next base: position 29,150 of record DASQNO010000033.1, read on the forward strand.
GACGTCCTTCATGCCGTAGCCGGTGTCGACCAGCACCAGGCCTTCGTTGGTTTCGATTACCAGGCAGTGGCAGACCAGCTTGCCGCGCACGCCGCCGCTGCGCCCGTCGAACATCGCGCCGCCGAACGGGCAATCGGTGCCGCAATTGATGTGGTGGATGTGCATGTCGCTAGCTCCGTGCGGTTTTCTGGGCGGCGTAGAGGTCGACCAGCAGCACGCCGGCGACGATCCCCAGCGCGACATAGGCGCCGGTCTTGCGCGGGTTCGACGGACGAAACGCCTGCGCGCCGATGGCCGCGGCGTCGAGCAGGTCGCCCCCGACCCGCGCCCAGAGCCCGGCCGAGCTGTGCGGCCGCGCCAGAATACCCGCGCCGGTCGCGATCTCGCGCACGCCGAACGCACGGATCAGTTCGGGAGTCTGGTTGGCGCCCACCGCGTAGGCGATGCGCCGGCCGGCGATCAGTTCGACCAGGCCAAGCCCGATCGAGAACCAGCCCACGCTCCTGTTAAGACCCGGACCTTTGTCGAGCCCCAAGCTCCTCAACGCATCCAGCGACTTCGCGAGCAGCGCGGCGGTCATGATCGCATCTCCCAAACAGCAAAATGGGAACGGAGCACCGGAGGCTCCGTTCCCATCCGACTCTTCGAAGAAGTCGCGTCGCGTTTAGCGGCAGCGGCGTCCGCGATTGCGGTCGATCTCGCGGCCCGCGAGCGCGCCGGCCGCGGCGCCAAGCAACGTGCCCGTGGTCCGTTCGCCACGCGTATCGATCGCGCGTCCGACCAGCGCGCCGCCGGCGCCGCCGACGATCAGGCCGACCGTGCCGTTCTTCTTCTTGCAACGCAGGCGGCCGCGGCTGTCAGTCCACGTGCGGCCGCTATAACCGTCCTGGGCGAAGGCGAACGCGGGAACCGCGGGAACGGACATCGAGACGACCGCGAGGCCGAGCATGATCTTACGCATGGTATACTCCTTGACGTAGGTACGTCGGTTCAACGTGGCGCTTCTGCGCCTGGTTGCATGAACCTAAAACAACGTAATCCCGCCGCTACTTCAACAGGCCGATCTCGCGCAGCCGCTGGCCGAGATAGTCGTCCGCCAGGATCGGTTCGGGATAGCGGTTGCCCTCCGGCCCGACGCAGCCGGGCAGCGTCTCGATCAGGTGATCGGAGCGCAGATGCACGAAGAACGGCATCGAATAGCGCGAATGGCTGCGCCGTTCCGCCGCCGGGTTGCGCACGCGGTGCGTGGTCGACGGCAGCACGTGATTGGTCAGCCGCTGCAGCATGTCGCCGACATTGACGACCAGCGCGTCGGGCGGCGGCGCGATGCCCAGCCACGTGCCGTCGGGGCGCAGGATCTCAAGCCCCGCTTCCTCCGCGCCGAGCAGCAGCGTGATGAGGTTGATGTCCTCATGCGCCCCCGCGCGCACGCCCGGCGCGTCGCCGGTCACCGGCGGGTAGTGGAGCAGGCGCAGAACCGAATTGCCCAGCCCTACCGGCTCGTCGAACCAGTCGGGCGCGAGCTGGAGGTAGCGCGCGATCGCGGACAGCAGCTTGGCGCCGACCGTGTCGAACGCGGCGTACAGCGCCTGCATCGTCTCGCGAAAGCCCTCCGGCTCGTCCGGCCAGACATTGTCCGGCATCGACGAGCGCAACGGGTGCCCGGGCGGCAGGTCGCGCCCGACGTGGAAGAATTCCTTCAGGTCGTGCTGCACCGCGTCCTTGGCGATCTCCACCCCGAACGGCGTGTAGCCGCGCGCGCCCGCCTTGCCGGCCAGCGCATGCTGCCGCTTCACCGCTTCGGGCAGCGCGAAATAGGCCTTGGTCATCGCCCAGCCGCGCGCCACCAGATCCGGACCGAGCCCGTGATCGGTGATCGCCGCGAAGCCGTAGCGCGAGAAGGACGCGCCGAAGTCGCGCGAGAACGCGTCGGGGTCGTCGGCGAGCTGGCGAAGCGACAGCGTCGCGATCTCGTCTTGTGCAGCGGGGCGGTCTTGGGTGTCGAGCATCAGGTCCTCGTGCGCGGCAGGGTCATGACAGTGGCGCCGCTATAGGCGACCAGCACGTCGCTGTCGAAACCGAGCTCCAGCCGCCCGCCGTTTTCAACCAGCCACGCGCCGCCCGCCGACAGCGCCTCCTCGTCGCAACGGCCAGTGCCGGCCAGCGGCACCAGCCAGACCGCGCCTGCTTCGGCCGGCAGTTCCGCCGCGTGCGCGCCCGTCCAGCGTTCGAGCACGAACGCCGGCCCCGCCGCCAAAAGCGTGCGGCCCTCCGTCACCTTCTGCGGAACGTGCGGCGCGACAAAGGGAACCGGGTCGGCGGCGGCGACCGACTCGTCCAGGTGCAGTTCGCGCGCGCGGCCGTAATCGTACAAGCGGAACGTCGTGTCCGCGTTCTGCTGGACCTCGACCAGCGTCACGCCCGCCCCGATGGCGTGGATCGTGCCCGCGGGCGAATAAAAGCTGTCGCCGGGGGTGACCGGCCGCCAGTCCAGCCGCTGCTCGATCGACCCGTCCAGCGCCGCCGCGCGGAGCGCGTCGGGGGACAGCACCTCGCGAAGCCCGATGCCGATCGTGGCGCGGGGCTCGGCGGCCAGCACGACCCAGGCCTCGTCCTTGCCCCGGGGCAAGCCCATCGACCGCGCGGTCGCGTCGTCCGGATGGACCTGGATCGACAGCTTCTCGGCGGTGAACAGATATTTGATCAGCAGGTCGGGATCGCCCGGGTCGCGGCGCGCATCCTCGAACCAGATCTCGCCGACCGGTTCCTCGTCCGGCCCTGCGTCCGGAAAGCCCGGCCATAGCGCGTGCCGGCCCCAGACCTTGGAAACGCGTCGGATGGTAAGGCGGGTCGTCGTCACGTCTGATCCTTGGCCGTTGGCGCCGGAGCGGTCCGGCCGACGCATGCAACCGCGCGCCGCATCCGAACGTCTGCCCGTTTATGCGCATCGCCCGCTTGGTCAAAGGCTTCATCTTGCTCGGCCTCGCCGCGTTCCTGGCCTTGCTTGCCTGGGGCTATATGCGCAAACATCCGCAGGACATGCCCTGGACGCCGCTCGACCTCGGCGCGCCCGTGGGCGCGTTCACCGGCCGCAAGGTCACCGCGCTAACTGCCGACGGGCCGCGCTGCGAGGCGCTGCTGGCGCGCGCGGGCGTCCGCTTCACGTCCTTGCCGCCGGTGCGGACCGGCCAGTGCGGCTACGACGACGGGGTGCGGCTCGCGGCCGGCGGTTCGCGAACGATCGATTTCGCGCCGGCGGGCGTCGGCACGTCCTGCGCCGTCGCGGCGGGGCTGGCCTTGTGGGAATGGCACGTCGTGCAGCCCGCCGCGCAGCGCCGCTTTGGACAAGCGGTCGCCGCGATCGACCATTTCGGCAGCTACAGCTGCCGGCGCCTTTACGGGCGGGAGGAGGGCGCGTGGAGCGAACACAGCACCGCCGACGCGTTCGACGTCGCTGGATTTCGGCTCGCCGACGGCACGCGGATCAGCGTCGCGCGCGACTGGAATGGCGCAGGCGTCGAGGCCGCGTTCCTGCGCGACGTGCGAGACGGCGCGTGCGACCTGTTCGCGACGGTGCTGAGCCCCGATTACAACGCGGCGCACCGCGACCACCTGCACCTAGACCAGGCGGAACGCGGCGCGCGCGGCTGGCGAGGCTGCCGGTAAAGGAAGGAAATCGGAACCCTCGTCATCCCGGCGAAAGCCGGGACCCAAGATCACCAAACGTCGAGATCTTGGATCCCGGCCTGCGCCGGGATGACGGTTCGAAGAAGTCTGATCGGACCTTTAGTGCGTCGTCTCTTCGTCGACCTTTTCCACCCATTCCGGGAAGAAGCTCGGCTCGCGGTTCGACCAGCCGGGCGCGGTGGCCGCGCCTTCGCTGATCGACTGCAGCAGCACGCGGCGACGGTCAGGGTGAAGGTGCGGCAGCGCGGCGGCGGCGCAGAACGCGCCGGGCAGCCACGGCCGGACGCCCGCGCCGACCAGCCGTTCGTACAGGAAGCGGTAGGCGGCAAAGCTGCCCAGGCGATCCTGGCCGAGATCGAAAGCGGAGACGGTGACCAGCGGCGCCATGAACGGCTCGACGGCATCGAGCCCGCTGTCGTCGGGCACATGGTCGCGGATATGTTCGAGCCGCCCGTAAACATGGCCCTGGGCGCGGATGCTCGCGGCTTCGATCGGGTCGCGCGACCAGCGATGCATCGCGTCGCGGCGGTTCAGCCCGACATCGAGCGAGCGGCGGATGTAACGCTGCGTGCCCTTGGAAAAGGCCGCGAACTCTTTAATTTCGGCGAACACCACCGCGCCGTCGGCTGGTTTTGTCTGCGTACCCATGGACTTGCACTCCTTGCCCACGGTGAATCTTGCGCCCGATAGGTTTCCCAAGGCTTAACCAGACCCCCCGATCCCCACGCACAAGGAACCAGACGGGACGCAAAACCGCAACATAGTTAACGCCACGACGCGCAATCGCGCCGCGGCGTGTCATAAGTGCAACTATTATCCGATTATTCGGGGAACCCTGACGACGGCATCGGCTGGTCGCGACCCGGCGCCGACGTCGACGGCGGATCGGACGCGTCCATCGATTCGTCGGACCCGACGTCGATCTTGGCGTCCATGTCGTCCGGATGCTCGTTCAGCCGCTGGCGAAGCGCCGCGTCCTGGCCGGCCTGCTGGCCCGGATGCTGCGCGGGGTGCGACTCCTCGCCCGTCAGCATACCCTGCACCGCTTCCCTCGTCCCGGACGCTTCTTCGCCGTCCTCGCCGCCCGGCGGCGGGGGGCCGATCCCCATGCTTTCCTCGCCCGCATGGTCGGGGCCGGTGGGGTGCGGGCGCTGGTCGGTCATTGATTGCTCCTGTTGTCGGCTGTTTAACGACCGCGCGTGGCCGGCTGTTCCTCTGCTGTCACTGCGCGCGCGAAACCCGCGGCGTCTTCCAGAACCGGCGCGCGGCCGCGAAACGGCGCGGCCAGCGCCGTGACGATGCCGACATGGCCAAGCTTGGGGTAGAGCTTGACCTCCGCGCGCCCGCCCGCCGCCCGCAGCCGTGCGGCCAGAGCCTGGCTGTTGCGCGGATACACCGTGTCGTCCTTCGCCCCGTGCAGCAGCAGCGCGGGCGGATCGCCAGCCGACGCGTGCGTTACGGGCTGCGTTTGCGGCAAGTCCGGCGCGCCGCCGAAAGCCGCGCGCGTGATCGGCCCGTCCAGCGGCAGGAAGTCGTACGGGCCGGCAAGCCCCACCCAGCCGCGCACCGCCGCCCGGTCCGCGCCCAAATATCGCGGATCCAGCGCCAGCATCGCCGCGTTGTACGCCCCGGCGCTGTGGCCGATCATCACGACCCGCGCGCCGTCGCCGCCGAACCGCGCGGCATTGGCGCGCGCCCAGCGCACCGCGGCCGCGCAATCCTCGACAAAGCCGGGAAATCGTACGGCGGGCACCAGCCGGTAGTCGGGCACCGCCACCACGAAGCCGCGCGCCGCCAGCGCCCGCGCCGCGAAACCATAGCCGTCCTTGGACCCCGACTGCCACGATCCGCCGTAGATGAACACGATCACCGGCAGGCGCGCCGACGCCGCGGTTCCGGTTGGCGCATAGACGTCCAGCGCCTGGCGCGGATCGGTCCCGTAGGCGACGTCGCGCGCGACCAGCACCGCGCCGCGATCCTTGGGCACCAGCGCGTTGAAGCTTTTAAGCGGCGAGCACGCCGACAGCAACGCCAGCAGCAATGGGAACAGGAGGCGGGCCATGCCGCGGATATGGCCTCTCCACGCCACGCCGCAAGCCGGCCGCCCGGCCGCCAACGCGCGGCCGGGCCCGGTTGACGCGGCTCCGCGCCCGCCTTTAGGCGTTGGGGCTCAAGCAAAGGGTTTCGACACGCATGACCGACACGCTCCCCGCAACCGACACGCCTCCTGATCGCCTGTCGAACAACCCGTCGAGCCCGTTTTTCGACGCGGACGCGCTGCAGCGCGGCGTCGGCGTGCGCTTCAAGGGCGCGGAGCGGACCAATGTCGAGGAATACAGCCTGTCCGAAGGCTGGATCCGCGTGCAGGCCGGCAAAACGATGGATCGCCGCGGCCAGCCGCTGACCATCAAGCTGTCCGGCCCCGTGGAGGTCTGGTTCCGCGATGATGTCGCCGGGACGGATGACGGCGCGGAGGCGCCGGCGGACGCGTGAGAACCGGCGCGCTCACCGTTGCCCTGCTGGCGCTGGCCGGCTGCGGAGAGCGCGCCGCGCCCGGCGGCGAGCGGATCGCGCCGGACCTGACGCGGCCCGAAACCAGCGCCGTCAGCGCCGCTGTGCCGGTGCGGGTGGGCGAGGGGGGCGCCGCGTTTCAGGCCTGCCAGGCCGCGGGCACGCCGCGCAGCGCGGATGCGGCGCTGCCGGTCAGAACCGGACCGTTCGACAGCGCGCCCGCGGCCGGCGCGATCCCTGCGGGCGCGCAGTTCTTCGTGTGCAGCCGCTCGATCGACCAGCGCTGGATGGGCATCGTCTTCGACCCCGCGGGAACGCTGTCGGCCGCGTGCGGCGTTTCCGCGCCCGTACCCGCCCGCGCCGACTATGCCGGTCCATGCCGGTCGGGCTGGGTGCAGAGCGCCGGCGTACGGCTGGTCGCGGACTGACCGCGGCGCCGCTGCCGCCGGGTCGCGCGCGGGCCGCCCCGCGCAAACGCTTCGTTAAACCACTTACTCTATCCTGCCGTCCGAAAAACGGGAGGGGCACGGCCTGTGAAGATGTTCTTGTTCGGAGTGGCGGCGCTGGGCATCGGGGGCGCGGTGATCGGCGCCCGCGGGCACGAGGCGGAGCGCACGATTTCCAAGCCGCCGGGCTATGTCTACGCCGCGATGTCGGCCATGGCGCTGGCGGGCGACCAGCATAGTACGGAAATTCCCGGCAAGCCCTACGTCTTCCGCACTGAAAAGCGCGAAGGCAAGGCCATCGGGTTCTCCATCGTCCGCGAAGGCCGCACGATCGCCGAGGTCGACTTCACCCTCGCCCCCGACGGCGCCGACAAGACGCGGCTGAGCGCGGAGGCGGACATCGATCAGGCCGCGATGGCCGATCTCGTCGGCGGTTCCACGGGTGCCAAGTTCGCATCGATTCCCAAATCGGCGTTCCCGTTTCTGCTGCAAAGGGTGGTCAACGAGATCGGCGACGACGTCGAAAACGGAACGTCGCTGCCGAAGCTGCGCGGCATGGGGTCGAGTTGGGCGTCGGCTTGGGAGTCCAACACATGGGACGGGAAGGGCATGCGCTCGGCCGATCGCTCGTGGGAAGCGCAGCGCTCGCAACGCGCCGCCGCCGCCCCCATGCGCACCGCCGCCCCGATGATGGACCCCAACGACGCCGCGCGCGACTTCATGAACAGGTAGCGGCCGAAACGGTCCGAACCGGAGACGAAAGATAGATGCGAGCTCCCTCTCGCTGTCCGGAACGGACACGATTGCACGTGCGGGTGCAGCGATCCTGAATATCATCGGCGGGTTTCACAGGAGGAACGCCGATGAACAGAATGCTCTGCGGACTGGCCCTGATGTTGACGGTCGCCGTCCCCGATCCGGCCGCCGCGCAAAGCGTGGTCGCGCCAACCGAGACGCTGCGCATGCCGCTGTCGGAGGTACAGCGCATCCCGCAGGCCGCGGTGCGGCGCGTAGAGGCCAACCTTGCCAACCGGATCGGCACCTGGACCGGCGTGCGCAGCTGCAACGATGCGAACCGCGCGCGCGACGCCTTCATGGCGACGTTCAACACGTGGATCGGCGAACAGGTGACGGGCAACCCGCAAAGCCTGCTCGTACGCGTCGGCACCGGCAATGCGCCGTGGTGGTACGAAAACCGCCGCCGCAACGGCGTGCGCAGCTGCAAGGGCGGCTTCCACGCAGCCCCCGTCTACGCGCACCTGTACGCCCGCTAGGGCTCGCAACGGCGCGATTCCCGCGCGACGCCGGACTCGCGTCGCTCGCGCGGGGATCCAGCCGGCGCGCGACCATCTCGGGGTCCCCGGCCCGTCTGGCGCGTCCCTGTGTGGCGCGCGCACGGTTCGGACCGGGCGCCGCGCCGTTCCCGCGACGCCGCCACGCAACATGCGCGGCGGGCGCACGTTCACCCACCCGTGAAAACCTCAACGGGAAGGAACGGCCAGTGAGCGATCAGACAAACCGGGAAGACGACGGGAAGACCAACACGGTGGGCCTGGGCGCGCGCGGCGAGGCGGGCGGCGGCGATGCCGGCGGCGGCGGCACGGGCGGCGCGGCGGACATCGGCGCGCCCGACGCCATCCCTGCGGACGTCATACCGACCGGCATCGGTCGCGGCGGCGGCCTGGGCGGCGGCACCGGCGGCGGCACCGCCGGCGCGGGCGGCACCGGCACCGACGGCCCGCAGACCGGCACGACGGCCGGCGCCGACGGCACCGGCATCGGCGCGGCGGGCTCGGGCAGCCCGGGCGGCGGCCACGCCGGCGAAACGCACCAAACGGTTACGGGGACGGGGAACGAAGTGCCCGGCGGCGGCAGCGAGCCGGGCGGCGACTGACGACAAGCCATCCGCTGAACGCAGACCACGAAAAAGGCGGCGCCGCTCGCGCGGTCGCCGCCCTGTCTTTCGTCGCAAACACGATCAGCCGCGGGGAACGGTGATCTGCGTCGTGACCAGGATATTGTTGATGATCGTCAGCGAGGCCGGCGACAGCTGAACGATGTTGCTGCCGTTGATCGTGATGTTCAGCACCACGACGACGAGCACGACCACGCCGGTCGGCGACCGCTTGATCTCCTGGACCTTGCCCAGCATCCGGCCGTTGCGGTCGTGCACCATCATGCCGGGCTGGATATTGGCCAGCGCGCTGTTCTGGTTGGCGCGGCTCAGAGCCCGGTCGGACGCGTTGGCGCGCCCCTGGCTTCCCGAACGCATGTCGTCGCCGGGCTTCATGTGCCCGTCATGCTCGCCGCCCGGCTGGGTGCCGCCCTTGAGGACGCTGTTCTCGTTCGACTGCTGGACGCCGCGCTGCGCCGCGTTGCTCGGACCCTGGCTGTTCTGCCGCGCTTCGGTGCGGTTCTGCTTGCCGGTCTGCTGCGCCAGCGCCGGGCCGGTCGCTGCCATCGCGAGGCTCGCAGCGGCCATCGCCATCATGTTCGTCTTCATGAGAAACTCCTGTAAACACTGGGCTTTAATGCCGGGGCGACAACGGGCGCGGCGCGCAACTGTTCCGCTGCGCCGGTAATTGCAGGGGCTCGGCGACGCGCGGACGCCCCGCGGCGCGGCCGCCCCGTAAGCCTTCCAGACTCCCGCGCGGCGCACGCGCGCGCTACGGTAACGCCGGGTTGGAAAGTTGAGGGTGGCAAGCATGGCCGTGCACGGAAGCTGTCATTGCGGCGCGGTGACGGTGCGCGCGCCGCATGCGCCGGAGTGGGTGGGAAGCTGCAATTGCTCGCTGTGCGCCAAGCTCGGCTGGCTGGTAGCTTACTACCCCGACGACGCGGTGACGGTGGAGGGCGAGACGGTCGCCTATGTCTGGGGAGACCGCATGATCGGCATCCACCATTGCCCCGTCTGCGGCTGCGGAACGCATTGGCGCACGCTCGGCGAGGATTTCGGCAAGATGGGCCTCCACGCGCGGCTTCTGGACGGGTTTGTCGTGACCGGGGCGGGGGTTTGTTCGGTCGGCGGGGCGCCGGTCGAGGTGCGGTTGGTCGACAATGCGGGGGAGTGATTCACGCGTTGTGTCCTGGGAGTTGCCCCCGGTCGGATATTGTGAACCGAGCCGCGACCTTGTCAGGCACTCCGTTACAGGTGCACACTCCCGCAGCGGGAGGGTCGCGTGGACAACGAGTTCTTCAATCGGGTCAGCGAGGACCGGATTTCGTCGCGCCAGATCGACGAGTTGATTGGATTGGCGCGAGGCATCGCGGCCGATGGCAGCATCAACCAGACCGAAATCGAGTTCCTGCAGAAATGGCTCGCCGCGAATGCGGGGATTAGCGACCAGCCAGTCGTCCGGACGCTGTACGCGCGCGTCAACGAGATGTTGGCGGACGGCGTGGTTGATGCAGAGGAGAGGATCGAGCTTCTCGACACGCTGAACCGCTTCTCCAACCGCGACTTTGAGCTTGGCGAGGTGCTGAAGCCGACGACGCTGCCACTGTGCAATCCCCATCCGACGCTTTCCTTCACCGGCCGAAGCTACTGCTTCACCGGCACGTTCAGCTACGGCCAGCGCCGTCATTGCGAACAAGCTGTTGTGGACCGCGGCGGGGAGGCGGGAAGCCTGACGAAGAAGACGCACGTGCTCGTGATCGGCGCTTACGCGACGGAGTCGTGGAAGCACTCGTCCTTCGGCCACAAGATCGTCAAAGCGAGCGATATGCGCGATGCGGGCGTGCCGATCTCAATCGTGTCGGAGGCGCACTGGGTGACACATCTTTAGGGCGCAACGTCGTCGTTGGCCCGGCACACAGAACAAGTTCTTGTTTTTTTTAATATCCAGTTTACGCTTACCGTCGGATCGTGAATAGATTTTACTGCTAAGTTTCTTGGCAGCTGAGAAGTACGCGCGGGCCGCTTGCTCCTATGGGGCGGGCCTGATGATGCGTCGGAATGAATGTTCGATGGTTACGCTGTGATCGCATAAGAGTATTCACGATCCAATATGCTAATCGATCTTCAAGTATGTCAAACCCGAGCAGACTTCGCTTCTCTGCTCGACGTTCCGGTTAAAGAGCTAACTCACACCCTCTTCAAAGTACCTGACGCCTCAAAGTACTCATCGTTCTGCATATCAAAGAAGAACGGCGGAACGCGACATATTTTGGCGCCGTGTTCCCCGCTTAAGTGGCTACAACGTCGCTTGTTATCGGTGTTGTATCAGTGCGAGGATGACATAGAGGCAGCAAGAGGTCGCTCGTCTAATCTGCACTTCGGATTCCGTCGAGGGCTGAACATCTACGATAACGCATACGTTCATAGAGGTAAGCGGCACACCTTCAACATAGATATCGCTGACTTCTTCGATCAGATCAACTTCGGGCGTGTGCGAGTGTTCTTCATTAAAGATCATAGGTTTCGTCTTCAAGAACCGGTAGCGACGGTTATCGCGCAGATCGCGTGCTTCAACAAATTGCTACCCCAAGGCAGTCCTACGTCTCCGCACATAGCAAATCTCGTCTCCCAATTTTTCGATAATCGGATGACGCGCTTCCTCCGCCCCCAGCGATGTCGCTATACGCGATATGCTGACGACATAACCATTTCTACGGATCTTCGAGATTTTCCCCAGACGATCGCGACTAACACGGGAGTTGCGCCACAAGGATGGGAGCCCACCCAAGCCTTGAGAAACATATTTGCGCGAGCAGGCTTTGCAATTAACGACTCGAAGACAAGAATGAGCACACACGGTAGTCGTCAATCCGTAACGGGGTTGGTGGTTAACGATCGGCCAAATGTCACTCGCGAGTATTATCTTCAAACTCGAGCAATGTGTGATCATTTGTTCAAAAACGGCACCTTTGTAGAAGCCAATATCTGCGATGGCTTTGGCGAAAACTGCCCGGCCGTCGAACCGATAGGAGAGCCTGCTCCCTCGAGCCCATTGATGGCTCTTGAAGGCCGATTGTCGCACATTCACTATATCCGTGAGCGAAGCGACAGCCGTACCATCCAGAAGAAGCAGGATGAACCAACGCAGTTCTGGTGCATGTTACAGAGGTTCTACCTCTTCAAATACTTTGTTGCCAATCCGAGGCCCGTTATCTTGACCGAAGGCCCCTCCGACATCTCCCATCTGCGCTCCGCGATCTTACACTCGGCTACGCTCTTCGACAACTTAGCTTCAGTTAAGAACGGGACGAGAACCATCGTTGCTCATTTCTTCCGTTTCGATGGTAATGCATCTCAGGTCATCGGGCTCACCGGAGGCTCAGGAAACATAAAGAGATTTCTTTATCTTTACAACAAGAGCCAAAAACTCTTCAATCAATCGCTTCGGCATCAGCCTGTCATCATTGTTGTAGATAATGACAAAGGGGTGCGGACGCGATAGCAATGATCAATGGCATATTCAAAACCAGTATCCAGACCGCTGATCCAGCCGTTATGCATCAAGTCACAAAATATCTATACCTTTTGAAGACCAGCCACCTCGGTACAAAAAAGTCAACCTGTATCGAGGATATGCTGCCGACATCCGTCAGAAGCGTAAAATTAAATGGCAAGACCTTTTCCGGAGATGCAGACATGGATAACACGAAACACTTCGGAAAGGTGGCGCTAGGAAATTACGTTCAAGTAAATGCGCCTACAATCTACTTTAGTCAGTTCGACGAAATGCTAATTGGTATGAATACCGCAATAGCCATGGCTCAGAGTTAAAGTCGCTGCCAGCTTACTAGCGAAGATCCCTTACTCCGCTGCCACCCGCTGCCCCACGAGCAACGGCTTCAGATATCCCCCCGTATAGCTCCGCTTGCACTTCGCCACCGTCTCCGGCGTCCCTTCCGCGACGATCTCGCCCCCCTTGTCGCCGCCTTCCGGACCAAGGTCGATCACCCAGTCCGCGGTCTTGATGACCTCCAGGTTGTGCTCGATTACCACCACGCTGTTGCCCTGGTCGACCAGCGCCTGCAGCACTTCGAGCAGCTTGCGGACGTCCTCGAAATGCAGCCCCGTCGTCGGCTCGTCCAATATGTACAGCGTCTGCCCCGTCGCGCGCCTGGACAGTTCCTTGGCGAGCTTCACCCGCTGCGCCTCGCCGCCGGACAAAGTCGTCGCCTGCTGCCCGACCTTGACGTAGCCTAGGCCCACTTCCTCCAGCATCGCCATCTTGTCGCGGATCGGCGGCACCGCGGCGAAGAAGGCGTGCGCGTCCTCCACCGTCATGTCCAACACCTCGGCGATCGACTTGCCCTTGTGCTTCACCTCCAGCGTTTCGCGGTTGTACCGCGCGCCGTGGCAGACGTCGCAGGTGACGTAGACGTCGGGGAGGAAGTGCATCTCGATCTTGAGCACGCCGTCGCCCGAACAGGCCTCGCACCGCCCGCCCTTGACGTTGAACGAGAACCGCCCCGGCTTGTACCCGCGCGCCTGCGCCTCGGGCAGCCCCGCGAACCAGTCGCGGATCTGCGTGAACGCGCCCGTGTAGGTCGCCGGGTTCGACCGCGGCGTCCGCCCGATCGGCGACTGGTCGATGTCGATCACTTTATCCAGATATTGCAGTCCGGTGAGTTTCTCGACCTTGCCCGACTGGATGCGCGCGCCGTTCAACTCGCGCGCCGCGGCCGCGTAGAGCGTGTCGATCGTGAAGCTCGACTTGCCCGACCCCGATACGCCCGTGATGCACGTGAACGTCCCCAGCGGGATCGACGCGGTGACGTTCTTCAAATTGTTCGCCGTCGCGCCGTGCACGGTCAGCTTCTTGCCATTCCCCTTGCGCCGCGTCGCCGGCACCGCCACCGACCGCCGCCCGGTCAGATAGTCCGCGGTCAGCGACCGCTTGTTCTTGAGCACGTCTTTGAGCTTGCCCGCCGCGACCACCTCGCCGCCGTGCACGCCCGCGCCCGGCCCCATGTCGATGACATAATCCGCCGTCCGGATCGCGTCCTCGTCATGCTCGACGACGATCACCGTGTTGCCGAGATCGCGCAGGCGCTTGAGCGTCACCAGCAGCCGGTCGTTGTCCCGCTGGTGCAGGCCGATCGATGGCTCGTCGAGCACGTAGAGCACGCCCGACAGCCCTGACCCGATCTGCGACGCGAGCCGGATGCGCTGGCTCTCGCCGCCTGACAGCGTGCCGCTCGTCCGGTCGAGGTTGAGGTAGTCGAGCCCGACATTGTTGAGGAACCCCAGCCGCTCGACGATCTCCTTCAGGATCGCCTTGGCGATCTGCTGCTGCTGCGCATTGAGCTGCGCTTCCAACCCCTGGAACCAGGTCAGCGCGTGGCCCACCGACCGCCGCGTGCTGATCGAAATGTCCTCGCCCGCGATCTTCACCGCCAGCGGCTCGGGCCGCAGCCGCGCGCCCCCGCACGTCTCGCACGGCGCCGCGCTCTGGTACTTGCCCAGCTCCTCTCGCATCCACGCGCTCTCGGTCTGCAGCATGCGGCGGTTGAGGTTGCCGATGACGCCTTCGAACGGCTTCTTGACCTCGTAGCTCTTCCGCCCGTCGATGAACTTCAACACCACGGGCTTGCCCGCCGTCCCGTGCAGGATCGCATGCGTCGCCTCCGGCGGCAGCTGGTTCCACGGCGTCTCCAGGCTGAACCCGAAATGCGTCGCCAGGCTGCCCAGCACCTGCATGTAATAAGGGGAGGGCGGCTGCGACTTCGCCCACGGCACCACCGCGCCCTTCTTGATGCTCAGATTCTCGTTGGGCACCACCAGCTCGGGGTCGAAGTGCAGTTTCTCCCCCAACCCGTCGCACGCCGGACAAGCCCCCTGCGGCGCGTTGAACGAGAACAGACGCGGCTCGATCTCCGCGATCGTGAACCCGGACACGGGACAGGCGAATTTCTCGGAGAACGTGATCCGCCCGGGAGGCGCGTTGGTGGCGAGCACCGCGCGGTCCTCCGCGGCCTTCAGCACCGCGGCAACGCCCGTGCGTTCAGTCGAATCCTCGGAGTCCGCGCCTTCCACGGATGAGGAATTTGGCCCCTCACCACCCGTTCGCCCTGAGCCTGTCGAAGGGCCTTCCTTCTCTTCCTTGGCCAAGGAGGGGGCTTCGACAGGCTTAGCCCGAACGGTACTGGGTTGGGTGTTCGCACCTCCGGCGGGCGCATCCGCCGGGTCCAGGTAACACAACCCCTCCGCCAGCTTCAGCGCGGTCTCCAAGCTCTCCGCCAGCCGCGTCTCGATCCCGGCGCGCACCACCAGCCGGTCGACCACGATCTCGATGTCGTGCTTGAACTTCTTGTGGAGCGCGGGCGCGTCCTCGATGTCGTGGAACTGGCCGTCGATGCGGACGCGCGTGAACCCGTCCTTCTGCCACCCCGCCATTTCCTTGCGGTATTCGCCCTTGCGCCCGCGCACGACCGGCGCGAGCAGGAACAGGCGCGTCCCCTCGGGCAGCAGCATGACCCGGTCGACCATCTGCGACACCGTCTGCGCCGCGATCGGCTCGCCCGTCACCGGCGAATAGGGCACCCCGACGCGCGCCCACAGCAGGCGCATGTAATCGTAGATCTCGGTCACCGTCGCGACCGTCGACCGCGGGTTTCGCGACGTCGTCTTCTGTTCGATCGAAATCGCCGGCGACAGGCCTTCGATATGATCGACGTCCGGCTTCTGCATCAGCTCCAGGAACTGGCGCGCATAGGCCGACAGCGATTCGACATACCGCCGCTGCCCCTCGGCATAGATCGTGTCGAACGCGAGCGAAGACTTGCCGCTCCCCGACAATCCGGTGATCACCGTCAGCGTCTCGCGCGGGATCGCGACGTCGACGCCCTTCAGATTATGCTCGCGCGCGCCGCGGACGATCAGGTGGGTCAGCATGAGAGACGTTCTACTTCTGTTCGGGATGCGGGCACAAGCGTGCGGCCGTTGAACGGCATGTAAGGCGTCGGGCGGACAGTCGCCACCACAGCTGTCCTCCCCAGCTTTTGCTGGATGAACGGGACGGATCGTCCCCCGGACGATCCTTGACCATGCGGGGCATGGTCAACCCGTTCATGGGACCAGCGAAGCTGGTGGAGGGGTTTTGCAGCGCCGAAGATCACGCGCTGCAAAACCCCTCCACCCTCCCGCTCCGCGGGACGGTCCCCCTCCCCTCGAAACGAGGGGAGGACGTCATCAAGAATCCCCTTATCCACCCGGTCCAACCAAGCCGGTGGGACCCCGCCCGTTCAGAACGCCCGCGTAATCCCGAATTCCGCCGATCGGCGCGTGTAGTCGTAGATCCCGACGCTCGACGCATTGCGCTCGAAGCTCAGACGCACCAGCGGGGCGAAGCCCGCCACCGTCGCCGCACGGAACGTCGCGCCAAGGCTGGCGCTGAGCAGCCATTCGCGGCGTTTCTCCGGAAACAGGAACAGCCGCTCGTCGCCGACCAGCCTGCGCACCCCCGCCGATGCGAAGGCGGTCGTCCGCCCGAACTCGCGGTAGCCGAGCAGCGTCGCGCCCCCGGATGTCGTCGAATAGCCCGCATCCTCCGCGCTCTGCCGCGTCGCCGACAGCGACAGCGTGCCGCCCGACCGCGCGTCGAAGGCGCGCTGGTAGCTGGCGCCAAGGTCGTAGATCCACCCGTTCTGCAACGGGTTCTGGAGATAGCGCGCGCGGCTGACCGACACGTCCGTGTCCAGCTGCGCCACGCGTCCGAGCGGGTGCGACCAGCCGACGGACACGTTCTGCGTGCGCGCGTAGAGGTCGCCGCCATAATAGCGCCACGTCGCGCCCGCCGACGGCCGGATGCGGTCGGCGCCGGAGACGAGTTCCAGCCCCAGCCCGACCGAGCCGGAAACGTCGTTGAAGCGCTTCTCGCGGTAGAGCTCGCTTTGGCCCGACAGGCGGGGCAGGAGGCTGAGCCTGGGCGCCAGCCGCAGCCGCGCGAACGCCTGCGCTCCGACCTTCAGCCCCACGCCCGACCGCTCGCGCGCGTCCTCCGACAGATCGAGCGGCGCGATGATCGTGTCCAGCGTCTGCGCGTCCGTGGCGCGGTTGATGTTGCTGTCGGGCGCCAGCGCGATGCTGATCGACGCGCCGTAGGGCCGTCTCGAGCGGAGCGCGTCGGTAAACTGATCGACAACGGCGGCGACATTCGGGGGAAGACCACCTGCCTGGGCGGCGCGCAACTCACGCCGCGCGGCGGCTTCGTCGCCGATCAGCGCGAGAACACGGGCGAGCTCGAGACGGACACGTTGGGCGCCAGGCTTCTCGTCGAGCAATTCACGAAACACGAGCGCCGCGTCGGCGTGACGAGTGCGGGCAGACAACATCACGCCCAGGCGAAATCGTGCTTCCGAGCGAATTTCGAGATCCGGGTCGCGCGCCAGGGCGCGATAGAGCGCTTCAGCGTCGGCGTAGCGCCCACCCCGCTCCGCAGCGGCGGCGAGTGCGAAGATCTCCACGGCGCTCAGGTCGGCCAATGAGGCCTGCGCGATCGCTGCGGCGGCCATCGCCGATAGGATGGGCATGAGCAGCGGGCGGAAGGGTTAAGGCTTGCGCTTGGCCAGCGTCACGCCGGCGGCCACGATGCCGGGGTCCGATCCCGAAGCGGGCGTAATGAAGAAGAACTGGCCGCCAAGCTCGACCGCGTTCGGTCCATAGAACGCGCCCTCGAACGAGCCGACGCGGTTGTTCTGCTGCTGAACGTCGGCCGCGAGAACCGGGTTGCCCGATATGCGTCCGAGCGCGAGGTTGAAGCTCCCGAAGTCGCGCGCCGCGCCCGCGGCGTCGCGGCCCTGGATGTTGAGCGATCCCGTAAAGCTGCTCTGGCCGAAATCGACATCAAAGACACTCGTGCCGCTCAAAGCGTAGATCGCCGTGCCGACCGCGCGTCCCGTCGCCGTGCCGAACACCAGGCCCTCGTAGCGGCCCGTTCCCGTCCGCGGCATCGCCCCTGCGGACGTGCGGATGCCCCAGGGGAACAGCGTTTCACCCGTGCCGATGCTGCCATTGAACTGCGCCGCGCCTGTTGTCTGATAGCGGCCGAAGCTGACGTAGGTCAGCGCCAGCTCCGTGTTTCCGGCCCCTGGATTATACAAAACCAGCCGCTGGACGCCGCCGTTCTGGCCCGGCTTTTCGTACACGGTCACGCGTGCATCGGAAGCGGCGGCGACCTTGTCGGCCGGGACAAAGGTGGACGTCGCGTTGGAGCCCAATCGGTATGTATAACCGCCTGTCGCGGCGTCGTAATCGAAGGTCGTGTTGCCCGAGTTGACCTGCGGCGCGTCCGGCCCTGTCGAGCCGTTCGGTCCGACCTTGCCGTCGGTCCCGCGATTGTAGCTGATACTGGCGGTGGACACGTTGAAGCTCTGGCTGGTGCGAAGGTCGAGCAGGGTGAGGCTCGCGCCCGGCGCGTTCGGGTCCCGACGGCCGATTATCGTTCCCACAGCGACGTCACCGTCTGTCCCCACCGCATTCCACGCGGCGCCGACTTCCTGCGCCGCCGGGCCGTAGAAACGACCCGCCATGCCGCCGTTCAGGCGACCGACTCCATCGATCCCGAAGCTTCCGGCGAAAGCATTGGCGCTTGTCGACAATTGGCCGTTGCCGGTAAAGGTGAGGGTGCCGAAGTTCCGCCCGTCCGACGTGCGGGTCCATTGCATCTGGCCCGATGTCGAAACCTGCCCGTTGAGAAAGTCGACCTGCAGCGTGCCCGTGCCGCCAAGGGAGAACAGCTCGCCGCGGGTGAGCACGCCAAGCAGATCCACCGCGTAGACGCCTGCGCCCGTCCGCGGAAGCGCCGTGTCCGGCGTTTCGATCCCGTAGGTGAAGGCGTCGTAGCGCGCGTCCACGGTTGCGCCGTTGTTGGTTGCGCGTTGCCAGAATCCGCCGCCGACATATTCGTAGGTGAGCCGCCCGGATGTTCCGGGCTTCGTCAGCGACAGCGATTCCGTCAGCGCGCCGCTTGCCTTGCCATAGACCTGCAGCGCGGCCGAGCTTTGCGCCGTGTCGATATTGGCGGGGGTGAAAACCTGGGTTCGACCTGCGGCGGCCACGGTGTAGCTACGCGCGGCGGCGTCATAGGTAACGGTCAGCGCGCCGCTGCCTGCGGTCAGGTCGGTCGGGTTGCGATTGTCGGCGTAAAAGCGCGCCGCGCCCGTCGCATTGTCGTTGGTGAAACTTTCGCTGTTGTTGAGCGCCAGCAGCGACGCGTTGCCCTGCGTCGGAGGCGGAGGCGGAGGCGGAGGCGGAGTTGGCGCAGGCGCAGGGGCAGGCGCGGGTGTCGGCGCAGGTGCGGGAGCCGGTGTCGGCGCAGGTGCCGGAGCAGGGCTTGGCGCGGGAGTAGGCGCCGGCGTCGAAACCGGGGGAGGAGCCGGCGTGGAATTCACGCCCCCGCCGCCTCCGCCGCACGCCGCAAGCAAGGCGAACACGGACAAGCCACCGACGTGGCGCAGATTACGCATGAACAACTCCCCCCAAGAGCCTCAATCCTAGAAAACGGCCAAACCACCGTCAATGCAGGATTTTCCGTCCGCTATCGGACGCACGAGAGACTCATGCGACGGACGCCCGCGGCTTTCGGACACCGCCCGATCTCGCCATGTTCCGCTCCGCTTCGCTGCTCGCGCAGGCACCCCGCCCGCTTGCCACCGCCCCCGCCTTCGGCGAAGCCTACCGGCCATGACCCCGCACGAATTCACCGCCAAGTGGCGCAATGTCGAGCTGAAGGAGCGCACGGCGTCGCAGAGCCATTTCAACGACCTGTGCGCGCTGCTCGGCGTCGTCGATCCGATCGCGGCCGACCCGGCGGGCGAATGGTTCACGTTCGAAAAGGGCGCCACCAAGACCGGCGGCGGGGAGGGCTGGGCCGACGTCTGGCGGCGCGGCTGCTTCGCCTGGGAGTATAAGGGCCCGCGCAAGGACCTGACCGCCGCTTTTTCGCAGCTGCTGCAATACAGCGTCGCGCTGGAAAACCCGCCGCTGCTGATCGTGTCCGACATGGACCGCATCCGGCTGCATACCAACTGGACCAACACGGTGCAGGAGGTGCACGAATGGACGCTGGAGGACCTGCTCGACGGCGACGTCCGCGCCCGGCTCAAACAGGCGTTCACCGACCCGGAGGCGTTCAAGCCCGCCAAGACGCGGCAGGCGCTGACGGAGGAGACCGCGCGCGAGTTCGCCGGGCTGGCGCAATGCCTTCGCGAGCGCGGTCACGAGGCGCAGGGCGTGGCGCACTTCATCAACCGCCTCGTGTTCTGCATGTTCGCGGAGGATGTCAGACTGCTCCCCGACAATCTGTTCACCCGCATGCTGGAACGCAGCCGCGCCAAACCGCCGAGCTTCGTTGCCAATGCCGAAATGCTGTTCGGCGCGATGGCGACCGGCGGCGAGGTCGGGTTTGAAACCGTTGACTGGTTCAACGGCGGCCTGTTCGAGGACGACCACGTCCTGCCGCTCACCGCCGACGACATCGGCGACCTGCTGAAAGCCGCCGGGCGCGACTGGTCGGCGATCGACCCGGCGATCCTCGGCACCCTGTTCGAACGCGGGCTCGACCCCGCCAAGCGCAGCCAGCTCGGCGCGCACTACACCGATCGCGCCAAGATCGACCTGATCGTGGGGCCAGTGATCGTGCAGCCGCTGGAGGCGGAATGGGCGGAGGCAAAGGCAAAGATCGCCGCCATCATCGACGCCGCGCCCCGGCGCACCGCGGAGCGCCTGCTGTCCCCCGCCGAGCGCGGCCGGCGCGAGCGCATGATCGCGGAAGCCCGCGCGGTGCACAGCGGCTTCGTCGAACGCCTGGCGGCGTTCCGCGTGCTCGATCCGGCGTGCGGATCGGGCAACTTCCTCTATGTCGCGCTCAAAGCGCTCAAGGACATCGAACACCGCGCTAATCTCGACGCGGAGGCGCTGGGGCTCCCACGCGGCTTTCCGCGCGTCGGTCCGGAGAACGTGCTCGGCATCGAACTCAACCCCTACGCCGCCGAACTGGCGCGCGTGTCGGTTTGGATCGGCGAGATCCAGTGGATGCGCCGCAACGGCTTCGACGCCGCCCGCAACCCGATCCTCCGACCGCTGGACACGATCGAGTGCCGGGATGCCGTGCTCAACGCGGACGGTACGCGGGCGGAGTGGCCAAATGCGGACGTGGTGGTGGGGAACCCGCCGTTTCTCGGCAACGGGCGGATGATTGGTGAGCTTGGCGAGGATTACACCGTTGCTTTGCGCAAGGCGTGGCGCGATGTTCCCGGCGGTGTTGACCTAGTCTGCTACTGGTTCGCCCAGGCCTGGGCGATGATTGCCGCCGGGAGGCTGGCAAGCGCTGGGCTGGTCGCGACCAACTCCATACGCGGAGGCGCGAACCGAGAAGTGCTCAAGCCGATCGCGGAGCACGGCCGCATTTTCGAGGCGTGGAGCGACGAGCAATGGACCGTTGAAGGAGCGGCAGTCCGGGTATCGCTGATCTGCTTCGGCGGTGGCGATGTCAGCGGCGGTACTCTCAATGGTCGCGATGTGGTCCGCATCCACCCGGATTTGACCGGAGGTGGACACGGAACCGATCTGACGCAGGCGAAGCGACTTCCGCAAAACCTCTCGACCTGTTTTGAAGGCCTGAAGAAGTACGGCGCTTTCGATGTGACGGGGGGCGTCGCCCGCGAGTGGCTTAGCGCCCCACTGAACGTGAATGATCGTCCGAATTCCGACGTGCTCTTCCCTTGGATCATCGCGGTCGATGTCGTTCAACGGCCTATGGATCGATGGGCCATCGACTTCGGTTCGACTGAAATGAAGGATGCCACGCTATACGAGAAGCCATTCGAGCACGTGCTAGCGGCCGTACAGCCAATAAGGGCAAAAGATCGCAATGCGAGGACTCGTGATCGGTGGTGGGTGTATGAGCGGTCCCGACCCGAGATGCGTAAGCGCCTTCAAGGGCTGCGACGCTTCATAGCGACGCCTGTGGTTGCCAAGCATCGCATTTTCGTTTGGCTGTCGGCGTCGGCTCGTCCCTCCAACCTTCTTGACGCCATCGCCCGCGACGACGACACCAGCTTCGGTATCCTCCACTCGCGCTTTCACGAACTCTGGTCGTTGCGCATGGGCACCTTCCTCGGCGTCGGCAACGACCCGCGCTACACGCCATCCACCACCTTCGAGACCTTCCCCTTCCCCGAAGGCCTCACCCCCGACATCCCCGCCGCCCAGTACGCCGACGATCCCCGCGCCCGCGCGATCGCCGCCGCCGCCGCGCGGCTGAACGAGCTGCGCGAAAACTGGCTCAACCCCGCCGACCTCGTCGTGCGAGAGCCCGAGGTCGTGCCCGGCTACCCCGACCGCATCCTCCCGCGCGACGCGGCGGCCGCGGCCGAGCTCAAGAAGCGCACCCTCACCAACCTCTACAACGCCCAACCTGTATGGCTGGCCAACGCCCACGCCACGCTCGATGCCGCGGTGGCGGACGCCTATGGCTGGGGCGAGGCGTGGCGCGCGGGCGCCGCGCCAGGCGCTGGTCCCGGCATGACCGACGACGACATCCTGTCGCGCCTGTTCGCGCTCAACCAGGCGCGCGCCGCGGCCGCAGCGGGGGCCGGAGCCGCGGCCTGACCGCATCGGCGCTGTCCTACACGGCCCGGCTCTGTCATGGTCGCGGGGTGTATCGAGTCGTTTGGGGGCAGGGCCCTGCAAAACGGCCCGACACTAGGAACTTCGCGAACTTGGCGACTTTCGCCCTGCGGACGCGCCGCTCCGCGAGGCGCGAAAAGCGGCGTTTTGCCGGCCAAAAACCCCGCAATTTCCGCGTTCGTCGGGGCTCAGGCGGCGGCAAGCCGGCGCCGCGCCTCGCGGTTGCGGGCGCGCGTGCGCCGCTTGCGCGCCCAGGCGAGCAGGCCGGTCGCGTACAGGGCGGGCAGGCTGAGCCCCGCCAGCATGACCAGCAGGCGCCCGCCGAGGCCCCCGATCTCGCCATTGTGCGCCGAGAACGCCGCGTCGGCGAGGCGGTTGGCGAGCGGCGCTTCGAGCGGATCGTAGACGTCCAGCACGCGCCCCGCGACCGGGTCCACCGCCACCGCGGTGACCCCCGACCACGCCCGCGTCTCGCCCGGCTGGCGCAGGCGGATCGTGTAGGCGAACGCCTTGGCCGTCGGCAGCGTCAGGCGCACGAAGCGCGCGTCGGGGAAGCGGGCGCGGGCGGCGGCTAGCGCCGCGCCCGGCGTGATGCGCGGCACGGAGGCCTCCGGCGCCGGCGGCGCCGTGAAGGGCAGGCGGAACGGCACCGCCCCCGCCAGCGCCGGCCGCAGGTCGGCCTGAAAGATCATCCACACGCCCCCCGGCACGGAGACGAGCAGCACGGCGCCCGCGACCAGCCCGACCATGCGGTGCCACCCGAACAGCATCTGCGCCGCCGTGCGCCACCGCCGCGCCGCGAACGCCGCCTTCCACGCGCGCCGCCGGGGCCAGCCGAGCCAAAGCCCCGTGATCGTCGCGGTGAGCAGGAAGAGGCCCGACGCGCCGACGAACGTCTCGCCCCGATCGCCCATCAGCAGCGCTTCGTGCAGCGTGTACAGCCATCGCGAGGCGGAGCCCGCCAGCGGCGTCGCCGGCTCGTCCTCCCGCGCCGCCACCGGCGCGCCCGTCGCGGCGTCGAGCAGCACCGCCCGGTGCGCACCCGCGGCGTCGGTGTAGCTTGCCGACAGCAGGTCGCCGCGCGCGTCGGCGATGCCGATCCGGTCGATCGCGGTGCCCGCGTGCCGCTCCGCCTGCGCGATCAGCCCGTCGATCGGCGCCATGGGGCCCGCGACCGCGTCCGGCAGGCTCCAGCGGTCCACCTCGCGGTGGAACACCAGCGCCGCGCCGGTCAGCCCCTGCAGCGCCCACACGAAGCCCAGCACGAGCCCAAGCCAGAGGTGCGCCTGAACAAGGACGCGGCGGGTCACGTCAGAACCCGTGCCGCACGGTGAGCTTGACCTGGCGCGGCAATCCGACCCCGAGCAGCCCGTTGCCCGCCGCGCTGTAATAGCGCTTGCCCGTCAGGTTGTCGGCGTTGAGCTGCACCTCCAGCCCAACGTCGAATTCGTAACGCAGCGATGCCGAATAGGTCGTGTAGCCGTCGACGAATGCCTGGTTGAAGTTGTTCACTGCCCGGTCGCCGACGTAAAACGCGCCCGCACCGACCGCCAGGCCGCGCAGCGCCGCCGGCCGATATTCGGCGAACAGGCTGCCGGTAAACTCCGGCGTGTTCTCCGGACGGCGGCCTTCGAGCAGCGGGTTCACCGCGCGGCGCGTTTCCGCGTCGAGATACTGGCCGGACGCATAGAGCGACAGCTGCGGCGTCAGCTCGCCGGTGACCGAGCCCTCGACGCCGCGATAACGCGCGCGTCCCGCAAGCTTGAAGCGGTTGTCCGCCGGGTCGGTGAAGGCCGACGGGCGCGTGACCTGAAATGCCGCGACCTGGAACACCAGGCTGCGCCCGATCTCCCCCTTGAACCCCGCCTCGTACTGGCGCGAGATGGCGGGGGCGAGCACGTCGTTGGCATTGGCGGTGTTCGCCGGCGCCGTGCCGCCTTCCTCCAGCCCTTCGAGATAGGTGGCGTACAGCGTCAGGTCGCGCTGCGGCTTGAGGAGCAGCCCGACGGAAGGCGTCCACTTGTCCAGCTCGAACCGCGTCTCGACGCCCGTCGCCGACCGCGCGCGGCTGCGATAGTCGCTGTAGCGAAGGCCCGCGAGCACCTGCACCGGGCCGACGGTGGCGCGGTTGACGACGTAGGCGCCCAGATCGCGGATGTTGAGCGGGCTGGTGGTCAGCGTCGCTGCGTCGAGCGTCGGCAGGGCGATCTCGCGCGGCGCGAACAGGTTCTGCGCTACCAGGGTGGTGCGGTTGGCGCGGCCGTTCTGAAAACGCCAATTGCCGGTCACGCCGGCGATCAGCGCATGGGCGACCGGACCGGTGGAAAAGCTCGCGGCTGCCTCGGCGCGCGCGTTGCGATTGCGGAAGCGTTGCCCCCGCGTCTGGAACACCCGCAGGCGGCCCTCGCCCGTGGTGAGGTCGTACGCCTCGAGCTGCGAAAAGTCGCGGTCGCGCTCCGTGACCGCCTGCCCGCCCTCGACGGTGATCGCCAGCGCGTCCGAAAGCTTCAGGTCGGCGCGCGCCAGCAGGTTGGTGGCATAGGCGTCGTATCGCAGCTCCTCGTCGCCAAGATTGTCGCGCGGGCTGGGGATCGGGGGAAGGGCGATGGCGCCGCCGCTCGTCGGCAACAGCTGGATCGCTGCCGGCTCGGTTACGTCCTTGTGGACGTGCTCGGCATCCAGGCGGAAGGACAGCCGATCCGTCGCCTGCCAGTCCGCCGCGACCGACACGATCTGGCGAGCCCCGTCGAAGCGCCGGATGCCGGTCTCCACCAGGCCCGCGGCGGCGTTGAGGCGGACGCCGACCGGACCCACGCGGCGACTAATGTCGGCATGGACGTTGGTAGCGCCGCGGTCGGTCGCGAAGGCCTGCAGCACTGACAGGTCGGACGCGACCGGCCGCTTGGTGACGAGGTTGACGATGCCGGACGGCGGCGCGAAGCCGTAATAGAGCGCGCCGACGCCCTTCAGCACCTCCACCCGTTCCTTGTTCTCCAGCGGCAGGTCGACAAGGTTGATCACCGGCAGCGAACCGTTGAGGCGGTAGCTGGTGCGGTTTTCGACCAGAATGCCGCGGATCGCGACATTGTCGTAGGTGGCGCCGTTGAGCTGCGAGCGGCTGACGCCAGCGGTATTGCGCAGCGCCTCGAACAGTCCGGTCGCTGCCTGCGCCTTGAGCAATTCCTGCGGCACGACGTTGACGGTCAGCGGCACGTCGATCAGCCGCGCGCCGCGGAACGTGCCGACCTGGACCAAAGCCGCGCCGAAGCCGCGGCGGTCGGCGGTGACGACGATCTCGTCGACGGGATCCTCGGCTCCGTCCGCGGACGCGGCGGTCGCGGCGGCATTATCGGTGGCGGCGTTGGCCGGCGCCGCGGCGGCGATGGCCGCCAGTGCGACGCTGTGGAAAAGGATTCGAGTCGTCGGTCTGCTGTGCATGGCGCGCTGCTAATGAGAATGCTTCTCAATTGCAAACGACGATGCGACTAACCGTCGTCCGGCTCGTTGGCGCGGCATCGGGAGAACAATCAGATGATCGCCAGACGTCAGCTCGGCCGCGACGGCCCCGCCGTTTCCGCCCTCGGCCTCGGCTGCATGGGCATGTCCGACTTCTACGGAAGGCAGGACGACGCGGAATCGATCCGTACGCTGCACCACGCGCTGGACCGGGGCGTCGACTTTCTCGACACCGCCGACATGTACGGGCCCTACAAGAACGAGGAGTTGATCGGATCGGCGATCGCCGGGCGGCGTGCGCAGGTTTTCCTGGCGACAAAGTTCGGGATCGACCGCAGCGGCGGCGGCGCGGCGCGCAGCATCAACGGGCGGCCGGACTATGTGCGCCGCGCGTGCGACGCCTCGCTCGGGCGGCTGCGCGTCGACCACGTCGACCTCTACTACCAGCACCGCGTCGATCCCGACGTGCCGATCGAGGAAACGGTGGGCGCGATGGGCGAACTCGTGCAGTCGGGCAAGGTCCGCTATTTGGGCTTGAGCGAAGCGGGTCCCGAGACCATCCGCCGCGCGCACAAGGCGCACGCGATCACCGCGCTGCAGAGCGAATACTCGCTCTGGACGCGCGACCCGGAGGACGAAATCCTGCCCACCTTGCGCGAGCTCGGCATCGGCTTCGTGCCGTACAGCCCGCTCGGCCGCGGGTTCCTGACCGGCGCGTTCGCATCGGGCGAGGACCTGGCAGAAACCGACTACCGCCGGACGATGCCGCGCGTCGCGCCCGAGAACCTGGCCGTCAACCAGGCGCTGGTCGGCCATGTCCGGCGGCTGGCGGCGGACAAAGGCTGCACGCAGGCGCAACTGGCGCTTGCCTGGGTGCTGGCGCAGGGCGACGACATCGTTCCGATCCCGGGCACTAAGCGCGTCGCCTATCTCGACCAGAACCTCGGCGCTCTGGACGTCGAGATCACCGCCGACGACCGCGCGGAGATCGACCGGTTGTTCCCAATGGGCGCGGCGGCGGGCGCGCGCTACGCGCCGCAGGGCATGGTGTCGGTCGGGCGCTGACGCGATCCGCCGCGGTGACTAGCGCAGCTTGCCGCGCCAGCCGAGCGATTGTCGGTTGAGCGCATCGAGGTCCGCGGTGCCGGCGGCGACGCTGCGCGCCAGCGCGACGGCAGCGGCGAGGCGGCCGGTGTCAATCGCCTTGTACGCCGGGCGCCCGGCGACATGATCGAGCCAGCGGCCACCGCATGCTGCGTCTAGAAGGATGCGCTGGAAACAATGATCGTGCCGCACGGGCCACCCCCGTTCGCTGGCGAGCCCAGGTAGAACTCGGCGCGTCAAATGGAGCCACTCGGCCTCGAGCGCCTCGCGGTTCGCTGGAACAGGATCGTCAGGCACCGCCGCGATCTTCGGGCCGGCACGACGCCGAACGATTAGACCTCACGGCTTGCCGGCGAACTCCGGCCGGATCGTTCCGCTGTTCTTGAACGCGTCGCGCACCGTCGAGCCCTCGACCGCCTGCATGATCGGGCTCGGCGCCGGCTTGGGCACGGTCAGCGTCTCCGCGGCCGGCAGCGGTACGCTGTCGGTGCGGATCGGAACCGACGGCTGCGCCGGAGCGAGCGGGGCGAGTTCGCCGAGCTTGACGGGCAGAATCGGCGCCACCGCCAGCTGCGGCGTCCCCGCGGGCGGGCCGAACCGGGCCGGCGTCGGCAAGGGTTCGTAGCCGGCGTGCCGCTGCCGGAACGCGGGACCCCGTCCCATCGCGCCGTTCAGGCGGTAGAAGATGTGTGCCCCGACCACCGCCGTCTTTTCCAGCTTGTGCGCCCAGAACGGCACGACGTTCCACGTGTGGTAGTGCGTGGCGGTGCCGACCGGTGCATGGACGCGGCCAGCGAGCGCCTGCGCCGCGTGGGTACGCGCGCGCGCCCAGCCCGACGCGGACGGCACGCGGGCGCGGGCGCCGTCGCAGGCGAAGGAGAACTGGCACGCGAGCCAGCGCTCGGCGTTCTGATAAACGACGCCGCATACGGTTGCGGGGTAGGCGGGGTGGCGCATGCGGTTGAGCACGACCTGCGCGACGGCGCGCTGCCCGTCGTCCGATTCGGACGCGGCTTCGTAGTAGATCGCCTCCGTCAGACACTGCAGTGAACGCGCGCGGTCGGCGGCGTCGCCGGTGCGCAGGAAAAAGGCGGCGGCGGCCGGGTTGGGCCCGCCGACGAAGGGGATCGCCGCGTTGAGCGCGGGCGCCGCGCCTGGCGGCACAACGATCGCGGCGGGGCTGGCCACCGCGGGATCCGTCGCCGGCGCGGTGAAGCTGGCGATCACCTCGGCATCGCGCACGCGCGCATCGGCCTGGGCAACGCCCGGCGCGACGTTCGCATCGGCGGCGCTGCGGACGCCGGAAGCCCCGGCCGCGGGAACGCAGGAGGCGGTGGGGAGCAGCATCACCAGCGCGAGCGCGGCGAGCCCCGCCAGGCGGTTGACGCGTGCGCGGGTCGCCGCGCCATGGCCGCTTACATCGCTCACCCGGTTGTTATCGGCGGGAATCATGCGGCGCGCATAGCGTGAAACCATGAAGATTGCGCGTGCAATTCGCCCCGGCAGCGCGCCTGTCCCGATGAGGGGCGTCCGGCGGCACGGGAATGAACCCGCGGATCAGAAACGGGCGATCAAAGGCGTCCGTCGATGCCGAACTTGCCGATCGCCTCCAGGACGCTGGCGGGCCGATAGGGCTTCTTCAGGAAGTGCGCGCCCGCGACCAGCCGCAGATCGTCGCTGCTGTACCCGGTGGTGTAGATGACCGGCAGCCCGGGCCGCAGCGCCCGCGCCTTTTCGGCGATGTCCCACCCGGTCATCCCGCCGGGCAGGCGGATGTCCGTGAAGAGCAGCGCGATGTCGCCATGCTCTTCCAGCAGGCGCAGCGCGGTGGGGCCGTCCTCCGCCTCCACGACGGCATAGCCCGCATCCTCCAGCTCGAGAACGATGAGTTCGCGCACCAGCGCCTCGTCCTCGACGACCAGGAGGCGGGGCCGGTCGCCGCGAACCAGAGCGGGTGCGTAGGCGGGGGTCGGGTCGGACAGGTTGGCAGCGGTCAAGAATTGGCTCCCGGTCGAATGAACGGCGTTGTCACGGCGATCATCGACGCTGGCTTATAGTGGACAAGCGTTAACCACCCCCTTCCAAATGTCGGCGGGCAAACGCAAGCCCCGCGCCCCCGCCCACGCTCACGCGCGTGGCGTCGGCGGCTTGCCCGGATTATGGACAGCCCGATGACGACGCTTCCCCCTTATGCCGCGCTGCTGCGCTTGCGCATCGAAGACGCGGGCGGGCGGCGGCTGCTGGCCATGCCGTTCCACGATGACGTGGTTGGTCGCCCCGGGTTCCTGCACGGCGGCGCGATCGCGGGGCTGCTCGAACTGGCGGCGTACGACGCGCTGCGCTGCGCGCTGGACGAGGGCACCGACGGCGCGGCGACACGCATCAAGCCGGTGGGAGTGACGGTTGATTATCTGCGCGGCGGCGGGCCGGCCGACACCTGGGCGCACGCGCGGATCAGGCGGCTGGGCAAGCGCCTCGCCAACGTCGAGGCCGCGGCGTGGCAGGAGGACGAGGCGAAACCGATCGCCACCGCGCGCATGAACATGCTGCTTGCGCGGGACAGCTAGGCGGCGCCTTTAAGCATCTCGCGCGCGATGATCAGCTGCTGGATCTGGCTGGTGCCTTCGTAGATCCGGAACAGCCGCACGTCGCGGTACAGCCGTTCGATGCCGTAGTCGGCGATGTAGCCCGCGCCGCCGAAAATCTGTACCGCGCGATCCGCCACCTTGCCGACGGTTTCCGACGCGAAATATTTGGCCGCCGCGATCTCCATCGTAACGCGTTCCCCCGCCTCCTTGCGGCGCGCGACGTCCAGCGTCAGCGCGCGTGCGGCGAGCGTTTCGGTCTGGCTGTCGGCGAGCATGCCTTGGATCAGCTGGAAGTCGGACAACGGCTTGCCGAACTGCTTGCGCGTGGTCGCGTATTCGATGCAGTCGGCGATCAGCCGTTCGGCGACGCCGACGCACACGGCCGAGATATGCAGCCGGCCGCGGTCGAGCACGCGCATCGCGATCTTGAAGCCTTCGCCCTCCGCGCCCAACCGGTTGGCGGCGGGCACCGGCACGTCGTCCATAACGACATCGCAGACATGCGCGCCCTGCTGGCCCATCTTGCGCTCGGGCTTGCCGATCGACAGCCCGGGCAGGTCGGCGGGGACCAGGAAAGCGGAAACGCCGGAAGCCCCGGACCCCCCGGTGCGCGCCATGACGGTGAAGAGCTGCGCCTTGTCGGCGTTGGTGATGTAGCGCTTGGTCCCCGACAGACGGTAGGTGTCGCCATCCAGCACAGCCTTCGTCTCGACACCG
This sequence comes from Sphingomonadaceae bacterium, assembly GCA_035644935.1. Taxonomy (GTDB): domain Bacteria; phylum Pseudomonadota; class Alphaproteobacteria; order Sphingomonadales; family Sphingomonadaceae; genus CADCVW01. The sequence continues at coordinate 59,239 of DASQNO010000033.1, forward strand.
GCGCTGTCCGACCCTGCAGCGGGCTCGGTCAGCGCGAAGCTGGTGATGATCTCGCCTGACGCGATGCGGGGGAGCCAAGCGCGCTTTTGCTCCTCGCTGCCGGCCATGACGAGGCCCTGGCTGCCGATGCCCACGTTCGTGCCGAACACCGACCGGAAGGCGGGCGAGGTGCGGCCGAGCTCCAGCGCAACCGCGATCTCCTCGGTCAGCGTCAGCCCGACGCCGCCATATTCCTCCGGGATGGACAGGCCGAACAGCCCGAGTTCGCGCATCTCGGCGACCACATCGGCGGGGATCCGGTCCTCGTCGCCGACCTGTCCTTCCAGCGGGCGCAGCCGTTCGACGACGAAGCGGCGAACGGTGTCGAGGAGCGCGGAAAAGGTTTCGGGATCGAGGGGCATGTCGGTGTTGTACCCCGGCGAAGGCCGGGGTCCAGCGAGAAGAAAATTCTGGGCTCCCGCCTTCGCGGGAGCACAGTCCGCAGTCCGTCTAGTACCCCTTCAACCGCGCCAGCCGGTCGGTGTGGTAGTTCGGATCGCCCCACAACTCGTTCAGCGCCCGGTCGCGTTTCATGTAGAGGCCGATGTCGTATTCGTCGGTCATGCCGACGCCGCCGAACATCTGCACGCCTTCCTGCACCGCCTGCGTCGACGCGCGGCCCGCCTTGGCCTTGGCGACGTGCGTCATCAGCGCCGCGTCTTCAGCATCCTCGTCGAGCAGCTGCTGCGCTTTCAGCGTCGCGGCGCGAGCGATCTCCAGCTCGGCGTAAAGGTCGGCCTGGCGATGCTGCAGCGCCTGATACTCGCCGATGACCCGGCCGAACTGCTTGCGTTCCTTCAAGTACGCAACCGTCTGCTCCGCCGCCGCGGTGCCCACGCCCACCAGTTCGGACGCCGCGCCGACGCGGCCGGCGCGCAGGACGCGGCGCAGCGCCCCTTCGTCGCCGATCGGGGCGTCCACCTGAACGCCGTCGAACCGGAGATGCGCTCCCATGCTGCCGTCGACGAGCCGGGCCGGGTCGACGGTCAGGCCGTCGGCTCCGCGCTCCACCGCGAACAAGGCGATGCCTTCGGGCGTGCGGGCGGAAACGACGATCAAGTCGGCTGAAGCCGCCTGCACGACGAAGCGCTTCTCGCCGGTGAGCTTGTAGCCGTTGCCGGAAGGCTCGGCGGTCATTGCGATCTCGAAGGAGCGGTGCTTGGGACCCTCGTCCGTCGCGAACGCTGCGACCGCCTCCCCCGCGACGATGCCGGGCAGCCAGCGCGCGCGCACCTCGTCCGGCGCGGTCCGGAGCGCCGTGGCGACCGCGACCGCGGAGATCAGGAACGGCGAGGGCGTCAGGTTGCGCCCCACCTCCTCGCATACGATCCCCGCCTCGACATGCCCCATGCCCAGCCCGCCGTCCGCCTCCGACACGAGGATGCCGGTGAAGCCCAACTCGGCAAACTGCTTCCAAAGGCCATGCGCAAAGCCGTCCTTGCAGTTCATGTCGCGATACTTGCGAAAGTGCGCCACCGGCGCCTCCCGCGCCATGAAGTCGCGCGCGGTGTCCCGGAGGAGGATCTGGTCTTCGGTGAGGTAGAGGGGCATTTTGAGCTTTCGAGAAAGAAGTCGTTCGTCCCGAGTGTAAACGAGGGGCGTCGGTGCGGTCTCCGCGCCCCTCGTTTACACTCGGGGCGAACGGACTTTGCGAGCTGCTCCTAAGCCCCCGGTAACTGCAGAATATGCTTGGCGATAATCCCCAGCTGCACCTCGCTCGTGCCGCCCTCGATCGAATTGGCTTTGGTACGCAGCCATTCGCGGGGCGCCTTGCCGCCGTGCGAGCGCGCGCTTTCCCATTCCAGCGCGTCCGAGCCGCCGGCGCTCATGCGCAGTTCGTGGCGCGCCTTGTTGAGCTCGGTGCCGACATATTTCATCATGCTCGGCTGCGCGGGGTGCGCCTGGCCGGCTTTCAGCTCGTCCATGAAGCGTTCGGACATCGCGCGGAACGCCAGCGCGTCGACATCGAAGCGCGCGACGTCGGCGCGCAGGATCGGGTCGTCCGCAAGGCTGTCGGCGAGCGCCGCGCCCAACGCCTCGCCGTTGCCGCCCAGCCCCATGCCGGAGATCATTTCGCGCTCGTGCCCGAGCAGATATTTGGCGACGTCCCAACCCTTGTTCACTTCGCCCACGACCTGGTCCTTGGGAACGCGCACGTCGTCGAAGAAGGTCTCGCAAAACGGCGAGTTGCCGGAGATCAGCAGGATCGGCTTGGTTGAGACGCCCGGCGTCGCCATGTCGAACAGCAGGAAGCTGATGCCGCGGTGCTTGGGCTCGGTCGGCCCGGTGCGCACCAGGCAGAAGATCAAGTCGGCCTTGTCGGCGTAGCTGGTCCACACCTTCTGGCCGTTGACCAGCCAGTGGTCGCCCTTATCCTCGCACTTGGTAGCGAGAGAGGCCAGGTCGGAGCCCGCGCCGGGTTCCGAATAGCCCTGGCACCAGCGAATCTCGCCGCGCGCGATCTCCGGGAGGAAGCGCAGCTTCTGTTCTTCGGTCCCGTACTTGAGCAGCGCCGGGCCGAGCATCGAGATGCCGAAACTGTACAGCGGGTTGCGCGCGCCGATGCGCGCCATTTCCTGGCGAAGCGTCTTGGTCTCGGCCGGCGACAACCCGCCGCCGCCATACTCGCGCGGCCAGTCTGGCACGGTCCAACCGCGCGCCGCCATGCGCTCCATCCACACGCGCTGCGCTTCGTTCTTGAACTGGGCGTTGCGCCCGCCCCAGCAGGCGTCGGACTCGTCCACCGCCGGCTCGCGCATCTCGGGCGGGCAGTTCGCCTCCAGCCAGCTACGCGTTTCGGTGCGGAAGTCGTCTGTGTCGGCCATCGAACTTGTCTCCGGATACGCTTCGTTCTAGCCGCTTTCATCAGGCGTAGAGACCGCCAAGGCAAGCCAAGGATGCCGCATGAATTTTGACCTTACGGAACGCGAGGCTTTCTACTCGGGACGCGTGCGGGATTTCATCGAGACTCACGTGCGGCCGCGCAATTCGGACTATCATCGCGAGATCGGGACCGGCGATCGCTGGCAGCCGTTGCGGCTGATCGAAGACCTGAAGCCGCGCGCGCGAGAAGCTGGCTTGTGGAACCTGTTCATGCCGCCGGGCGGCGCTCTCCAGCATGTCGACGAGACGTTTGCGTTCGAAGGCACGCAGCTGACCAACCTCGAATATGCGCTGTGCGCGGAGGAGATGGGG
>DASQNO010000034.1:0-19687 GCA_035644935.1 Sphingomonadaceae bacterium
CTGCTGATACGGCGCGCCGGGCTTGATCATGTAGGACAGCTTGACCGTGGACGCCTCCGGCGCGAGCATCATCGGGGTGCTGGAATTTGAGTCGCCCGATGCGTCTAGCTGCCTGAAGACGAACGGTGGATCGCCCGGGCCGGCGACGCGCGTGCTGTTGTAAAGGTGCCAACCCTCGGTGCCGCTGGCGAGCGACGAGTTCTTCAGCAGGTTGGTTTCGGCTCCGCTCGCGATGCGGGTCTCGGTCAGCAGTTCGTTACGGGCGCCATATGTACGGGTGATCGGATGGCCCAAAGGGCTCGTTTCCCGCAGCACGTTTCCGCGCGCGTCGTGGGTATAGGTTGTGGTCGCCCCGCCGGCATCGGTGACGCTGACCAGGTCCCCGCTGGCGTTGTAGGCGAACTGGACGATCTGCTGCGCGGCACCCCACGCCGCGGGCGGTGAGACGATGCGGCGGAGCGCGCCGTCCGGGTTGTATTCGAGCGTGGTCGCCTGCCCGCCCGCATCGGTGATCGTGGTCGATCCCGCGCCGTAGGCGACGGTCGTGGTGCGGGCGACGCCCTCGGCGACGGTTTCCCGCAAGCTGTTGACGCGGCCCTGGCCGTCGTAACCGATCTCCAGGCGTGATCCGTCGGTCTGCGCGACCGAGGCAACGAGCCTGGAGTCTCCATGATAAGCATAGCTGGTCGTGTATGCGCGGCCGTCGGCGATGCTGCTGTCTTCGGGGCTCAGGTCCACCGTGACGCTCGTCAAGCGGTTCTGCCCGTCATAGCCGTAGCGGGTGCGGGTCAGCTGCCGGTCGGCGCCGGTGACGAGGTCCCGCGCGCCCGTGACGATGGCCGTGATGTTGGCGCCCGACCACTGGTACTGGACCCAGCCGCCATCGGCGGTGGTCACCCTCGAGACATGATCGCCGACATATTCGAAGCTGAGCCGGTTGCCGCTGGCGTCGACCTGTTCGGTCAGGCGCGAATAGGTGCCTTGATGATCGGAGTAGCGTTCGGTGATCTGGCCGCCGCCGTCGGACCACATCCAGTGGTCGGCATGCCGGACCAGCCGGTCGTACGCGCCGTCGCCCTCGTTGGACGAATAGTTCGCGCCGTCGAACCAGTAGAGCTTCTCGGATCCATCGCCGAGGTGATGCTTCACCGCGCTTCCCGCCACCCCGAACGTTCCGGTGTGCCAGGTGAGCTTCCTGGCCGTGCTCTGCCGCCAATTGTCGCCATTCTCGTCCGAGAAGTTGCCGAGGCTGTTGTACGTCCGCGAGATCGCGGCGTCGGGCCCGCGGCCGACGAGGAACTCGTCGCGCTGGGTGATCATCAGATTGCCGTTGGCCGCGTTGAGCATGACCTGCTCGCCGCTGCGCCCGAGCGCCGCCTGCCCCAGCAGGCCCATGCCGCCCAGAACCGCACCCGAACCGCGCTCGAAGCCGGCCCCAGCGCCGGTAAAAATCGCAACCATCATGTCCCCCCGAAGGGGCCCGGGCGGAAGACTTCCTTCTCGCTCGGGGCACCCCCACGAGCCAGATCAGGAGAAAGGCTGAGATGTTTAGGAGTTTATCTTCATCGCCGGAGCGCGATGGCCGCGGCGGGCGCGACTGCGTCAGTAGAGATCGTAGCGGACGACCAGCAGCGCTGACAAAGTGACGATCATGATGGCGACCAGCGGCAGCCCGGTGCGCGTGTAGTCGCCGAACTTGTAGTCGCCCGCCGACATGATCAGCATGTTCGTCTGGTAGGCGACCGGCGTTGCGTAACACAGGTTGCAGCCGAACAGCACCGCCAGCACCAGCGGTTCGACCGGAATGCCGAGCTGCTGCCCCAGGCTGAACGCGATCGGGGTGCCGACTGCGGCCGCCGTCGTGTTGGACGCGAAGTTGGTGAGAACCGTCACGAACAGCATCACGGCGGCGAGCACGCCTGCCGGCGGCAGATACTGCAGGCCGCCCGCGATCAGCTGGCTGATCCACTCCGCCGCCCCGCTGTCCAGAACGATCCGCCCGACCGCGATGCTCGCCGCCACGAGCACGATCACCTTGGCCGACAGCGCATAGCCGACGCGTTCGAACTTGACGCAGCCGGTGACGAACATGGCGATCGCGCCGCCCAAGGCGGAGATCGCGATCGGCACCAGCCCGATGCTCGCCGGCACCACCGCCCCCGCCATGATCGCCAGCGCCAGCGGGGCCTTGGCCGTGCGCGGCGCTTCCTTGGCGCCCTCCAGCAGGAGCAGGTCTTCGGCACGCGCGAAGCTCTGCAGGTTCGCTATCGTCCCCGTGGCCAGGATGATGTCGCCTTCCACAAACGGCGCTTCGGCGCTCTGCTCACGCTCCCCGCCACGAAAGCCTCGCGGCTGATGCAGGCCCAGAATGGCGACGTCGTACGTGTCGGCGACCCCGGCCGTCGCGATCCGCTTGCCGATCAGTCCGGAGCCCGGCGCGATCGACATTTCGGCAATCGCAAGATCCTCGCCCGTCTTGCCGTAACCGGCCTTGAGCCTTTCCAGCAGCCAGGCGGGCGCGGCGCTCGCACCCAGGACGCGCTGCGCTTCCTCGAGGGCTTCGTGCGTCGCGGTGACGCCGATCCGGGATCCCGGGGTCAGCTGCGCATCGGCCGGCAGGCCGTTGAAGGTGAGATCGCCGATGGCGGCCTGCAGCTTGCCGACCGGCTTGCCGAGCGCCGCGGCGGCGCCCCCGATCCGGAGCGTCGCGAAAAATCGGCGTGCCGCATGATCCGTGTCGCTCGAATTGTCCGGCAGCAGGCGGGGCATGACCAGCCAGATGAACGGCAGCGCGACCGCCGCCGCCATCAGCACGATCGGGGTGAATTCGAATACCGCCATCTGCCGCATGCCCATGTCGCTTGCGATCGAGACCACGAGCAGGTTGGTCGACGTGCCGATCGTCGTCGCCATGCCGCCGATCAGGATCGCGCTGTTGACGGGGATCAGCGTCTTGGACGCCGGCATGCCGCCACGCGCCGCCAGCGAGACCAGGATCGGCAGCATCAGCACCAGCACCGGCGTGTCGTTGACCATCATGCTGAGCGCCATTGCGAGCAGCAGGGTGACGAGCAGCCCGACCTGCTGGTTGAGCCGCCACATCCGCGTCAGCATCCGCGCGGCGGGCTCGAGCGCACCGGTGGTCACCAGCCCGCGCCCCATCACCATCAACGCGCAAATGGTGATCAGCGCGTAGTGTCCGAAGCCTGCAAAGGCGAGCTTGAGCCCGTCCGTCGGTTGCTGCCCCGGCAGCGGAAAGGAATACAGGCCAAGCGCGATGGCGCTGATGGTCAGAAGCGAGATGATCTCCACCCGGGCGCGCCCGGATGCGAAGCCGTAGAACATGAGCACCGTCAGCAGGATCGCTGCTGCCGCATGCGCTGGCGGAAGAGTGCTCATGACCCGCCTTAGAGGCCAAGGCCGGCAACCGGCAACGTCCGTGACCGGCAACGCCCACTACGCGCGGTTGTCCTGCCGTCCCGACTTCCGCAACGGCGTATGCGGTTGCGCCCAAGCGCGGGACCGGCGAAAACCTCGCGATGAACGCGCTCGAAATCCTCAACACTCGTTTCGAGGAGCTCCTCGCCGGGTTCATCCGCATCTTGCCGCAGCTCGGGCTGGCGCTGCTGATCGTCGGCATCACATGGTTGGCGGCAAAGTTCGCGCATCGCATCTCGTCGCGCCTGCTGCGCCGCGTCGATATCCGCCGGACCTTGGTCAATCTCGTCGAAACGCTGACCGGTGTCGTGATCTGGACGATCGGGCTGCTGATCGCGGCCACCGTGCTGTTCCCCGGGATCACGCCCGCCAACATGCTGGCGGTGCTGGGGCTCGGCTCGGTCGCGATCGGGTTCGCGTTCAAGGACATCTTCGAAAACTTCCTCGCGGGCATCCTCATCATGCTGCGCAAGAAGATGCAGATTGGCGACGTTATCGAATGCGAGTCGGTCGAGGGCCGGGTCGAGCAGATCACGCTGCGCGACACCTATCTTCGCCACCTCAGCAACGAACTGGTGCTCGTCCCCAACGCGTATCTTTTCAAGAATCCGCTTAAGATCCTGACCGACGAGCCACTGCGCCGGCACGAGGTCGAGGTTGGCGTCGCCTACGATGTCGATCTGGATGCCGCCCTCGACGTCATCTCCCGCGCCGTGGCAGCGGCGGAAGGCGTCGACGGCAACCGTCCAGTTGAAGTGTTCGCCAGGGAGTTCGGCGAAAGCTCGATCGACTTCCTGGTTCGCTGGTGGGCCGGATCGACGCCGCTCCAGGCTCATGCCAGCCGCGACGCGGTCGTTCGCTCGATCAAGCGCGCGCTCGACGAGGCGGGGATGGAAATTCCGTTCCCGCAGCGCACGATGACCTTCCGGGACAAGCTGCGCGTCGAGCCGGCGCCGGGCGGAAACGGCTGACGGCGCAGCAGCGGCGGCCCTGTCCAGCGTCGCGGCGCTCGCTTATTGCGTGAGGCCGGCCACCGCTTCGGAGATCGTATCGCTTGGACGCTGTGACTTCGGCGGGGGGACCCGCGGGCTTGCACCGCTGGTGGCGGCGCCAAGCCGTGGCGTCCGTCGATCATGTGGATGTGATCCGCAAGGTCGAGGACGAGGCGGTCTGGTCGCCCCGATACCTGTTCATGACATTGATGTCGGCGGGGATCGCCCTGCTGGGGCTGCTGCTGTCCTCGCCCGCGGTGGTGATCGGCGCGATGCTCATCTCGCCGCTGATGGGGCCGATCCTCGGCATGGGGTTCGCTTTGGCGGTGTTCGACTTTCGCGAGTTCCGCCGCGCCGCCACGGCGCTCGCTCTCGGATCGGCGGCCGCCATTCTGTTCACCGCCGCGATCGTGCTCGTCTCGCCGCTGCAGACGGTGACCGCAGAGATCGCGGTTCGAACGCGGCCCAATCTGTTCGACCTGCTCGTCGCGCTCTTTTCCGCGCTCGCCGGATCCTACGCCATGATCCGGGGGCGCAGCGGCACCATCGTCGGCGTGGCGATCGCAACCGCGCTGATGCCGCCCCTGGCGGTGGTCGGCTTCGGCCTGGCGACATGGAACCAGGCGGTGTTCGGCGGCGCGCTGCTGCTGTTCATCACCAACATGGTCACGATCGCGCTTACCGCCACGGTGATGGCGCGGCTCTACGGTTTCGCGGCCCACCTCTCGCCGCGCCAGTCCGGCCTGCAGGCCGTGCTGCTCGTGATCGTGCTGGCCGCGCTGGCGGTCCCCCTGGCTTTGGCGCTGAAGCAGATCGCCTGGGAAACCGTCGCTTCCCGGCAGATCCGCGACGCCGTGCTGCAACCCTTCACTCAAGCCGCGCGGTTAAGCCAGATCGACATCGATTACGACACCCGGCCGATGCGCGTCCGCGCCGTTGTGCTCACGCCCGCCTTCGCGCGCGATGCCAACCGGCGCGTTTCGGCGGCGCTTCAGGCGCAGTTCGAACGCCCGCTCGACCTTCACATCGACCAGCTCCGCGTCGGCGGAGAGTCGCGCAGCGTGGAAGGCGAACAGATCGCCGCCGCGCAGAGCGCGGACGCGCGGCAGCGAAGCGAAGCGCAGAACGAGGTCCGCGAACGGCTCGCCACCATGGCCGGCGTCGAACCCTCGGAGGTGACCGTGGACCCGGCCCAGCGGCGCGCGATGGTTCGTGCCGCTCCTCTCCCCGGCGCGGCCTTGGCCACGTACCGGGCACTGGAGGAGCGCGCCGCCGCGGGCCTGGAGGGTTGGGCCGTGGCGCTGATCCCGCCGCTGCTCGACCTGCCCTCGCCGCCGTTCGGCGCAGGACCGCTCGACGAGGACGCGGCCGCGTCGGTGGCGCTCGCGGCCTGGGCTGCGCGTCGCCTGGGCAACCCCGTGGAAGTCACCGGCTCCGAAACGGCGGCCGCGCCCGTCGCCGACGCGCTCGCCGCCGCCGGCGTTTCCGTACGCATGACGGGGAAGCCCGGCCGCGTGAGCATCCGCTGGGCTCCACCCACAACTGTCCAGCCGGGCGGCTGACCGCCCTGCCGCCTGCGACTAAAGCGTAACCCCGCGTCCTAGATCAGAAGCCAGATCGCGCCGATCAACGCGACGGTCGCAAGCACAATGCCGCCCGTCAGCAGCCGGAGGTGGTTCGGTCTAAAGGTCTCGACCTCATGGCTGCTCAGCCGCTTGATCACTCCGCTCGCACGGTTCTCCGCGACGAGGATCACGAAGATCGCGATCAGGAGAAAGGCGGTTGAGATGAGCTTTGGAAGCCAAAGCGGCTCCAGCGTTTTGAACAGGGCGTTGAAGCCCAGCGCGATCCCGATGGCCGCAAAGGCGGTTCGCGCCCAACCGGCAAACGTCCGCTCATTGGCCAGCAACGTCCGGTCCTCCGCCAGATCGGTCCTGCTGTCGGCCAACTCCGTCCGCTTCTCACCAGTCACGACAAACCTCCGGGCGCGCACCCCCGCCTGGTCAGCAACGCCGACTGACGCGCGACCTCGGGATTGAGCTTGGCGCCATACAGCATCGCGAACTCCGACAGGTACAACCAAAGCTGAAGAACGAAAGCGGCGGCAAGAGCCACTCGCGACCTTGATGGCGCGTCGCAACGGCGTGGCCACCCAGCCTGCGCTTGGCCAGCCCTGAGCTGAGGGTTGCGCCCGCGGAAGCGCCCCGCCTATGATTGTCCACCGAAGCATTCGACAGCCTTCTCCTGCTCGAGCTTGGCCAAGCGCGGTCGTGCACCCGTGCGACCCGGGGTCGGCCGCTCCCGCCATTGGAAACAAACCCGATGATCAAGAAGACCCCCGCCCGGCTAGAGGTTCGCGCCGCCCGCGCCGCCGACATTCCCGGCATCCTGTCGCTGATCAGTCGCGCCTATCCCGGTATAGAAAACTACGGCGCGGGGCAGATTTCCGGCCAGATCAACAATTTCCCCGAAGGGCAGTTCGTCGCCCTGCTCGAAGGCGCGGTGGTCGGTTACTGCGCCTCCTCGCGCATTGACGAGGCGGTGGCGCTGGGCGTGCACGACTGGGCGACGATCACCGGCAACGGCTTTGGCAGCCGCCACGATCCGACCGGCGACTGGCTGTACGGCATCGAAATGGCTGTGGACGACCGGCAACGGGGTCTTCGCATCGGCAAGCGATTGTACGAGGCGCGGCGGATGCTGGCCGAACAGCTGGAGCTTCGCGGCATCGTCTTCGCCGGCCGCATGCCGGGCTACGCGCGGGCCAGGGCCAAGGTCGGCACGCCCGAAGCCTATCTGGAGGCGGTGCGCGAAGGGCAGTTGCGCGATCCGGTGATCGGCTTCCAGCTCGCCAACGGGTTCAGTCCGATCGGCGTACTGCGCAACTATCTGCCGCTGGACAAGGCCTCGGACGGCTCGGCCGTGCACATGATCTGGCGCAACCCCTATGTCGATCCGGACGAGCCGGTCGCGTTCAGGGTGCCGCGCGGCGTCGAAAGCGTGCGCCTGGCGACCGTGCAGCTGCAGGCGCGCGCCGTCGCCGACTTCGCCGAATTCGTGAAGAACGTCGAATATTTCGTGGATGTCGCCGCCGATTACCGCGCCGACTTCGTGGTGTTCCCCGAACTGTTCACGCTGTCGCTGCTGTCGTTTGAGACGGAAACGCTATCCCCCATGGCGGCGATCGACCGCCTGACCGAACATCGCGCGCCGATCGTCGCCGAACTGTCGCGCATGGCGCTTCGCTACAACATCAACATCATCGGCGGGTCGCACCCGACGCGCACCGACGACGGCAGCGTCCAGAACGTCGCCTATGTCTGCCTGCGCGACGGATCGGTCCACGCGCAGGAGAAGATCCATCCGACGCCCAACGAGGCGTACTGGTGGAAGATCAAGGGCGGCAGCTCGGTCGACGTGATCCAGACGGACGTCGGCCCGATCGGCGTGCTCATCTGCTACGACAGCGAGTTTCCCGAACTCGCGCGGCGGCTGGTCGACGAAGGCGCGCGGATCATCTTCGTGCCGTTCTGCACCGACAACCGGCAGGGCTATATGCGGGTCCGCTATTGCGCACAGGCCCGGGCGATCGAAAACCAGTGCTTCGTCGTGCTGTCGGGCAATGTCGGCAACCTGCCCGGCGTCGACAACATGGACGTGCAGTACGCGCAGTCGTGCATCCTGACGCCGTGCGACTTCCCCTTCGCGCGCGACGGCATCGCGGCGGAGGCGAGCGAGAATATCGAAACGCTGACGATCGCCGACGTCAACCTCGCCGATCTGACGTGGGCGCGGGCGGAAGGCACGGTGCGCAACCTCTCCGACCGACGGTTCGATCTCTACCGGATCGACTGGAGCCGCCAGCCGCACCGCGGAACGACGACGCCCGACCATCGCCCGGCAGGGTCCAAGGCGCCGGGCGGCGGCTGATGGACATGCGCGGCCGCCGGAGTCCTGTTCAGGGCTCCCGGTCCAGCGGAGCGCTGTCCAGCATGGTCAGAAGATCGAGCGCGTTGGCCGTGGCCGCCGAGGACGCGGTATTGTCGAACATGCACCACGCGTCCCGGCCGGCCTCCATCGTCTTCATGATCGATCGCGCAAAGGCCTCCAGCCGCTCGCCATCGTATGAGCTCCGGTAGATCTGCGGGGACCCGTGCAGCCGGTCATAGCTGAAGCCCAGCCAGCCGCCGGGCAGCGCCGCGGCGGGAACGCAGGCCGGGTCCGCCGCCACGCGCGCCACCCCCAGGCCCGTGAGCAGCGCGTCCGCGTCGGCATCGAACCAGCTGGGGTGCCGCGGCTCGCAGGCAATCCGCACGGGCGTGCGCGCCGCCAGATCCTTGAAGAAGCCAGTCGCCAGGTCCGCGTCGAAGCCGAGCTTGGGCGGCAGTTGGACCAGCAGCACCGCCAACTTGTCGCCGAGCCCGCCGACCTCGTCCAGGAACGCGTCTATGAGGTCCGCGCAATCGACGAGCTTGCGCTGGTGCGTGATCGTCTTGGGCAGCTTGGCCGCGAAGCCGAAGTCGGGCGGAACGCCGTCGGCCCAACGCTGCCATGTGGAGCGCCGGTGGGACCGGTGAAACGACGAGTTCACCTCGACGCCCGTGAACCGGCCGGCATAGCGCTGGAGACTCGTGCCGTCTGCGGCGAAGCTCGCCGCGTCCTTGCCTGGGATGCTCCAACCCGCCGTGCCGACGAACGCACGCCCGCGTGCCGCCGGCGTTCCGGTCAAAGTGCCTGCCCCGCCGCCCAGCCGCTCGCCCAGGCCCATTGGAAATTATACCCGCCCAGCCAGCCGGTGACGTCCACCGCCTCGCCGATCGCGTAGAAGCCCGGCAGATGCCGCGCCGCCATGGTGCGCGACGACAGGCCGTCGGTGGCGATACCGCCGACCGTGACCTCCGCCTTAGCGAAGCCTTCGCTGCCGTTGGGCGTGAAGCTCCAACCCGCCAGCCGCTTCTCGATCTCCGACAAGGTCGCGTCGCGTTGTGCGCCGAGTTCGCCGGGAACGGCGATGCGATCGGCCAGCGCGCCGGCGAGCCGGTCCGGAAGCGCGGCGGCGAGCGCGGTGCGCAACGACGCGCGCGGGCGAGCCCGCTTGGCCGCGAGCAGCCAGCCGGGCGCGTGTTCGGGCACGAAGTCGATCGCGATCGGCTGCCCGTGCCGCCAGTAGGACGAGGTCTGCAGGATGGCCGGGCCCGACAGGCCGCGATGGGTGAATAGCGCGGCCTCCGCGAACGCCGCGGTTCCGCACCGCGCGACCACCGGCGCGGACACGCCGGACAGCGACCGGAACAGCGCATCTTCGCCCGGCAGCGTCAGCGGCACCAGCGCCGGGCGCGGCTCCACCACCTTCAGCCCGAACTTGCGCGCGAGATCGTAGGCGAAGCCGGTCGCGCCGAGCTTGGGAATGGACGGTCCCCCAGTCGCCAGCACAAGCGCCGGCGCGCTCGCGGCGCGGTCGCCGTGCACGACCCGGTACATGCCGTCGGCGTGCGTCACGTCTCGTATCGGGTGCCCCATCGCGAACGTGACGTCGCCCGCCGCGCATTCGTCCATCAGCATGGCCACGATCTGCTTGGCCGAGCCGTCGCAGAACAATTGCCCCAGCGTCTTTTCGTGCCAGGCGATGCCGTGCCGTTCGACCATCTCCAGGAAATCGGCGGCGGTGTAGCGGCCGAGCGCCGACTTGGCGAAGTGCGGGTTGGCGGAAAGATAGCGGTCCGGCGCCGCGCCCAGGTTGGTGAAATTGCAACGGCCGCCGCCCGAGATGAGGATCTTCTTGCCGGGCGCGTCGGCATGGTCGACGACCAGCACGCGCCGGCCGCGCTGCGCCGCCACGGCGGCGCACATCAGCCCGGCCCCGCCCGCGCCGAGCACGATCGCGTCGTAGGTGTGGGGGGAGGACGGACCGCTCATGCGGGAGTTCCTATACGAGGGTTCGCTGAAATCGGGCGTGAACGAGGGTTCCCCGGCGTAGGCCGGGGTCCAGTCGTGCCGGCGGTGTCACTGGGTTCCGGCCTACGCCGGAGCACCGCGTGGGTCAGGTTTCTCAGGGCTTCAATGCCGTGCGGATCACCCACGCCACCGCGCCCAGCACCGCCACGCTGCCCAGCCAGATCGCCGCCATCCAGGCGAGCCGCTTCCAAAGGGGGCCAACCCCTTCCGCGGAAGAGCGGTCAGTGTTCATGATAGCCGTCCTCGCTGACCTTGCCGCGAAAAACATAGTAGCTCCACGCCGTGTAGGCGAGGATCAGCGGGATCAGCACGGCCGAGCCCACCAGCATGAACATCTGGCTTTTTTCAGGAGCGGCGGCCTGCCAGATGGTCACGCGACCCGGAATGACATCGGGCCAGATCGAGATGGCGAGCCCCACCATGCTCAGCGCAAAGATCGCCAGCGTCCACACGAACGGGTGCCAGTCGCGCGTCGTCGACAAGCTCCGCCACGTCATCCACGCCGCGCCCGCGACGAGCAGCGGCATCGGCACCGCGACGAACAGGCCGGGGGCCTCGAACCAGCGCCGCCAGTATTGGCCTTCCAGGAATGGCGTGTAGAGGCTGACCGCGGCCAGCATCGCCAGCATGCCGGGCAGCAGGTAGCGCGCGAAGCGCCGCGCGTCGGCATGGATCGGGCCTTCGGTCTTCCAGATCAGCCAGGCGCAGCCCAGCATCGCGTAGCCGACCAGCAGCGCCGCGCCGGTGAGTAGGGAGAACGGCGTCAGCCAGTCCCACCAGCCGCCGCCGTAGGAGCGCCCGGTGACGGTGATCCCCTGCAGCAGCGCGCCCAGCGTGATCCCTTGCGCGAAGGTGGCGGTGGCGGAACCGAGGAAGAACCCCGCGTCCCACCAGCGGCGGTGATCCGCGTCGCGCCAGCGAAATTCAAACGCCACGCCGCGAAACACCAGCCCCAGCAGCATCGCGAAGATCGGCGCGTACAGCGCCGGCAGCACGATCGCGTAGGCCAGCGGGAACGCCGCCATCAGCCCACCGCCGCCGAGCACCAGCCACGTCTCGTTGCCGTCCCAGACGGGCGCGATGGCGTTCATCGCCATGTCGCGTTCCTTGCCGACCTTGAAGGCCGGGAAGAGGATGCCGATGCCCAGATCGAAGCCGTCCATGACGACATAGGCCGCAACGGCGAAGGCGATGATCAGCGCCCAGATGACTGTGAGGTCCATTACTGCCCCTTCACCCGCACGCGGGAGAAGGTTGGGATGAGAGGCTTCTTCCTTCTCTCTCCCGCCGCTGTCGACGGAAGAAGAGGACCCTCACCTCCCCCACGCGGGAGAGGATTGTCTCTGCCCATCACTCGGCCTCCTCCGTGCGGTCCGGCCGCTGGTCGGCGCCGCCTCGGTTCATCGAGGGCGCGGGCGTGATCCCCGCCGTCCGCACGGGCGCGTCGGCGAGGCCGGTCTCCCCGGCATGCGGCGGATGGCTCATCAGCTTCAGGATATACCAGGTGCCGATCCCGAACACGACGAAATAGACCACCACGAACGCGGTCAGCGAACCGGCGACCGCGGCGGCGTCGACCACCGAAACCGCGTCGCGGGTGCGCATCAGGCCGTAGATGACCCATGGCTGCCGCCCGACCTCGGTCGTGATCCACCCGGCGATCACCGCCACGAAGCCCGATGGTCCCATGACCAGCGCGAAGCGGTGCAGGAGCGGCCAGTCGAACAATTTGCCGCGCACGCGGGCCAACAGGCTGAACAGCCCCAGCGCCAGCATGAGCATCCCCAGCCCCACCATGACGCGGAACGACCAGAACACGATCTGCGCGGGCGGACGGTCCTCCTTGGGGAAGTTCTTGAGCCCCGGCAGCGGCGCGTTGAGATCGTGCTTGAGGATCAGCGAGGACAGCTTGGGGATCTCGAGCTTGTAGCGCGTCACCTCGTCATCGTCGTCGGGCAGCCCGAACAGGATCAGACTCGCGCCGTCGGGGCTCGGTTCGTAATGCCCTTCCATCGCCAGGACCTTGGCGGGCTGATGCTCAAGCGTGTTGAGCCCGTGGAGGTCGCCCACGAAGATCTGCACGGGCGCAACCAGCGCGGCCATCCACATCGCCATCGAAAACATCGTGCGCACCGCAGGCGTCGCATGGCCCCGGAGCAGGTGCCACGCCCCCACCCCGCCGACCACCAGGGCGGTCGTCAGGTAGGCGGCGATGACCGTATGCACGAGCCGGTACGGAAAGCTCGGGTTGAAGATGATCTGGAGCCACGAACCGGCGGGCACGAACTGCCCGACCTCGTTCACCGCCCACCCGACCGGCGTGTGCATCCAGCTGTTGACCGACAGGATCCAGAAGGCGGAAATGAAGGTGCCCAGCGCGACCATGCAGGTCGCGGCGAAGTGGAGCTTCCTGCCCACCTTTTCCATGCCGAAGAGCATGACGCCCAGGAACCCGGCCTCCAGGAAGAAGGCGGTGAGCACCTCGTAGGCCATCAAGGGTCCGATCACGGGACCCGCCTTGTCCGAGAACACGGACCAGTTGGTGCCGAACTGGTAGGACATGACGATGCCCGACACGACGCCCATCGCGAAGGCGATCGCGAAGATTTTCAGCCAGTAGCGGAAAAGATCGAGATAATGCGCCTTCCCCGTCTTCAGCCACAGAGCCTCGAGGACGGCGAGATAGCTTGCCAGCCCGATCGAGAAGGCGGGAAAGATGAAGTGAAAGCTCACCGTGAACGCAAACTGTGCGCGGGCGAGGATCAGGGCGAGTTCGGCGTCGGTCACGGGATGATCCGTCAGGCCGAATGTCGTGCTTCGGCGGTCCTCATGTAGCGCGGGCGCACGCCCTTTGCGAGGAAGTGCGCGTGCAATTCGCGCGACCGCGCATGCAACCCGCGGCGATCATCGGCCGTTTGCCCACGGAGGCGCCGCGCCCGCCGGGGCGTGCGCCATTCAGCCAAGGAGCGAGCGATGACCAGAAGCAGCCATGTCGGGACCGGGGACATGCCCCAGAACCAGAACAATGCGATGAGCGACGATCCGGGCGACGGCGGGCGCAAGTCGTTCACCACCGGTGGCGAGGGCACGGGCCCGGCGGGCGCGCCCGACGATCAGGGTGCCGACCGGCTCGCCGAACTCGGCCGCAAGGGCGCCAAGCAGGACTGAGGCAGGCGCCCGGCGCACGCACGGCGTGCGCCGGATGCGCGGCCTAGAACCTGGCGGACAGCGTGAAGGACAAGCGCGGGTGGCGATCCCCGGTCTCGTAGCGGTCGTGGGCCAGCGGGAAAGCGATCTCAGCCCCAGCGTCGAACACGCGCGACAGGTCGAAAAGAACGCCGCCGCCCGCCGAATAGAGGTTGCCGCCGCGCCCGCCGCGACCGGAATTCCCGATCGACCCGGCGTCCGCAAACAGGTATAGCTGTGTCGAACGGATCGCTTTGGGGAACGACTTCAGGTCGTACCGGAGTTCGGCCAGCCCCGCGACGCCGCGATCGCCGCTGCGCTCGTTATAGTCGTAGGCGCGCCCGAAACGGGGACCGCCTAGACCCATCTCTTCGGAGCTGAGCAGCGCGCGAGACGCGACCTGCGCCTCGCCCGCGACGCGCAGGCTAAGGGGTCCAGATAAAGGTCCAGTCCAGTCGGCATAGACGTCCAGCTTGGAAAAGCGGGCGCTGCCGTTGAAGCGCGAGGCCAGCGGGTCGCCGCGGCGCGTGGAGTCGAACAGGCCGAGGCCCTGGCGCGCAGATAGCCGGCCGTAGAGCCAGCCGCCGCCGAGTTCGCGATAGCCCGACACGCCCAGCGTCACCGTGGACAGTCTGTCGTTCCGGATGAGCGCGTCCGCCCGCTCCTGCTCGACATCGCGCACGGTGAAATCGGCGGTCGTCCAAACGTTGGCCTCCCGGCGGCGCAGCAGCGGATAGCTTAAGTTCGCGTTGAAGCTGACTGAACGGCCGTCGATCTCGACAAGTCGCGACTGGCGTCCCGGTTCGACGCTCGCGAAAGATGCGCCAAAGCCGGCGAGCAGGCCGTCGAAGCCGGTATCGATCGCGTAATCGAAGCCGACCGTCGCCAACTCGCGCGGCTGCAGCGGCGTCACGGTGCTGCGCAGGCTAAGCTGATCCCCGGCCAGGAACGCGCCGTTCAGGTCGGCGCGAACGCGCACGCGGATCGGGCCGACCGCGCGCGAGCCCCAATTGTCGACTTGTACCGACCCGGCGCTGCGCCTTTCCGAAGCCTCCACCAGCAGAATGCCGCGGTCCCCCTCGCGAAGATAGCGCGTGTCCGCGACGCGGACTCCGGGAAGATCGCCGGCCAGCAGCAGCGCGCGTTCCAACGTCGACTTGGTCACCGGCCGGGCGTCGGCAAGCACCGCCAGCGTGCGGCCGATCGCAATGTTGTCAGCGCCGCTGATCCGGACGTCGCCGATGGCGCCCTCGTCCAGCCGCACCCGCAGAACGCCGCTTTCCACCGTCTGGCGCGGAACCCAGGCGGAGGCGAAAACATAACCTTGCGCACGCGCCAGGTCGGCGACCGCTTGCGCGAGCGCCTTCAGGTCGGCCGCGCCGAGCCGGCGGCCTACGAAGGGCGCGAACACCGGTGCGAACTGCGCCGGCCGCATCGCCCGCGCGCCATCGATCACGACCGCGCCGACCATGATCTCGCCGGCAAGCTCCGGCGGAGGCCCATCCGGAGCAGGCGCGGCCCTGGCCGATGGGGCGGCGTTCGGCGCCGCCGGGGCTGCGGCGTCGCGTTCGATCATTCCCGCATCGGCGCGATCCGTTTCCTGCTGCCCTGACGAAGGCTGCGCCGACGCCGGCACGCCGCCGGCGAACAATGCGGCGAAGGGCGCGCCGAACTGAAGGAGTTTGCGAAGTTTCATACCGCCTTACGTCCCGGATCTTGGGTTGCGGGACGTATCTGTGCCGCCAAGCGTTAAGAATTCACCTGCTTACGTCGCCGTTAACGCTGGTCGCGAACAGCTCCGAAAGCTTTGAAAAGCTAGAACTTCGCGGAGGCCGGAAATGGGGAAGCCATGATCCGAGCGCTCGCAAAGAGGACTACGGTAGATGATCCGCAAATTGGCTCTTGGCGTCGCGCCGCTCGCTTTGTTGTGGAGCAATGCCGCGTTGGCGGGAACGCCGTTGTGGCGGGTGACCGAGGTCAGCGGACCCGTCCAGCTCAAGCGCGCCAACACGGTCCGCGCGGCCCAGCGGGGCGCGACGCTCAACCCCGGCGACACCGTCACGACCGGCGCCGGCGCGCGGGCCGTACTCGTCCGCGGCGAGGAGTATGTCATCGTATCCCCCTCGACGCAGCTGCGTCTGCCCACCGCTGACAAGAGCGGCGGCATCATGCAGATGTTCGAGGATTTCGGCACGGCGGTGTACAAGATTCAGAAGAAGATGACGCCGCACTTCGGCGTCCAGACGCCGTATCTGGCCGCGGTGGTCAAGGGCACCACCTTCACGGTCACCGTCGGCCCTGAAGGCGGATCGGTTCAGGTTCTGGAGGGCCAGGTTGAGGTCGCCACCAACGACGGCGGCGCACGCAGCCTGGTCGATCCCGGCGTCGTGGCGCTGGTGGGCGCGTCCAACGTCTATCGGCTGACGGTCGACGGCAGCACCAAGCGCGTCATCGATTCCCCCAACACCCCGGCGGATACCGATGCGCGCGGGTCCACGGCATCGTTCGCAGGCCCCCCGGCGGCCCCGATTGTGGTCGCCGCGGTCGCCGAGATGGGCAAGCCGCTCAGCGACCTTACGGACGGCCTGGTCCGTGGCGATGCGGGCGTGCAGGTCGCAATGACGATCGCATCGGCCTCGCGGAGCGAGCCGGCGGCAGCTGTTGTCCCGCCCGCAACGCCGGTGGCTGTCCCGCCGCCAGCGGCGGAACCGGCGCCGGCGCCGAGCCCCGCGCCTACGCCTGCACCGTCCCCCGCCGCGCCCCCAGCGCCGGCGCCCTCGCCCGTACCAACCCCTGTGCCGAGCCCGGCGCCCACGCCTGCACCGGAGCCAACGCCGGCACCCGCTCCAGCACCGGCACCCACTCCGCCACCCGCATCCACGCCCGTGCCGCCGCCCGCTCCGGAGCCGACGCCGGCGCCTGCCCCTGTGCCAACACCCGCGCCGAAGCCGGACCCCACGCCCGCGCCCGCCCCCGTGCCGACGCCCGCTCCAGCACCAGCACCAGCACCGGCACCGGCGCCCACGCCCACGCCCGCTCCGGAACCCTCGCCTGCTCCCGTGCCGCCTCCGGCACCGACCTCCCCGTCTGAGCCCGCGCCTCTTGCGCCGACGCCACCTGCGCCTCCAGCTCCGGTCGACAAGGATGACAAGCCCGGCCAGGACGACAAGCCGGGGAAAGACGATCGACCGGGCAAGGACGACAAGCCCGGCAAGGACGACAAGCCGGGGAAAGACGATCGCCCCGGCAAGGACGACAAGCCGGAAAAGGATGACAAGCCGGGCAAAGACGACAAGCCTGAGAAGGACGATCGGCCCGGCAAGGACGACCGTCCTGACAAGGACGACGACCGCGACGACGACGATCGCGACCGCAAGAATGACGACCGCGACCGCAAGAATGACGACCGCGACCGCAAGAACGACAAGGATGATAGGAACGACAAGGGCGGCAAAGGCGCCGGCGATGACGATTGATCGTCCGTCGGCATCGTTGACGCGACGCTAACCTTCGGACGCTAGGCTGCGGCTGTTCCGAAAGCGAGCCTACGATGATTCAGCCCTTCAATGCCGTCAGCGGACTGGTCCTTCGCCGGAGCCGAACCCTGATCGTGGCCGCCGGAGCGTTCGCGATGCTGGCGGTGCTGTTCGGCGGCGGAGGGGTCGGGCTCGACAACGCGCTTCGCACCACCCGCAACGCCCTGCGCGCGCACGACGCCAGTGGCGACGTCCACATCGTCGAGATCGACAAGCGCAGCATACAGGCCATCCGCAAATGGCCGTGGCCCCGCCGCTATCATGCGCAGCTGATCGATCGGCTCCGCGCCGCGGGGGCCGAGAGCATCGCGTTCGATGTCGACTTTTCGTCGGAATCCACCCCGGAAGACGACCGCTTGCTGGCGGAAGCATTGGCGCGCGCGCAGGGCAGCGTCGTCTTACCGACGCTGCGGCAAGCCGCTGGCGCAGGTGCCACGGGATTCATCGACGACGAGCCCATTGCCCTGTTACGGCAACACGCCTTCGTGGGCGCGGTCTCGATGCAGCCGGACGGAGACGGCAATGTCCGTTCGGCGCCCTTGGGCATGGTGATCAACGGCGCCCCGCGTCCGTCGCTGGCCGCGCTTGTCGCGAACGCGCGGGCGCCGGGCACCGGATCCTTCACGATCGATTATGCCATTCGCCCCGCCAGCATTCCCCGGCATAGCTTCATAGACGTTATCCAAGGCAGAACCCCCGCCTCCGCGCTCGCGGGCAAGCGCATCATCGTGGGCGCCACCGCTGTCGAAACAGGTGACCGCTACGCCGTGCCAGGCCATGGCGTGATCTTCGGTGCCGTCATCCAGGCGCTCGCCGCCGAAACGCTGATGGCGGGGAAGCCGCGCGACTTGGGCTGGATGCCGCCGCTGCTGTTGGCGGCATTTGCCATCGCCCTGCTGCGCAGCCGGGCCCGCCGGAGCATCCGGATCGGCGGGTTCGTGGCCGCGGGCGTCGCCGTGCTGCTGCTGCCGCTCGCGCTTGAAAGCTTCGCCTCGCTGACGACCGGCATCGTTCCCGCCCTCGCCGCGATGACGGCGTCGGGGGCTGCCGCCGCGGTGGCCTCGCTCCTGATGTCCATGCGGCGCCGGACGATGATCAACGCGGAGACAGGGCTTCCGAACCTCAACGCGCTTGCGGAGGATATCGGGACGCCGGCCGGCACGCTTGTGGCGGTGGCCCGGATCGAGGGTTTCGCCGCGACCGCCTCCGCAATCGGGCCGGCGGCCACCGCGGACCTCGTCCGCCGCATCGCCGAACGCGTTGCCTACGCCACGCGCGGCGCGACCGTGCACCGTGTCGATGAATCGACGTTGGCTTGGCCCGCCGACCCAGGCGACCTGGACGAGATCGGCGGCCGCTTTGACGCACTCGCCATGTTGATGCGCGCGCCCGTCGAGGCGGGCGGGCGCCGCGTCGACGTCGCCGTGACCTTCGGCGTCGCGGCCGGCATCGGCATCGACCGCCGGCAACTCGTCGCCAACGCAACGCACGCGGCGAGCACCGCCGCCGAGGCGGGCGAGAGGTGGCGCATGTTCACGCGCGACAACGAGGCGGACGCGCATTGGCGCCTGTCGCTGCTTGGCGAGCTCGACGCCGCGCTCGAGGCCGGGGACGTGTGGGTCGCGCACCAGGCCAAGTTCGACCTCAGGACGCGGACGGTGATCGGCAGCGAGGCGCTGGTGCGCTGGCAACACGCCACGCGCGGGCCCATTCCGCCCGATCTCTTCATTCCCATGGTGGAGGCGCACGGCCGGCTTCACGAACTGACGCTGCATGTCCTGAAAACCGCCCTGCGCGACGCGGCCGGCTGGCGGCACGCCGGCGCGCCGATGAGCGTGGCCGTCAACATCTCGGTGACGCTGCTGACGCAGGCGGGCTTCGTCGAGGAGGTTCAGGCGGCGCTGGAACACAGCGGCATGCCCGCCACCGCGCTGACGCTCGAGGTCACGGAGTCGGCGGCGATGACCGGCTCGGACGCCGCGCTGGGGGCGCTGGAACGCCTGCGCGATCTCGGCATCAAGCTTTCGGTTGACGACTACGGCACCGGCCAGTCGACGCTGACCTATCTCAAGCGCTTGCCGGCAAGCGAGCTCAAGATCGACAAGAGCTTCATCCAGACGATCGTGGCCAACCGCAACGACGCCATCCTGGTCCGCTCGACGATCGACCTGGCGCATGAACTGGGCCTCAGCGTCGTCGGCGAAGGGGTGGAGGACGCGGAATGCCTGGAAGCGCTGGCAGCGCTCGGATGCGACACCGCCCAAGGCTACCATATCGGCAAGCCCATGCCCGCGGCCGAATTCGCGGCGCTTGCGGCACGGCTGAACGCCACGGCGGCGCCGGCTGCGCTCGCCGCCTGATGGCGGCCGGTTGACGGCGCGTCACCCGGCGACGCAAGACCCGCGGCGTGGCTGATCGGCGCACCCACCCGCTTTTCCGGCACGCCATGCTGCCGCTGCTGATCTTTATCATCCTGACGGCGACAGCATTGGCGACGGCCTCGGCGCTGTGGCGTTCGGCGGAGGATCGCGACCGCGCTCGGTTCGAAGCGGAAAGCCAGGTGGCGGCCGCAGCCATTTC
>DASQNO010000035.1:0-2462 GCA_035644935.1 Sphingomonadaceae bacterium
CGCGCGGCGGCGGAAATGGGCATCGAGGTGCTGACGCTCTACGCCTTCTCCTCGGAGAACTGGCGCCGCCCGGCCGACGAGGTCAACGACCTCATGGGCCTGTTGCGTCACTACCTTCGCGCGGAACTGGACGAACTGCACAAGCAGGGCGTCAGGTTGCAGCTGATCGGCGACTGGCGCGCCTTTTCGTCCGACCTTGTTGCTATGCTCGAAGGCGCAATGGAGCGCACGCGGGGCAATACGCGCCTGACGCTCGTGGTCGCGCTTAACTATGGCGCGCGGGCGGAGCTTGCTGCGGCAGCGCGCCGACTGGCGGCCGCGGGAGCTACCATCGACGAGGAAAGTCTCGGCCGCGCGCTGGATACCGCGGACCTGCCGGAACTCGATCTGCTGATCCGCACGTCGGGCGAAGTGCGTCTGTCCAATTTCCTCCTGTGGCAAGCGGCTTATGCCGAACTGCTTTTTACACCAGTGCTGTGGCCGGATTTCGACGGCGCGACGCTAGCTGCGGCGTGCACGGAGTTCGCCGCGCGCGAACGGCGCTACGGGGGGCTATAGGCTATGGCGGACCTGCGGCTGCGCGCAATCGTCGGCGCCATCCTGATCGCCCTGGCGTTGATCGCCGACTGGTTCGGCGGCTGGCTCTTCGCGATTGCGGTGGCGACCGGGGCCGGGCTCATCTTTGCGGAATGGCGCGCAATGACGCGCGGGTGGGGCGCCGGATGGTTCGTCGGCGGTGTCGCCTACGCGCTGGTTCCCGCCGTTGCGCTGCTCTGGACGCGGCTACTGCCCGAAGGCGCGTCGCTTGTGCTGTGGGCCTTTGTGGTCACTTGGGCGACGGATATCTTCGCCTACCTGGTCGGCCGCGCGTTCGGGGGACCCAAGCTTGCTCCCACGATGTCGCCGAACAAGACCTGGTCGGGACTGGCGGGCGGCGTCGCGGGCGCGACGCTGCTTGGCGGGCTGCTCGCGGTCTATCTCGACCTGCCGACCGAGTTCCTCCTGGCCGCGCCGTTCTTCGCGGTCGCCGCCCAGATCGGCGACCTGCTTGAATCGGGGCTGAAGCGGCGGGCAGGGGTCAAGGATGCCGGCAAGATGCTGCCGGGGCACGGCGGCGTCATGGACCGGCTCGACGGGCTTGTGCCGGTAGCCGTGATGACGGCGATGCTGGCGACCGTCGCGACGTGACCCGGCGCAGCGTTACCGTTCTCGGCGCGACCGGATCAATCGGGAAATCCACGCTCGACCTCGTGGGCGCCAACCCGGACAGGTTTGAAGTTCTGGCGCTGACCGCCAATTCCGACGCCGCCGGACTTGCCGCCGCCGCTCGTGCGGTGGGCGCGCGGCAGGCGGTGCTTGCCGACGAGACCTGCCTGCCGGCGCTCTGTGAGGCCCTGGCCGGAACGACGATCGAGGCCACGGCCGGACCCGCCGCCATGATAGAGGCTGCCGCGGCTGGGGCAGACTGGACGATGGCGGCGATCGTCGGCTGCGCCGGGCTCGAGCCCCTCATGGCGGCGATCGCGGGCGGCGGCACGATCGCGCTCGCGAACAAGGAAGCGCTGGTCAGCGCCGGCGCCGTGGTGACTCGCGCCGTGGAAGCTGCCGGCGCGCGCCTGCTCCCTGTCGATTCCGAACACAACGCCATCTTCCAATGCTTTGACGCCGAGCGGCCGCACGGCGTCGCCCGGGTTATTCTGACCGCCAGCGGTGGGCCGTTCCGGGGGGCCTCGCTCGAGCAGTTGGAGGCCGCGACGCCCGCGCAGGCGGTCGCGCACCCCAACTGGTCGATGGGCGCCAAAATCTCGATCGACTCGGCGACGCTGATGAACAAGGGGCTCGAGCTTATCGAGGCCGCCTATCTGTTCCCGGTCGATCCCGAACGGATCGAGATTGTCGTTCACCCGCAGTCGGTGATCCATTCCATGGTCGAATATAAAGACGGGTCGGTGCTGGCGCAGCTCGGCCCGTCCGACATGCGGACGCCCATCGCGCACACGCTGGCCTGGCCCGACCGCATGGACGCGCCGGTTCAGCGCCTAAACCTCGCGACGCTCGGCTCGCTGACCTTCGAAGCACCCGATCCCGTGCGCTTTCCCGCTTTGCGCCTGGCGCGCGAGGCGTTGCGCTCTGGCGGGTGCAAGCCCGCGATCCTGAACGCGGCCAATGAGGTCGCGGTGGCGGCGTTCCTGGCGGGGGAAATCGGCTTCCCGGCCATCGCCGCGCTAGTGGAAACGGTGCTCGCCGGCTTCGACCCGCCGCCGCCCGCAAGTCTAGCGGACGTTCTCGCCATCGATGCGGAGGCGCGGGTTCGCGCGCGAGACGCCCAGAAAGCCTTTCTTCGATGACCGACGCCGCACCCAGTTTCCTGATGACGGCGTTGAGCTTCATCGCCGTGATCGCGCCTTTGGTGTTCGTGCACGAACTGGGCCACTACATGGTCGGGCGCTGGTTCGGCGTTA
>DASQNO010000036.1:0-20184 GCA_035644935.1 Sphingomonadaceae bacterium
GCGGCCGGTGAACGTCGGCTTTTCGGGCGGCGAGAAGAAGCGCAACGAGATGGTGCAGATGGCGCTGATCGACCCGCGCCTCGCCGTGCTCGACGAGACGGACAGCGGCCTCGACATCGACGCGCTGCGCGTCGTTGGCGAGGGCATAAACCGCATCATGCGCCGCCCCGACAAGGCGGTGGTGCTGATCACTCACTACCAGCGCCTGCTCGACATTGTGCGGCCGGACTTCGTCCATGTCCTCGCCGGTGGCCGAATCGTTCGTTCGGGCGGCGCCGACCTCGCGCACGAACTCGAGCGCGAAGGCTATGTCGGAGTAGCGGCGTGAACCTTTTCGCTTTCCTACAGTTAGGTGAATGTGCCAGGCCGGTGAGTGTGGCCTCGCCCTCGGTACCGGGCGATTCGTTGCGTTCGCGCTCTCCGCATCGAAACCTCACGAAGATCATGGCGAACCCGCGCAGCACTGTGATCCTCTTGAGGTCCGCGCCCGTTTCGGAACGCTTCCCGCCGGCGCGCGTGCGCTGATGCTGCTCGAACTGCCTTCGAACAGGGCCGAGGCCTGGCGCTGGAGCGACCTGTCGCAGCTCCCGACGCACGCCGCCGCGACGCCCACCGGCGAAGTCCCTACCGCGCTGCCCTGGCTGCTGGGTGAAGGGCCGCGCCTGCTCTTCGTAGACGGCGTCTTCGACGCGGGCCGCAGCGCGCCCGGCGACGTGACGCTGGGCGGCGTCGCGCTAGACGGCGGAAGCCATGCGCTGGCGCGGCTTGCGGGCACCACCGGCTGGCGGCTCAACCTCGGCCGCGGCCACGCGGCCTCCGGCCTGGTCCAGATCATCCATTTGACCACCGGCGGAGACGATCACCTCGCGGCCGAGATCGTGCTGGGCGAAGACGCGCAGGCAAGCGTGCTCGAAACCTTCATCGGCCGCGGCTGGACCAACCGCCTGACCCGCATCGACCTCGCTCGCTCCGCACGGCTGATGCTTGCCCGCCGGCTGCTCGGCGACAACGGCTTCGTCTCGACCGTTGACAGGGCGGAAGTGGGGCAGGGCGCCAGCCTGACGATGACCAGCCTTGCCGCCGGCGGCACCGACAGCCGCTTCGACGGGCATGTGACGCTCACCGGCACGGGCGCCTATGCCGAGGCCAACGGCGCGCTGCTCGCCCGCGGTCGCGAGCGCCATGACGTTAATCTCGTGCTGCGCCACGCGGAGCCCGACGGTTCGAGTCACCAAAGCTGGCGCTCGGTCGCCGATAACCGCGCCACCGTGTCGGTCGCCGCGCGCATCGAGGTCGCGCGCGGTGCGCAGAAGACGGACGCGGTGCAATCGCTTAAAGGTCTGCTGCTGGCGCGCACCGGCACGATCAACGCCAAGCCCGAACTCGAGATCTTCGCCGACGACGTCAAATGCGCGCACGGCGCAACGGTCGGCGAACTCGACCGCAATGTGCTTTTCTATCTGCAGAGCCGCGGTGTTCCGTTAGCGGAGGCCAAGGCGCTGCTGACCCAGGCCTTCGTCGCCGGCGCGATCGACCGCATCGGCGATGAAGCCGTGAGGAGCGCGTTCGAGGCGGACGTTGCCAATTGGTTCGCTAAAGCCCCTCCCCTTGAGGGGAGGGGTTGGGGTGGGGCAGTCTCGTCGCAAACTGACGATGGCCGCGCCGTTCTAACGCTCGCCCCCACCCCAACCCCTCCCCTAAAGGGGAGGGGCTAAGTGCTAGACTTTGCCCACCCCCTCGACCTGGCCGCCGACTTCCCCGGCATCGCGCCAGGCTGGCATTATCTCGACACCGCCGCCACCGCGCAGAAGCCGCGCGCCGTGATCGACGCGATGAGCCACGGTTACGGCGCCGCCTACGCCTCCGTCCACCGCGGCATCTACCGCCGCTCGGCGGACATGACGGTCGCCTACGAGGCCGCGCGCGCCCGCGCGGCGGCGTTCATCGGCGCGCGCAGCCCGCAGGAGATCGTCTTCGTCCGCGGCGCCACCGAGGGCATCAACCTCGTCGCGCACAGCTGGGGCGGCGCGAACCTCAAACCCGGCGACCGCATCCTGCTAAGCCAGCTCGAACACCACTCCAACATCGTGCCGTGGCAGATGATCGCGCAGGCCACCGGTGCGGAGATCGACGTCGCGCCGCTGGACGCGGACGGCTGCATCGACCTCGACGCCGTCGAAGCGATGCTGACCGCGCGGCACAAGATTGTCGCGCTGACCCACGTGTCCAACGTGCTGGGTTCGGTGCTCGACGCCGGCCGCGCCGCGCGGCTGGCGCACGCGGTTGGCGCGAAGCTGCTGCTCGACGGCTGCCAGTCCGCCGCGCGGATACCGGTCGATGTCGCCGACCTCGACTGCGATTTCTACGTGCTGTCCGGCCACAAGCTCTACGGACCCACCGGCATCGGCGTGCTGTGGGGCCGGGCCGAACTGCTCGACGCCATGCCGCCGTATCAGGGCGGCGGCGCGATGATCGACCGCGTGTCGTTCGCCCGCACGACCTACGCGCCCGCGCCCGGCCGGTTCGAGGCGGGCACCCCGCATATCGTTGGCGCGCTAGGCTTGCACGCCGCAATGGACTTCGTCTCCGGCATCGGACTGCACGCGATCGCCGATCACGAGGCGGCGCTCGTCGCGCTTGCCCGCGAACGGCTTGGCCGGATTAACAGCGTGCGCCTGTTCGGCCCGGCGGCGTCGGTGGGCATCGTCAGCTTCGCGGTTGGGGACGTCCACCCGCACGACGTCGCGACGATTCTCGACGAGGAGCATGTCGCGATCCGCGCCGGCCATCATTGCGCGCAGCCGCTGATGTCCTATCTCGGCGTGGACGCAACCGCGCGCGCCAGCTTCGGCGTATACAGCAGCGAAGCGGACGTCGACGCGTTGGTGCGCGGCATCGAGCGCGTCACGCGGATCTTCGGATGAGAGTGAGTTTCACGTGAACCAGGGTAACGGCATCAGGATCGACGAAGTGGACGAGGTCGCTCGCCCGCCGCGCGCGCGCGTCGACCTCCAGCCGCCGCCCGCGCCGCTGGGCGCCACGGTGCAGCGCAAGGTTGATTACCTCGAAGGTTTCCTGAGCCAGAAGCCGCAGCCGCTGGCAGCCGGCGAGGTCGGTGGCGAACTTTACGAAGCGGTAATTGATGCACTGAAGAGCATCTACGATCCCGAAATCCCGGTGAACATCTACGATCTGGGCCTGATCTACGGCGTCGAGATCACGCCGGACAATCACGCGATCGTCAACATGACGCTGACCACGCCCAATTGCCCGGTCGCGGAGTCGATGCCGATGGAGGTAGAAATGCGGGTCGGCGCGGTGCCCGGCGTCGGCGATGCGCAGGTCAACCTCGTCTGGGATCCGCCCTGGGACCCGCAGAAGATGACCGACGAGGCCAAGCTCGAGCTGGGAATGCTGTGAGGGCGACGACGATCCGTGCCCGCCCCGCCGCTTTGACCCTGACGCCCGCGGCGGAAGCGCGCATCGCCGACCTGATGGCCCGCGCCCCCGCCGACGCCGTGGGCGTCAAACTTTCGACCCCCCGCCGCGGCTGTTCGGGGCTGGCCTACTCGGTTGATTACGTCACCGCCGCCAACCCTGTCGACGAGGCGATACCCACTCCCGCTGGCACGCTCTACGTCGACGCTGGCTCGGTCCTGTATCTGATCGGCAGCCGCATGGACTGGGTCGAGGACGACTTCGCCGCCGGGTTCGTCTTCCAGAACCCCAACGCCAAGGGCAGCTGCGGTTGCGGCGAAAGCTTCACCGTCTAACCCGCCGGGGCCCCCATCGAAGTACCACTTCCATGGGGTGATTCAGAAGCCCAGCGTGAACTGGATCGCCGCGCCGAGGTCGCTGTCAGCGGTGCGGATATGGCCCGGCTGGCGCCGCATGAACGTGTTCGCCCCCAGCCATCCCCCCGCCGCGGGCAGGCTGTACGATGCTTCCAGGTCGATCTCGCGGCCTTCGGGCGCCAGATTGATTCGAGTCACCGCGAACTCGGTCCCGCGCGTCGCGTAGTCGTACGATGCCGGCAGCAGAACGCCCAACCCGCCCGACCGCACCCGCAGCGGCTGCGACACCCGCAGGCCGAACCGGTCGCCGCCCGTGAATAGCCCCGCCCTGGACAGGTCGAACGCGAACGCATCGGTGGCGAAGCGGCCGGCGCTGTCCGATCCGAAGCCTGTCCAGCCGCGCCGATACCGAGCGATGCCCTGCCAACCTCCGCCAAGCGACGCCGTAGCGGCGCTGTCCATGAACCAACTGGTCGCGCCCGGGGCGCTGAGCGACGCGTCGAAGCGGCCGCCCAGCACCGTTTCCTCCTCGCGCATCCGGCTGGCGGACAGGGAAAACCGCATCGGGCCCACGCCGGCGTCGGCGGTCAGCGTGCTCGTCGCGTACCCGGAACTGCGCGATCGGGCGCCGCGACGCGCGTCGTCCACGCGCCCGCTCTCGCCGGACAGAGTCACTCCGACTCGTCCAAGCTGATGGCGCACGGCAACCGCGTCGCCCTGCCGGCTGCCGAAGCCGGGGGTGGCCTGCGGGTCGCGGGCGATCATGAACGGCGCGTCCGCCACCCCCGCCAGCCGCTTCTCAAGCGCCTTCGCGCCTTCCGAAAAGCCCATCGCCATGGCGGTGCGATCCGACACGCGGGCCAGCGCCATTCCCGCGATCAGCCGCGCTTGGCGGCCTTCGGCATAGCTCAAGCCCTGCTGCGCCAATCCGACGCCCAGCGGCCGCTCGCGCCCGCGCGCCGCCGTCAGCGAAAGTGCCACTGGCCCGGCGCTGACACCGAAGCCGTCCAGCGTCGTGCCGAGCGCCGCGCCCAGAGGCTCGGCGGTCCGAGCGCGCTGGATCGTTCCGCCAAGCTCGACGGCGTAGGCGCGCTCGTACTCGTCGAGCATGACCGTTGCGATCTGTCCGGTCTTGGCGTCGCCCGACGCTGCGGGCAATCCGCTGCCGCCGAAGGCCGACAGCGCGACGCCGCCGCCCGCGAGCGATGTCTGTCCCTGCGGCTGGAAAGCGCGGGCGATGTTGAGCGATCCCTGCCCATGGATTTCGTCGTCCCCCGCCGCGCCCAAGTCGTTGGCGGAGCGGAACAGCAGGTCGACGATCTGGCGACCGGTCAGATTGGGAAAGGCTTGCGCAAGCAGCGCAACCGCGCCGGAGATAACGGGGGCTGAAAATGAGGTGCCGGAAAAAAGGAAGAGGTCATTGTTCGACGCGCTGTTCGGAGCCACAACCCGGAAACCGAGCGCGCTCAGGTACGATCCCGCGCCCGTGCCGGCGCGATTTGAGAAGGCGGAGATCTGCGTCACATCCGTGTCGTTGCGCGTCGCGCTGCTGCCGTCGATGTCGACGCCAACCGCACCCGCGATGATCACCAGTCCGTTCGTCGCGCCTGTCACGAGCCCCGTCGCAAACGCATTTGGATTGACGGCGGCGGAACGCTTGGCCGCATCGTCGCTGTTGAAGTCGTTGCCCGCCGAAACGACGATCACGATCCCCGCCGCGGTTGCGCGGCTGACCGCGCCGATCAGCTGCTGCGTTGGCGGGGAGCCGCCGAGAGACAGGTTGATGACACGCGCGCCGGCGACGCGTGCGAGGTCAACGGCCTCCGCGATATCGCTGTCGATATGGCTGCAGCCTTCGTCGGCACCCGTACGCGTGCAGGATCCAGGGGAGTCGCTTCGATAGGCGAGTATCGTCGCATCGAACGCCACGCCCAACGTGCGGCTGTTGTTGCGCCCGGCAGCCGCGATCGCCGTGACCGCCGTGCCATGACCGTCCTCGTCCGTCACGCCCCGGTTCCCCGCCGTGTCCGTGCTCGCCGGGTCGATGCGTCCGGTAAACTCATTCAAAACGGCATCAAGGCCGCTGTCGACAATCGCAATCTTAATGCCCGCACCGGTCGCGCCCGTCTCCCAAGCGGCGATCGCGCCCGAAGAGACGGCGGCGTTCGACCGCCGGTACTCGTCGGTGGCGAAACTGCTACCGGTGGGGGGCGGCGTCGGCGTCGGCGCGGGTGCCGGAACTGGGGTGGGAGCAGGCGGCGGTACGGGCGCTGGTGTTGGCGCCGAGGACGGCGGCGCCACGATCACCTCGGGCAACGGTGTCGGGGTAGAGACCGGACGAGACCCGCCACCTCCGCATCCGGCCAACGCCACGGCGGCGGCCGCCGCAGAACCCCGCAACGCATGCTTCGTCAGACCGGTTGCTTTGTTCGCCTGTGCCAACATCATTCTCCGGTCAAAACACTCAAATCAATGGATTTTTGCATACTCGCTATGGCTGGTGAATACTTTCTGTTTCCTGAAAGCGCCGTCGGCGCTAGCCAGCGCGCATGGACCCGCGCTTCGCTCATATCGACTGCTGGATATTCGATCTCGACAATTGCCTGTACCCCGCGGCCTGCGATCTGTTCGCGCTGATCGACGAGCGAATGACCGCTTACGTCGAACGCCTGGTCGGCTGCGACTTCGCGGAAGCGCGGCGCATTCAGAAGGACCATTTTTACGGGCACGGCACGACATTGGCCGGCCTGATGGCGTCGCATGGCATCGATCCGCACGAGTTTCTTGATTTCGTTCACGATATCGACCTGTCGCGCCTGACCCCGGATCCGGAGATGCCGAGGCTGCTGGATGCGCTGCCGGGCCGCCGCTTTGTCTTCACCAACGGCGACCACCGCTACGCCGCGCGCGTGCTGGCCGCCCTCGGCATGGATCGAAGCTTCGATGGCATTCACGATATTCACGCTACCAGCTACGTCCCGAAGCCGAAGCCGGATGCGTATTGGAGCCTGTGCGACCGCTTCGGCATCGACCCGCACCGTGCTCTGTTTGTCGAGGACATGGCTAAGAACCTTGCGCCCGCCAAGGCGATCGGCATGGCCACGGTCTGGGTGGACAACGGGTCGGAGCAGGGGGGCTACGGCGCCGACCGGAATTTCGTGGATGTCTGCATCGAAGATGTCGGTACGTGGTTGCGCGACCTTGTGGGAGTAAGGGCATGACGCTTGAAGCGACGATCGACGCGGCCTGGGAAGCGCGCGCCAGCCTGGGGGCCGGTACGTTGGGTCCGATCCCCAAGGCGGTGTCGGCGGCGATCGCCGCGCTGGACGCGGGTGAGGTGCGGGTGGCCGAGAAGCGCGACGGCGTCTGGCACGTCAACCATTGGCTCAAAAAGGCCGTGTTGCTGAGCTTCCGGCTGAACCCGATGGAAACGATCCCCGGCGGCCCGGGCGGCGGCCATTGGTGGGACAAGGTGCCGAGCAAGTTCGAAGGCTGGAACGCCGCGCGGTTCGACAGCGCGGCGTTTAGGGCGGTGCCCGGCAGCATCGTGCGCCGCGGGGCATTCGTCGCGCCCGGCGCGGTGCTGATGCCCAGCTTCGTCAATATCGGCGCCTATGTCGGCGAAGGCACGATGGTGGACACCTGGGCCACCGTCGGCAGCTGCGCGCAGATCGGGCGCAACGTCCACATTTCCGGCGGGACGGGCATCGGCGGCGTTCTGGAGCCGATTCAGGCGGGACCGGTGATCATCGAGAACGATTGCTTCATCGGCGCACGGTCCGAAGTCGCCGAAGGCGTGATCGTTGAACAGGGCGCGGTGCTGTCGATGGGCGTGTTCCTGGGCGCCTCGACCAAGATCGTCGACCGCGCCACCGGCGAGATCTTCGTCGGCCGCGTTCCTGCCTATTCGGTCGTCGTGCCCGGCACACTGCCTCCGCGCGACACGGGCAGCCGCAGTCCCTCGCCGTCCTTGGCCTGCGCGGTTATCGTGAAGCGCGTCGATGCGCAGACGCGGGCGAAAACGGCAGTCAACGAACTCCTCCGCGACTAACCGGACGTCAACGCCGCGCCGCGCCACCTTCGCGGAGAAGCCCCGCGGCGCGCGCGCCGGTCCAGTCGAGCTCGCCCGTGACGCGCCAAACCTCTCTGCCCGCCGCGTCGTACAAGATCGTCGTGGGCAGCACGCTAACGCCCAGCTGCGTCATCACGGTGGAGTCCGCGTCCAGATAGGCGCCGAGCTGCCGGAATTGCATCCGGTCGAAGAACGCGTCGATCTTCTCGGCTGCGGTTTGCCCGTCGTCGTCGCTGTCTTCGCTCAACGTGATCACGCTGAGCTTGCCCGCCTCGCGCGCGGCCAGCGCGTCCAGTGTCGGCATTTCGGCAACGCACGGGGCGCACCACGTCGCCCACAGGTTGAGCAGCACCGGACCGCCCTTGAAATCAGCGAGAGTGACGGCCTCGCCTTCCGAGTCGCGGAACGGGGCGTCGGGGGCGAGCAGGCCGGCTTGTTTGCGGTCGACGATGCCGTTGTCGCGGACCGGCTTGAGTGCGGGGGCTGCCAACTCCTTCTCCGGGGCGGGAGGTGCTTGGTCGCAGGCGGTGAGGAGGAGGGCGAGGAGAAGGGGGGGTGCGTGTTTCATGGAGGCCTCCGGAAGGGGCGGGCTTAGCCGAGCGCAGGGGGCGGACAAAGGTGATTTGACGCGGCGGGCGCTTGGATTAAGGCGAAAAGACGCAGGAGTTCGACGGTTATATGGCCAGAAACAGGGTGATCGCGGCGTTGTTGGCGGGTTTGGCGCTGGCTGGGTGCGGAAAAGCGGAGGAATTGCGGCCGCTGGCGGGGCAATCGCTGCCCGTGCGCCCCGCCGCCGCCCGCGCGACGCCGACGCCGGACCAATTGCTCGCGCTGCCGGCGCAGGCGCGGCCCGAGCGGGTGGACGAGCCGCTGCGCCGGTCGGAGGAGAGGCAGAGCGACCCGTTCGACCTGCCGCCCGCGGGGACGCCGCTATGAGCGCGGACGCGTCAGTGAAACCCGTCCGCAAGGCCGTGTTCCCGGTCGGCGGCCTGGGCACGCGCTTCCTGCCCGCGACCAAGGCGCTGCCCAAGGAAATGCTGCCCGTCGTCGACCGCCCGCTGATCCAGTACGCGGTGGACGAGGCGCTGGAGGCGGGCATCGAGCAGATGATCTTCGTCACCGGCCGCGGCAAATCGGCGATCGAGGACCATTTCGACATCGCCTACGAGCTGGAGGCGACGATGTCCGGGCGCGGCAAGGCGCTGGACATCCTGCACGGCACGCGGCTGGAGGCGGGCAATGTCGTCTATGTGCGCCAGCAGGAGCCGCTGGGCCTGGGCCACGCGGTCTGGTGCGCGCGCGACATCGTCGGCGACGAGCCGTTCGCGGTGCTGCTCGCCGACGACCTGATGTGGGGCAAGCCCGGGTGCCTGAAGCAGATGGTCGACGCCTATGCCAGAACCGGCGGCAACATGGTCGCGGCGGAGGAAGTGCCCGACGACCAGACGCACCGCTACGGCATCATCACGCCGGGCGCGCGGGACGGCGCGTTGACGCAAGTGACGGGGCTGGTCGAAAAGCCCGCGCCCGGCACCGCGCCGTCCAACCTGTCGGTGATCGGACGCTACATCCTGCAGCCGGAGGTGTTCGCAAGGCTGGGGCACAAGACCACGGGCGCGGGCGGCGAGATCCAGCTGACGGATGCGATGGCGACGCTGATCGAAACCCAAGCGTTCCACGGCGTGACGTTTGCGGGCACGCGCTACGACTGCGGCGACAAGGCGGGGTTCATCACGGCCAACATCGCGCTGGCGCTGGAGCGCGCGGATATCGGGCCTGCGGTGCGGGCGTTTATCGACAGGATGTAGCCCCGCACCCCGTCGTCATTGCGAGAAGCGCGAGCGATGCGGCGATCGCCTGCGCGCAGGTTCGGTGCTCCGGCGTAGGCCGGAGCCCAGTGGCGCCGCCGGCACGACTGGACCCCGGCCTACGCCGGGGTACACGGTGATTGCGAGAAGTGGGCGGATGTCGGAGCGGAGGTGCGGCGTTATCGAGGCGATGTGATCGTCATCCCGGCGGAGGCCGGGATCCAAGATCACCGTGGCTTGCGGGCAAAGGCGCCGTGCTTTGAGCGTCAGCCGTCGATGATCGCGTTCTTGGGTCCCGGCTTTCGCCGGGATGACGTGGAGGGGCGTGCTGTGGTCTTGAAGAGGCCCCTCCACCACCCCGGCTTTGCCGGGGTGGTCCCCCTCCCCTGCGAAAGCAGGGGAGGACTCAGGCCTCCAGTTCGACGTCCCAGTAGAGGTAATCCCGCCAGCTTTCGTGCAGGAAGCCGGGCGGGAAGCTGCGGCCGTGGTCCTGCAATTGCCAGCTCGTCGGGCGGTGGGGGTGACGGGAGATGTGCATGCCGGCTTGCGCGGGGGTGCGGCCGCCTTTCTTGAGGTTGCACGGCGCGCAGGCGGCGGCGACGTTTTCCCAGGTCGTTCGCCCGCCCTGCGCGCGCGGCACGACATGGTCGAACGTCAGGTCCCGCCCCGAGCCGCAATAAACGCAGGAAAAGCGGTCGCGCAGGAACAGGTTGAAGCGGGTGAACGCCGGATGTTCGCTCGGCCGCACGAACTGCCGGAGCGCGATGACCGACGGGATCTGCATCGTCCGCGTCGGGCTGTGCACCTCGCGGTCGTAGTGGGCGACGATGTCGACGCGTTCCAGGAACACGGCTTTCACCGCGGTCTGCCAGGGCCAGAGGCTCAACGGATAATAGGAAAGCGGCGTATAGTCCGCGTTGAGCACGAGCGCGGGGCAGCCGTCGGGATGGCGGATGAGATCGGGATGATACATGAAGCGGCAACGGCCTCCACGATCGATAACGAGATCGATCCCGAGCGCCTTGCCGCCGGCTCTGTCGCACGCAAAACCCATGCGGAAGGGCGAACGAGCCTTTCCCAGGTCATCACCGCAAGTGCCAGTCGCAAGTGACGGCGCGATGACAGCAAGCTTGGGTGGCGGCGTCAAGTCATTCCGCCCGCATGGCCACCTGGATCAACCCGCGCGCTTGGCGTGCGGCCCCCGCGCGCCTACATCCGGGCCATGAACACGTTCCTGCTAATCCTCCTCGTCCTCGCCATGGCCGCGACGGCGTTCGTGCTGGTCAAGGGCGTCATCGCCATGGCGTCGGGCAAGGATCTGGGCGGCGCCCGCCAGCAAAAGGCGATGCGGCAGCGCGTCTTCTACCAGGCGATCGCGATCGTGATCGTGATGCTGATCCTGCTGCTGGCGCGCTCCAACGGCTAGGCCTAAAGCTTCGCCATGGTGAAGCTCAACAAGATCTACACGCGGACGGGCGACGAGGGCATGACCGGCCTCGTCGATGGGTCGCGCCTGTCCAAGTCGAACGCGCGCATGGCGGCGATCGGCGATGTCGACGAAGCCAATTCGGCGATCGGCGTGGCGCTGGACAGCACGCCGGACGCCTATCGCGCCATGCTGGGGCGCATCCAGAACGAGATGTTCGATCTCGGCGCCGACCTCGCGACCCCCGGCGACGACTTCACCCCCGGCGAGATGACGCTTCGCATCACCGCGGCGCAGGTGGAGCGGCTGGAGGAGGAGATCGACGCCATGAACGCGGAGCTATCCCCGCTTTCCAGCTTCATCCTGCCCGGCGGATCCGCGGCGGTGGCGGCGCTGCACCTCGCGCGCGCCATCGTGCGCCGCGCCGAACGCGCGGTGGTGGCGGCCGGGGCCGACGTGCCGATCAACCCGCTGGCGCTCGCCTACGTCAATCGCCTGTCCGATCATCTGTTCGTACTCGCCCGCCGCGTCGCGCACGACGGCGCCGGCGACGTGCTGTGGAAGCCGGGGGCGACACGCTAACCTGGATCAGGCAAAGGAGGGCGCATGGCGAGCCGGCGACTTCCGCAGACGGACAATCGAGTGATCGCGTATGAGCACGTCCGGCGCTTGAGCGTCGCGCTCGCGGCGCCGCTGTCGGATGCCGACGCGACGGTGCAACCCCACCCCGATGCGTCGCCGACGAAGTGGCATCTGGCGCACATCAGCTGGTTCTTCGAGACCTTCGTGCTGCGCGACCACGTGCCCGGCTATCGCCTCCACGATGCCGCGTGGCCGTTCCTGTTCAACAGTTACTATGACGGCGAGGGCGCGCGCCACGCCCGCCACCGGCGCGGCATGATCAGCCGGCCTTCGCTGGACGAGATCCTGGCCTACCGCGCGCATGTCGATGCGGCGATGATCGCCGCCATTCCCTCGCTGTCAGACGAGGCGGAGACGCTGGTGACGCTCGGCCTCGCGCATGAGCAGCAGCATCAGGAGCTGCTGGTGACCGACATTCTGGCGACGCTGGCCGAGAACCCGCTCTGTCCTGCTTATGCCGCCGCCCTGCCTCGGGCGCGAACGGATGCGCCGCCACTGGCTTGGATCGAACGCCCGGCCGGGGTCGTCGAGATCGGCGCGCCCGCGGACGGCTTCGCGTTCGATGCCGAGCGTCCCCGGCACCGCGCTTTGCTCGCGCCGCACGCCTTGGCGTTGCGGCCGGTGACCAACGGCGAATGGCTCGGGTTCATCGCGGACGGCGGCTATGCGGACCCGCGCCTCTGGTTGTCGGACGGCTGGGCCTGGGTCGCGCGCGAGCAGGTCGCGGCGCCGCTCTACTGGCGGCGTGACGGCGGGCGCTGGCGGCGCTTCGGGTTGGATGGGTTGCAGGACATCGACGAGGCCGCGCCCGTCGCGCATGTCAGCTTCTACGAGGCCGACGCGTTCGCGCGCTGGGCGGGCGCGCGGCTGCCGACCGAGTTCGAATGGGAGGCGGCGGCGGTGTCGTTCGACCCCGACGGCGGCAACCAGCTTGATGGCGCCGGCCCGGTCGCGCCGCGCGCTGTCGACGGGGGCGCGGGCCTCCGGCAGATGTTCGGGGACGTCTGGGAATGGACGGGTTCTGCGTTCCTGCCATACCCCGGCTTCGCGCCCGCCGTGGGCACGGTGGGCGAGTACAATGGAAAATTCATGAGCGGGCAGATGGTGCTGCGCGGCGGCAGCTGCGCGACCCCGCGCGGGCATATGCGCGCGTCCTACCGCAATTTCTTTCCGCCGCACGCGCGGTGGCAGTTCACGGGCGTCAGGCTGGCGCGCGATGTCTGACGTCCAAGCGATGCCCGATCGGGACGCGTTCCGCCGCGACGTGCTTGCCGGTCTCGCCGCGCCGATCAAGGCGATCCCGGCGCGCTGGTTCTACGACCGGCGCGGGTCCGAACTGTTCGAGGCGATCACCGAGGCGCCCGAATATTATCCGACACGGGTCGAGACGGCGCTGCTCGCGCGGATCGCGCCGGAACTGGCGGCGCTGACCGGCGCCGGCCGCGCGGTGGTGGAGTTCGGGTCGGGCTCGTCGGCCAAGACGCCGCTGCTTCTGCGCGCGGTCGCGCCCGCGGCTTACGTGCCGATCGACATTTCGGGCGATTTCCTGCGGGAGTCGGCGCACGCGCTGGCCATCGCGTTTCCGTGGCTCAACGTCATCCCGGTCGAGGCCGACTTCATGAGAGGCGTGACGCTGCCGCCCGCCGTGGCCGGCGCTCTCAAGCTCGGCTTCTTTCCCGGCTCGACGATCGGCAACATGGTGCCGGCCACCGCCGTCGACCTGCTGCGCGGCTTTCGCGCGACGCTGGGCACGGGCGCGCAGCTGCTGATCGGCGTCGACCGGATCAAGGACGAAGCCGTGCTGCGCGCCGCCTATGACGATGCGGCGGGCGTCACGGCGGCGTTCAACCTCAACCTGCTCGCGCGCATCAACGCGGAGCTGGAAGGCACGGTGCCGATCGATGCCTTCCGCCACCGCGCTGTGTGGAACGACCGGCTGAGCCGCATCGAGATGCACCTGGAGGCGGTGCGCGCCGTGGCGTTCACCGTTGCGGGTGAAGATTTCGCCATGCGCGAAGGCGAGACGATCCACACCGAGAACAGCCACAAATACGGCCCCCGCGACGCCCGCCTGCTCCTCCACGCCGGCGGCTGGACGCCGTTGGCGGAGTGGACGGACGCCGAGGACCGGTTTGCGATCCTGCTGGTGGAGGCGCAGCCGGAGCGGTTCGCGCCTTAGGCGGCTTCGGATTCGCTCTGGGTGGGAAAGCGGACCTAGCGACGCACCAATTGAAAGCCGTGCGAAGTAGGCGTCAGCCGCCCATCCTCACTCATATCCGCAATGTCCTCCTGATCCAGCGACAGCCCTACTGCCTCTAGTTCAGTCCAATCGGGGTGATGCTCCTGAGCATCCCAAGCGACGGCTGCCACCCTCTTGGCAGAAAAGAGCGCGCTGTTACAATTCAGCCTCTCTCTATGTTCCCGGAACCAGCGGCGGTTTGCAGGGCTGTCGACGATCCAAACCGCGTCCGCTGCCTCGCCGTCGTAAGCAGGATCGAAAACTAACAACACTTTCATGGATTGATCTGACAGCCTTTTGCTTCCCAACTCAATGTCCGCCATGGGTGGAAAGCAGCCGCACCCTCACCGCGTCACCGCCCGCGCGCGCCATGTCGTGATGAAGTCCGTCGATCCCCGGCACTCGCCCATGTCCATCCGCTCGACCAGCCGGAAACGGGTGCCGTCCCAGGCGTAGCGTTGCGTGGTGCCGCAATCGCCGACGCCGCGGGCGCGCGCAAAGGTGCCGAGACGGCGGGTGCGGGCGTCCCAGCCGGCGTTGACGAGGCTGCCGCCCACTTCGCTGCCGCCCATGCCGGGGTCCGCGTCGAAGCGGGCGGGGGTGGCGCGGCCCGCCTCGTCGACGATCAGCGCGGTGGAGAACAGATTGTACGCGCCGTTGCCGCACGGGTGCGCGATCAGGACCAGGCTGTGCCGCGCGTCGAGCCGCGACGCTTCGGGCTTCAGGTCGTTGGTGGGGTCGTCGCACGTCCGCGCCTCGGACGGCAGCGCCGCCAGCGCGCGCGCGGCGGGCAGGGTCCTGGGCGCGCGGGATGAGGCGGGCGGCAGGGTGACCACGGGCAGCGCCGGCGTGCCCCGCGCCTGCTGCGCATCCATGTAGCCGAGCGCGGCGGCGAGGCCGGTCAGCGAGGCGGAGATCTTCGTGCCGGCGATCGCCGCCCGCTTGCCGTTGCGCAGCGCGGCCAAGGCTTTGGCGTCGAGATCGAGCACGGCGTCGGCGGCGTTTTCGGGCGGTTTGCCCGCCGCAACCGCGCGCGCGATCGGCTTGCCGTCGACGGTGATCGCGTAGGGCCTGCCGGCGCGGACATGGTCCATCAACGCAAAGCCCATCCGGGTCGTCTCGCCGCGGGCGCCGCGGGTCAGCACCATGAGCAAGTAGGAGTCGCGGTCCGCGTTCTCCGGCACCAGCGCGACGGCCTGGCACTCGAGCCCGTTGTCGCAGCCCACGGTCCAGTCGCCGAAGGTCTTGAGCGCGCCCGGCCTGGGGGCGGGTGACTGGGGGGCGGTGGCGAGCATGGCGGCGGTGAAATACAAGCTTAGGAACATGATCTATCCCCCGTTCGGGCTGAGCCTGTCGAAGCCCGTTTTTCTCCCGCCCATGAAACAGGAAGGAGAGGCCTTCGACAAGCTCAGGCCGAACGGATTTTCGCGATTTTTTCAGGCGATCAACAATCCGGCAAGCGCGGCGCTCATCAAATTGGCGAGGCTGCCCGCGATCAGCGCCTTGATGCCCAGCCTGGCGATCACCGGCCGCTGGTTGGGGGCGAGGCCGCCGGTGACCGCCATCTGGATCGCGATCGAGCTGAAATTGGCGAAGCCGCACAGCGCAAAGGTGACGATCGCGCGGCTGCGCTCGCTCAAGGCGGCGGCGGGTCCCGCCGGGTTGCCGAGATCGATAAACGCGACGAATTCGTTGAGCACGATCTTGGTGCCGAACAGGCCCCCTGCCGCGCCCGCCTCGGGCCAGGGCACGCCGATCAGGAACATGATCGGCTGGAACACGTAGCCGACGATCCGCTGGAAGCTGAGATCGGGGACGCCGAACCAGGCGCCGACGCCGCCCAGCAGCCCGTTGGCCAGCGCCACCAGCGCCACGAACGCCAGCACCATGGCGCCCACCGCGACGGCGAGCTTGACCCCCGTCTGCGCGCCCTGCGCGGCGGCCATGATGATGTTGGCGGGGCGTTCGCCGTCCTCGAACGTTTCGGCCAGTGCCACCGTTTCCGCGCCCGGGGGGGCCGCGGTGGGGGTCCCGCGCGTGCGCGGGGCGTCCGGCTCGTCCGGCATCATGATCTTGGCCATCAGGATGCCGCCCGGCGCCGACATGAAGGCGGCGGCGAGCAGCGAGGGGAGGTAGCGGTCGCCCAGCAGGCTGGCATAGGCGGCGAGAATGGTGCCGGCGACGCCCGCCATGCCGACCGTCATCAGCGTGAACAGCTGCGGCGGCGTTAGCGCCGCGAGGTAGGGACGGACGACCAGCGGCGATTCCGACTGGCCGACGAAGATGTTCGCCGCCGAGCCCAGCGCCTCGACGCGCCCGATCCCGGTCGCCCAGCCGATCGCGCCGCCGACCCAGCGCACGACGCGCTGCATGATGCCGAGGTAATAGAGGATGGACACCAAAGCCGCGAAGAAGATGATCACCGGCAGCGCGCCCAGCGCGAAGGTGTTGGCGAGCGGATTGGTGGCGGTGGGGCCGAACAGGAATTCGGTGCCCTTGGTGGCGTAGCCGAGCAGGTTGGACACGCCCTGCGCCATGCCCGCGATCGCGGCGCGGCCCCACGGCGTCCACAGCACCAGGAACGCGATCCCCGCCTGCAGCGCGAAGGAGGCGGCGACCACGCGCGGGCGGATCGCGCGGCGGTTGCTGGACAAGCCCCACGCGATCAGCAGGATCAGCGCGATTCCCGCCAACCCGATCCAGCGATTGTCCAAAATGCGATTCCCCCAAGATATCGGGGAGACTAGCAGCACATCGACGGCGGGCGGGCAAGCGCCCCGGCTAGCCCCGCCGTTCGAGTTGCAGCGCGATGCGCCACAACAGCAGCACCGCCATCGCGGCAAGCACCGCCAGCGCCAGCACCGCGTAGGTCAGCGGTTCCAGCCAGCGGAGCGGATCGGGCGGGGGCGGTGGCGCGAAGACGACGGCTTCCGAACGGCCCCCCTCGCCGGCCGGGCGGGCGCGCTCCGCCGCAGCGCGCTCCGCTGGCGCGGTCGCCGGCCGCTGGACTTGCCGCGCGTCGGAGGGGTCGAGCACGGTCCCGCGATCTCCCGCCGGCCGCCCCGCCATGTCCGCAGTCCCGATCGATGCGATCGCGCCGAGGATGGACAGCGTGGCCAGCAAGCTCAGCGTCAGCACCGCCAGTCGCGCGAGCCAATGAAGCGGGCCCGTCATCAGACCCGGCTCAGCCGTCCGCGGCGGGCGCGCGAACCCCGGCGTGCCCGCGGCGCTTGAGTTCCGCCTTCAGCGCCTCCGGCTTGGGCGCCCACAGGAAGCCGTAGCTGACGCCGCCTTCCCGCGCCTCCACCGCGTGATGCAGGCGGTGCGCCTGGACGATGCGCTTCATGTAGGCGCTCTTGGGCGGGCGGCGGCGGCCCATGCGGCCGTGGACCACCAGGTCGTGGAACCCGAAGTAGATCGCGCCATAGGCGGAGATTCCGGCGCCCACCGCGATCGCCCAATCGCCCCAGCCGCCGTTCAATCCGCCCCAGACGAGCAGCACGGACGGCACCGCGAAGATCGCGCCGTACCAGTCATTGGCCTCGAAGGCGCCGGTGCGGGGCTCATGATGGCTCTTGTGCAGAGCCCAGCCGGGGCCGTGCATCAGCCAGCGGTGCGCGGCGTAGGCGACCGCCTCCATTGCGACGATGGTGGCGACGAACAGGAGGAGGCCGGCGGCGAGGGACATGGGGAGACATATAGGACGCTCCCGCCCGAGCGTCATCCCGGCGGACGCCGGGACCCAAGTACATCGGTTTCGCGAGGGAGGGCCGAACCCGTCGCCAGTTCTACCAGTTCCGTGTTCTTGGGTCCCGGCTTTCGCCGGGATGACGTAGTGGGGGTTTTGCGGTGGACAGCGGATCGAACCCCAGCATCGTGACCGCCAGGTCGTCCCACAACGGGTTGTCGCGCTCGAGCAGCTCGATCTTCCAGTCGCGGTTCCATTCCTTGAGCCGCTTTTCGCGAACGATCGCGTCCTCGATACGCTCGAACGTCTCAACGTGGACCAGTCGCTTGATCCCGTGCTTGCGCGTGAAGCCAGGGGCCAGTCCCTCACGATGTTGATAAATGCGCTTCGGCAGATCGGACGTCACGCCGATGTACAGCGTTCCGTGCCTGCGGCTCGCCAGGATGTAGACGTGTCCCGCCACACATCACCCCCGTCATCCCGGCGAACGCCGGGACCCAAGTACACTGC
The DNA here is from genome assembly GCA_035644935.1 of Sphingomonadaceae bacterium. GTDB lineage: Bacteria > Pseudomonadota > Alphaproteobacteria > Sphingomonadales > Sphingomonadaceae > CADCVW01. The sequence goes on from DASQNO010000036.1 coordinate 18,180, forward strand.
TCTTGTAAGCTCAGGTGATCGTTCTCTGCCAGCTTTCGAAGTTCGCGTACTTGGGTCCCGGCGTTCGCCGGGATGACGAGTAAGCATCCAATACCGAGTCCCCGCGTTGCCTCCCAAACCAACCCGGAGTTGAACCATGCGCACCATCATGCTCGCCACCGCTGCAACGCTGGCCCTTGCCGCCTGCGCGACACCCGAAAATCGCGTCAAAACCGCGCTGCTGCAGGCCGGGCTTTCGGAGTCCGTCTCGGCCTGCATGGCGACCCGCATGACGGACCGCCTGACGATCGCGCAGCTGCAGAAGCTTGCGCAGGCGGGGCAGGGCGCGGGGCCGGTCGGGCAGATGTCGCTGTCCGAATTGTCCTCGCGCGTCCAAAGCATCGGCGATCCCGAGATCGTGTCTGTCGTAAGCTCCGCCGCCGTCGGTTGCGCGCTGACCTCGTGATATGCTTTAGCGCCCTCGATCCCGCACGAGAGGCGCGCTGAATGAACATTCACGAATATCAGGCCAAGGAACTGCTCACCAAGTTCGGCGTGCCCGTGCCCGCGGGCCACGCGGCGCTGACGGTCGAGGAAGCGGTGGAGGCGGCGCGGAAGCTTCCCGGGCCGTTGTGGGTGGTCAAGGCGCAGATCCACGCCGGCGGCCGCGGCAAGGGCAAGTTCAAGGAACTCGGGCCCGACGCCAAGGGCGGCGTCCGGCTCGCCCGGTCGATCGAGGAGGTCCGCGCGGCGGCCGAGGAGATGCTCGGCAAGACGCTGGTGACCATTCAGACCGGCGATGCGGGCAAGCAGGTCAACCGGCTGTACATCACCGACGGCGTCGACATCGACAAGGAGTTCTACCTGGCGCTGCTGGTCGACCGCGACAGCGGCCGCATCGCGGTGGTCGCCTCGACCGAAGGCGGCATGGACATCGAGGCGGTGGCGCACGACACGCCCGAGCGCATCCACACGACCACCGTCGACCCCGCCACCGGCATCATGCCGCACCACGGCCGCGCGGTGGCCGGCGCGCTGGGCCTCACCGGGCCGCTCGCCAAGCAGGCTGCGTCCGTGCTGTCGCAGCTGTACGACGCCTTCGTCGGCACCGACGCCTCGCAGATTGAGATCAACCCGCTCGCCGTCGTCGGCGACAAGCTGATGGTGCTGGACGCCAAGGTCGGCTTCGACGCCAACGCGCTGTTCCGCCACAAGGAGCTTGTCGAACTCCGCGACCTGACCGAGGAAGACCCCGCCGAGATCGAGGCATCCAAATACGACCTGGCCTACATCAAGCTGGATGGCGACATCGGCTGCATGGTCAACGGCGCGGGGCTCGCCATGGCCACCATGGACATCATCAAGTTGAACGGCGCGTTTCCGGCCAACTTTCTGGACGTCGGCGGCGGTGCGACGCGGGAGAAGGTCACGGCGGCGTTCAAGATCATCCTGTCCGACCCGGCGGTAAAGGGCATTCTCGTCAACATCTTCGGCGGGATCATGCGGTGCGACATCATCGCCGACGGCATCATCGCCGCCGCGCGCGAGGTCGATCTCAAGGTGCCGCTTGTGGTCCGGCTCGAGGGCACCAATGTGGAGGAAGGCAAGGCGCTGCTGGCGCAGAGCGGGCTGGCGATCGTGCCGGCCAACGATCTGGGCGATGCGGCGAGGAAGATCGTGGCGGAGGTGAAGGCGGCGGCTTGAGCGGCTGACGCGAGGAGATTTGGATGAGCGACAACGTCGAGAACCTGATGCTGGAGCATCTCAAGCGCTTTCAGGCGACGCTTGAAAGGATCGAACGCACGTTGGACGAGCACACAAACCGATTTGCGAACCTGGAAGGTGGGCAAGCCGCCTCCCTGGGTCATCTCGCACACTTCTCCGCCGCGGACGCAGCCCAGCAGCTCGCCATCGATAATGTCAGCCGGCGGTTGGATCGTATCGAGCGCAGGTTGGAACTGACACACTGATCGCCAGAAGGAAAACGGATGAAGATCCTGGTCCCCGTCAAGCGGGTCATCGACTA
>DASQNO010000037.1:0-34425 GCA_035644935.1 Sphingomonadaceae bacterium
GCCACGTATTGGCGATGAAGGCCGTTCCCAGGCCCGATATGTTGTTGACCGCGGGAACCTTGCACAGCCGCGCGGCGAGCGAGCCGTAGACGTTGGGCTTCACCGTATAGCCAAGAAAGCAGGCGGGGCGCTCCGCAAGAAGCAGACGGCGAAATGCCAGCAGGGTGGCGAGGTCGCGCGCAGGCGACACGCCTTTGCTGTCGATCGGCACGGGCGCAAAGCGCGCGCCGAGCGCTTTTAGAGCCGTCTCCGCCTTAGCGTCGGGCGGCGCGGCCGCCACGACGGCGTACCCGTTCGCGATCAGTCCGGCGATAAGGCCGGAGCGGAAATTGACGAGGTTCCAGGCCGCGTTGGCCGCGATAACAACCACTTGCCTTTGCATGACCGGCTTAGGCCAAAGGTTGGAAGCGATACGGGACCCAGCTGCTGGAATGCGTTGCGTAGTTGAGCCAGATGAACATCACCGCGGCATAGTAGGTGATCACGGAGAACGTGAGTAACCGCCGCCCCTGCACGTTGGTGGTGCACACCGACGCCAGGTTCCCGAAGACAAAGAGCTGTATCGGAATGCAGTACAGCCCGATGCGATCCAAGGCCGTCGTCGCCGGAGAATTCAGCACGAGAAGCACAAGGAACAAGGACAACAATGAAATGAGCGCCCACCATGCGCGCCCCGTATCCGTCGTCGAAAAACGTTTTCGCAAGAGGAGGAACAGAACGGCCGGAACAGCATTCATCGCCAGCCGAACAAGAGCACCCGACGAGTCGTACTCGGCCTCGACATAGTTCGTGTAGAGTCGGTCCATCCTGGGTGCGAGAAGCAATACGTACAGGATTGCCCCCGCGATCGCCACGGGGACGAACGCCAATGGCTGCTTGCGAACGATTACCAGTGCGGCGATCGGCAAGATCGCCAGCGACGATACATGGAATATCACTGCCAAAGCGAACCACTTGCTGAAGTGAAACCAGCGACTTTGTTCGAAGTGCAGGATGGCTAGTAGAATGAAGCCGATCGCGGCTCCTTGGCGGACATACCCCATCCCCACAACGATGATCAGGTATGGCACCGCCGCCGTGAGGGCGAGCCACGGATCCGGCATGGGCTTGATGAAGCGCCAGATCCCGTAGATCAGAACCGCGCCGCAAAAACTACTCGGACCGATGGACCCGAAGCCCAGGCGCGTGAACGCCCACGTCACTATCTGAAAGCCAGGGTCTCCATGCTCGAGCGACGTGCTGAGCTTTTCATGACGTACGTACTCGACGATCTCCTCGTATGCGAACCAATCGCCGCCGACCTCGTAACGCGCGCCCACCAAGACGACGAAAGCGAACAGCAGCAAGCCAAGCCCAACCTGCTGGCGCCGCAACCCACCGGGGCTCCGGGGATCGCCGAGAAAGGCCGACAGCGCGGGCACCGCGAACATCGCCCAATAAACAAGCATGAAGTGGAGACCTACCGTGGGGGCGCAAAGGCCTGGATCGGCTCCCCTCTAACGGAAGCGTGCCAGCCAGAGCAATGTCGGTGTGCCCGCCCGGGGAGCTTCCGGTCATCACCGCAGCGACCTCCAGCGGCCCTCCACGCCGTTCGATCGCCTGTTCCCGCGTGGCATTTTGCGCTTGAGTCGAACGCGGTCCTGCAGCACGGGTGACTCGCCGGGCGTCGGATCGCGCGGTACTTCGGCGTGGCTTTGCGGTATGGGATCAGCCCTGACCGCCCCCCTTTCGTGCGAATATTGGAGTGACAATGAAGGGGATTGTTCTTGCCGGCGGCAGCGGCACGCGCCTCTACCCGGCGACCTTGGCGGTGTCCAAGCAGTTACTCCCGATTTTCGACAAGCCGATGATCTACTATCCGATCGGCGTGCTCATGCTGTCGGGAATTCGGGACATCCTGATCATCTCTACGCCGCTGGATCTGCCGCGGTTCCATGCCTTGCTTGGCGACGGCTCGGACTATGGTGTGCGTTTCAGCTATGCCGAGCAGGCGACCCCGAATGGCCTTGCCGAAGCCTTCATCATCGGACGCGAATTCGTAGGGGACGAAAGTGTCGCGCTGGTTCTGGGCGACAACATCTTTCATGGTGCCGGCCTATCCGCCAATTGTGTGGAGGCAGCAACGCAGACGTCCGGCGCCACCGTGTTCGCCTATCAGGTGGACGATCCGGATCGTTACGGCGTTGTCGATTTCGATCGCGTCACGCGCCAGGCGATCAGCATCGAAGAAAAGCCGGCACTCCCGAAATCCAATTGGGCGGTGACCGGACTCTACTACTACGACAACGACGTGCTCAGCATCGCATCGTCGATAAAGCCGTCTTCCCGAGGCGAACTGGAGATCACGGACGTCAACCGCGTCTATCTCGAGCGTGGAACGCTTCGCGTGACGCAACTGGGGCGAGGCTACGCCTGGCTGGACACGGGAACCCACGAAAGCCTGCACGAAGCGTCGTCGTTCGTGCGAACGATCGAACACCGACAGGGCATCAAGATCATGTGCCTGGAGGAAATCGGCCTGGAACGCGGCTACTTGACGCCGGGCGAGGTGATGTCCCGCGCCGCCAAGCTAGGCAAAACGGAGTACGCCGCCTATTTGCGGCGCCGCGCCGCCGAACATCAACATGGTTGAAGTCAGGCGCCTTGGCTTGGGCGAAGTCGTGGAACTGACATCTCCCCGTTTTGGAGACGCACGAGGCTTCTTTCAGGAAAGCTGGAGCCGTCGTGCATTCGCCGAGGCCGGTTACGATCTCGATTTCGTGCAGGACAACCATAGCTACTCAGCCTCGCGAGCCGTGTTACGTGGCCTTCACTACCAGACGCCGCCGTTCGCCCAGGACAAGCTCTTGCGAGTAACGCGCGGGTCGGTGTTCGACGTTGCGGTCGATATCAGGCGAGGCTCCAAAGACTTCGGCCGCTGGGTGGGCGTCGTATTGTCCGCCGAGGCCGGTAACCAGGTGCTGGTGCCGCGGGGGTATGCGCACGGCTTCCTTACCTTGGAAGAGCATACGGAAGTTCAGTACAAGGTTACGGCACCCTACGACCCACGTCATGACCGCGCGATCCGCTATGACGATCCTGCTATCGGCGTGGCATGGCCGTTGACCGGGGATGCTTTGATTTTATCCGACAAGGATCGGCGCGCGCCTTCACTCGCCGATGCCGATCTGGAGCATGACTGGTCGTGACGGACGGACGTGAACGCATTCTTGTCACGGGCGGCGCGGGTTTCATCGGCAGCGCCGTCTGCCGCCACCTGGTAGCGACGGGCCGATACGATGTCGTCAACGTGGACAAGTTGACCTATTCCGGCAATCTCCGTTCGTTGGCGGACATCGAGAACAGCGGTTCCTACGCGTTCTACCGCGAAGACATCTGCAACGATGCCGCGATCGGACGAATCCTGCGCGACGAGCGCATCGACAGGATCATGCATCTGGCGGCGGAAAGCCATGTCGACCGGTCGATTGACGCTCCGGGTGTGTTCGTCGAAACCAACGTGATCGGGACGTTCCGGCTGCTGGTCGCAGCGCTTGGCTACTGGCGGGAACTCACGGGCGCGGCAAAGGCGCGCTTTCGTTTTCACCACATTTCCACCGACGAGGTCTTCGGTGACCTCCCGTTCGATTCAGGCGTGTTCACGGAGGAGACGCCGTACGCACCCTCGTCCCCGTACTCAGCATCGAAAGCGGCCTCCGACCATTTCGTGCGCGCTTGGCACGAGACTTACGGGCTGCCGGTCGTGCTTTCGAATTGTTCGAACAATTACGGCCCCTATCACTTTCCCGAGAAACTGGTGCCGCTGGTCGTTCTGAACGCGCTGGAGTGCAAGCCCCTGCCCGTCTACGGCCGCGGCGAAAATGTTCGCGACTGGCTCTACGTGGACGACCATGCGCGCGCACTTGAGCGGGTCATGGTCGAGGGCCGGGTGGGCGAGAGTTACAATATCGGCGGTCGCGCGGAGCGGACCAACTTGCAGGTGGTGGAGACCATCTGCGACCTGCTGGACGATAAGCGGCCGCTGGACGGCAACCGCAGCCGCCGCGATCTGATCACCTTTGTCGCAGACCGGCCCGGCCACGACCGTCGCTACGCTATCGATCCCTCGAAAATCGAGAGCGAGCTTGGTTGGCGCGCGCAAGAGAGCTTCGAGACCGGCCTGTCCGCTACGATCGACTGGTATCTGGCGAACGAGGATTGGTGGCGTCCCATCCGCGACGGCAGCTACGCCGGCGACCGCCTCGGCACCGCCGGATGAGGGTGCTGGTCACCGGTCGCGAAGGACAACTCGTCCAAAGCCTTCGCGAGCGAGCGGCGCACTGGCCGGACCTGACGATCGTCGCCGCCGGCCGACCGGAACTGGACCTGGAAAAACCCGACACGATCGCGGCGGCGGTCACGGCGGCATCGCCGGACCTCGTCATAAACGCCGCCGCCTATACCGCGGTCGACCAGGCCGAAGACGACGGCGATCGCGCCTTTCGCATCAACGCAACCGCGGCCGGCGAACTCGCCGCCGCGTCGGATGCGCTGGCTATCCCGTTCGTTCAGGTCTCGACCGACTACGTCTTCGACGGCATGGCCGGGAAACCCTATTCGGAAGACGATACGGTCGCTCCACTCGGCGTTTACGGCCGCACCAAGCTGGCAGGCGAGCAACTGGTGCGCGTGTCCAACCGCCGGCACGTCATCGTGCGCACCTCATGGGTTTACAGTCCGTTCGGCAAGAACTTCGTGAAAACGATGGTGAACGCCGCCCGCGACCGCGACGAGATGAAGGTCGTCGGCGATCAGTGGGGGAGCCCGACGTCGGCGCTCGATCTGGCTGACGGACTGCTGACGCTCGCATCGGGTGTTGCTGCAGGTCGGAAAACCGGTTTCGGCGAGACCTATCACCTCGCCGGCAGCGGATCGGCCAATTGGCACCAGCTTGCCCAGCAAATCTTCGCGACGTGCGCGCAGGCCGGCGCACCGTCCGCTACGGCGACGGCCATAAGCACGGCGGAGTGGCCGACCAGAGCCGCCCGGCCGCGTTATTCCGTTCTCGACAGCAGCCGCTTCGCCACCGACTTCGGCTTCCGAATGCCCGACTGGCGAAGTTCGGTCGAGTCCGTGGTGACCCGGCTGGTCACGCGAAGCTAAACGTTCGAACGTGAAGGTTCTGGCGTTCACCAAGTACGGAAGTCTCGCCGCCAGCACGCGGCAGCGGGTGTTGCAGTACGTTCCGTATCTGGAACAAGCGGGCATGACGGTCGAAAGTCACGCCCTGCTGGACAATGACTATGTGCAGAGCCTCGCGACTGGAAAGCCTTACTCGAAGACACGCGTGATACGCTCCTACGTGAACAGGCTGCAGCATTTGATGCGCCACGGCGACGCCGACGTGCTCTGGGTATATGCCGAACTGTTCCCGTATCTTCCGGCGTGGTTCGAACGCTTAGCCTTTCGTCAAGGCAAGCCCGTCGTCTACGACTTCGATGACGCATTCTTTCATCAATACGACGCCAACCCGAACCCCGCGGTGCGGCGCGCTCTTGCAGGCAAGCTAGAGCCGTTGCTCCGTGGCGCCGCCGCCTGTTGCTGCGGCAACGCTTATCTTCGGGACTATGCGTCCCGATTTTGCGAACGGACGTTGATCGTGCCGACGGCCGTCGACTCCGACAGATATCGGCCAAGTCCGCGGGCGGCGGATCGGCAGGTCACCATCGGCTGGATCGGCTCGCCCTCCACCTTCGGCTACCTGGATTTCCTGATCCCGCTCCTCCGGGAACTGGTCTCAACTCACGATGTTCGAATTCACGTGGTCGGAGCGGGAGCGGCCGGCGCCGGGACGTCGTTCCCCGGATTGAAATTGATCGACTGGACCGAAGCTTCGGAAGTCGAGTCGATCCAGAAGATGGACATCGGCATCATGCCGCTGCCCGACGAACTATGGGCCAGGGGCAAAAGCGGCTACAAACTTATCCAGTACATGGCCTGCGGATTGCCCGTGGTCGCCTCGCCCGTCGGGGTGAATGGGTCGATGGTCGAGCACGGCTTCAATGGTTACCTGGCCCGGACCCCGGAAGAGTGGCGCGTTGCGCTGCTGCTGTTGCTCGAGGACAAGGATCGACGACGAAGAATGGGCGTGAACGGCCGGGAACGCTTCGTCGAACGCTACTCGCTGCGATCGCAGGCACCGAGGATCGTGGAGCTATTCAGCGCGGTAGGGCGATAAAGCTTGGTTGCGTGCGTATGCGGGCTGACGAGCGATGCTCGAGACCACCCAAGACTCTGACGTGGTTGAGCAGCACGGGGTGGCGGGGCGGCTCGCGATCGCGCGAATTTGCCACATGGATTTGATGGCCAAGGACTCTGTCCCGTGGGCTGCGTGCCGCTGAGAGAGGTGCGCGTCCTGCTATTCCGCATCGTGATCTTGCCTCGGGCTCCCCAACTTACCTGACATTCGGCGGGAACGGATTCGGGAAAGCGAGCGGATCCCAAGCTCAAGATATTCGACGATTTTCCGAGGTGGGTTTCGCATGCCCAGCGTGATCAGAATGCTTAGCAGTCCAACATGGATCAACCACCTCTCCGGTGCGTCCGTCGGGAGCGAAACAGCGGTCACGACGGCGATCGCAAGCAACAATCCCTGCCCAAGCAGCGTCTTAATCGCGCTTCGGGATATTCCGGTCAGGGTGAACAGGATCACCGCGTCAGCCGTCACGCGCATGGACCATGCAATCGCCGCCCCGTTTATGCCCGCCACTCGGAGCCCGATGTAAAGGAACGCGACGTAAGGAATAAGCTCCGCCAGGTGCGCTTTGGCCAGCAAGTCGGGCCGACGCTCGGCTTGCAGCTGAGCGAAGGGAAGCCTTGCGAGGCCGTTTGCCCAGAAGCCGAACAACAGGATGTAGGCAACGGGAGAAACCTCGGACGCGGTCCGCGCACCGAGCCAGAGCGGAAGCAGAAGCCCCGCCGCCACCATGGACAGAAGTGTCGCCGGCGCAAGAACGAAGGCAAGGACTTGCAAGCTTTCATCGCCCAAAGCTCTGGCCTCGCCCGCTCCTGCGGCGGCCAGTCTGGGAAACAAAGCCGTCGCGAGAGCCGCGGGCACGACGGCCAGTTGCGATACCAGGTTGAACGGGATGACGTACAGCGCCACCGCGGCCGAACTGATCATGACGCCGATCGCGAAGCGGTCCCAGAAAGTTAGGATCGGCCCGATCACGCTGCTGATCGTGGTCCATCCTCCGAAGCGGAGCAGTTGCCCCATCTCGGTGCGCACCAGGCCGCCGGGCCTTTGAACCGGCACCGCTCCAATGCATACCGCAGCAAGAAGGCAGATCGCGATCGCCCGCCCGAGCAACGATGCCGCAAGCAGATGGGAGAGCTCGGGTCCAAAGACCAAAGCGGCACCCAATGGCAGGACGGATGTCGCGATCGTTCCGACGCTGTTGGCCAGGTTGACCTTCAGAAACTCGCGCCTCCCTTCCAAAGCGCCCACGAGCAGACCATTCAGAATCCCGAACGGCGTGGCGGCGACGAGCCACGGTAAGGCGCCGATGAACTCCGCCCTAAGAGCGGGATTGTTCACGTTCAGCAGACGGAGCCCGAAATAGCCCGCAGGCGCGACCAAGGCCATGGCGACGAGAGACAAGCCTCCCGAAAGGATCAGCGAGGTCCAGAAGATGCGGCTGCGTTCGTGGCCGGACGCGTCGGCCAGCGTCGCTATCTTCTGTGCCGTTGCTCGGCCCAGGCCGAGGTCGAACAGGTTGAAATAGCCTAGAAGAAGCCAGCAGATCGCGAGCACGCCGTAGCGGTCGGTGCCAACCATCGAGAGGTAGATCGGCACGGTGATCAGCGACACCGCCAGCGGAACCGCCGCCCCGGCGAAATTATAGCTTGTGTGCCGAGCAATGCTCACGGCCTCACCGCCCGCAACATGCAGGGAGATTCAAACGGGCGTTGCACGTTACCGCACCAAGTCGCGGGCGGCGCTCTTCAGCCCGCTGAAATGACGATAGCCGCCGCTTGCCAGCAACCTGACGACGAGCGGCACGCGTTGCAGCAGGCTCGCCGAACGGATGCGGGTCCGCAGTTCCAGCGCGTCCCCTCGCGACTGCAATTCGCCAAGTGCCTCCTCGATCGCCGCCGGCTCGACGATGCCGAGCAACTGCTCGCGACGCTGGTTGATCCGGTCCCGAAAGACCGTCACGTTGCCGATTTGGCGGGACCACAGATCGCGATGATCCTCGCCCAGGTCCTGCGCATGGTAGTCGCGGCGCGAGACGTCCCGCGTTTCGAAGGCAAGCGACTGGGAGGCGTTACCTCCATGTCTTCGATAATATTGCAGCGGACGATCGATCACCGCACGCACCTTCAACAGCACCGCCAAGCTGTTGATCCACAAGTCGTAGTTGAATGTATCGCCAGGGACGGGAAGGATGAACTGCAGCCAGCTGCGACGAAACGACAAACAGCACCCATTCCCGAACGCGGCGTCCGTACCGAAGGCCTTCCGGAAATTGTGCAGAGTCGTGAAGCTCGAGGGGTTGAGTTCGCCATCGGTGATGATCTGATCGTTTGCGATCAGTTGCAGCCGGGGATTCTCTGCGAACCTGTTGGCGACCGTCGCAATCTTGTCCGGGAACCACGCGTCGTCCTGATCGGACAGGAGCACCACATCACCCGTGCACATCGCCAACGCCCGGTCGAAGTTGCGATCGACACCGACGTTCGCGAGATTGCGCACCATCCGGACCTCGAAAGGCGCGCGCGCGCCGAAGGCCTCGATCAACTCGGGCGTTCCGTCCGTTGATCGGTCGTCGCTGACCACCAGTTCGTCCGGCAGACGCGTTTGCGCGAGAAAGCTGTCGAGCTGTTGCGGCAGATGTTTGGCCCCGTTGTAAGTGGCCATGCAAATTGAGAGCTTCACCGCAAATCCCTGCCGACAGAACGTCGCCTCCGGACGCGCCCGGTTCAAAAGCGTTCCGTATCAGGGAAACACGGCGGGCGTCTGCAAAACTTTCAAGGGGCCGTGGCCCCTGGAGCTCTGTTCCGACCGCGACCGAGCGGCGTTGAGTCGAGATCTCTGCCGCAGGCATGCACAAGAGCTTGAGAACGGAACCGCGGCTTGCCGGTTGTGCGAATGTCGCTACGGCTCCCGCGGTTGCGAAGCAGGGTGGATCGCCGCCTTCGGCTGCCCCGAATGGACCCGCCAATGACTCAAGGCCGTTTAACGCTTGTTCGGCTGATCCCGGTCCTGGACTTCGGTGGCGCCGAGACCTTGTTCGAAATTCAGTCCACCTTGATCGACAGGTCGCGGTTCGATTTGCGGGTCTGCACCTTCTGGAAGGCCGGAGCCGCCGCCCGGATGCTCGAAGAAGGCGGAGTCCCCGTCGACGTTCTTGACGTCGATCCGTCCATTCGCAATCCGCGGGCGACGCTCGCCCTGGCCAAGTATCTCAGGCGCGTGCGACCTGACATCCTGCAGGCCGGTATCGGCGAGGCTAACTTCCACTGCGCTCTGGTTGCCAAGGCTTGCGGAGTGCCGCTGGTCATCATCGAGGAGCATGGGCTTCCCGATCGCCCGCTTCCCTATCGGCTCGTCCACGCCGTACTCTACCGGATGGTTGATGCCATCATCGGTGTGTCGAAGATGGCGTGCGCTTATGTCGTCGAACGAGAGTTCGCGCCCACGCGCCGGGTCCACCTCCTGTACAATGCCATCGCGCAAGATTTCTTCGCGCCCGTGCAGCAGCGCAAGAGGGTCAACGGGCAGTTCACCTTCGTCAACGTCGGCCGCCTTCACCCGGTGAAGAACCAGGAACGCCTGATCCGGGCGTTTGCGCCCGTCGCCGCCGCTTGGCCGGGTGCCCGGCTCGTGATCGTCGGCGACGGGGAGTCGAAGGCCCGGCTGGCAGAGACGGTGGCCGAACTCGGTTTGCAGGACCGGGTTGAGCTTGCCGGCTACCGCGACGACGTACGTTCGATCGTGGAAGATGCGCACTGCTTCGTATTTCCATCCCTCACCGAATCGTTCGGGATCGCCGCGCTCGAGGCCATGGCGCGCGGACTCCCCTGCATAGCCTCCTCGGGAGGCGCTCTGCCCGAGGTCGTCGGCGATCTGGGTGAACGCTGGATCGTGGACGCGCTCGACGTCGCGGCTTGGACGCGCGCGTTAACCGACATGATGGGGCTGGACGCCACGTCCTACGCAGCCCTGTCGCGCCGGGCGCGGGAGATTGCGGAGCGACATACGCCCGAGCGCCATGGACGGGAACTGCACGAGCTCTACGACCGCCTGCTTGCGGCCAAGGGAATCGAGCGCCCGCGCGATTGAACCGCCAGGGGCGCTAAGGCCGGTGGCTCGCCCGCACGCCCTTCTTCTTCAGAAGTTCGGTATACAGCGCATCGATGTCCGCCGCGTAGCGTTCGGCCCCGAACAACGCCTTCGCGCGGGCATAGCCAAGTTCGCCCATGCTGGTGCACAGTTCAGGATCGCGGGCGAGAGCCAGAACCGCAGCGCTGAGTTGTTCCGGCCGCGCGGGCTCGACCAGAATGGCCGTCGCACCCTCCTCCACCACCGTGGGAATTCCGCCCACGCGCGTTGCGATCACCGGAAGGCGCGCAAACATGGCTTCGACCAGGACCAACCCGAACGCCTCGGTCGCAGCGGGATGGACCATGATATCCATCGCCTCGAAATAGGGACGCGTATCGCCCTGATAGCCTGCAAAGGTCACGTGGGGCGCGACGCCGAGTTCACGCGCCAACGCCTCCAGCATCGCGCCGTCCGGCCCCTCGCCCACGAGGAGCAGCGAAGCATCGATGCCCCCCGCGCGGATGTGCGGCAACGCCCGTATCGCGTCGCTGAACTTCTTATGGCTGTCGAACAACCGGCCGACGCATCCGATCACAAGACCCGACGGCGCCATATTCATGGACGCGCGGATCGCCGCTACCGCGCGGGGAGGCGACGGCGAGCTTTCCACCACCCCGTTCAACACGGTGCTGACGCGGGAGGCTGGCAGTCCCAGCGTTTGCAGCAGGTATGCGCCCGTCGCGGGAGATACGGCGAGCGACCGGTCACCAAGCGCAATCAGCGCCCGGTAGAGCGCAGTTCCCATTCGGCCCCGTCGTTGATTGTCCGGGTCCGACGTCTCCTCGGCAAGAATCACCGGCACGCGGGCCAGCCGTCCGCCGATGGCAGCAAGGCTGATGCCCTCAACCACGGCGCCATGCGCTATATCGGCCCCGAACCGCCGAAGCGCGCGAAAGGCGCGCCAGTGCGATCGGGGATCGAGCGGATAGCGAAGCACCCCGACCTCTACCACCGGACAACCGGCATCCCGAAGCTGTTGGGGCAGCACGCCGATCGCCTTTGTGCAGATCACGAGCTGTTCGTAGCGATCACTGGGCAAGAGGCGGGCAAGCGTCAGTCGCGTCTGCTCGACTCCGCCCGACCCGACGGTTTCTAGGCAATGCGCGACGCGGATACGCCGCGGCCTGGTGGAAATCGGTGGCATCGGCGAGCTTTCAGGCGGCTTCACGGCGGCTGGCACCGACGAGGGCTCGTAACGACTGCAGGGCTTGGAAGTAACTGGCCGCCGAACGCGAAATGGAAAAGCTGCCCACCCCCGTAGCCCGCGCGCGATCCCGAAACGCTTCCCGATCGACGAGTATGTCCTGGATAAGCCAATCGGCGGCTGCCTCCGGCCCCGCCGATTCGTCGAGAAACACGCCCGCGTCCGACGCCGGACGCGTGTCCCCGATCGCCGCCGTCCCCACCACCGGCAATCCGCACAGGAGATATTCCGCAAGCTTGATCGGCGCGACGGCTTGCGTCGAGAAACTCGTCTTTCGGTATGCAATGCCGAGGTCGGCCGCAGCGAGGTAACGCGGCACGGCAGCGGGCGGCACGGCCATCACCGTCGCTTGTGCGGCAATCTCGGGATGAGACGCGGCCAGCGCGGCGCGCGCCCGATCGGGCGACCCGCTCAGCACCAACAGCCTTGCGTCCGGGCGGCGGCGCTGAACTTCGTTCATCAGAGCTCCCATGGCGTCGAAACGATATTGCGGGCCTACAGACCCGGCGTAAACGAGGAGCGGGCTCGTCTCGTCGATGCCAAGTTCCTGGCGCATCGCCGACCGCGTGGCAGCGTCGCCGGGAGCAAACAGCCGCTCGTCGCGCCCATTCGTTACGACGCGGAACCGGTCGCGCGTCACCTTTGGCGCCGTGGTCCCCGCGTTCGCGCGTTGGAGAAGGATGTCTCCTCCCCGTTCCGAGCGCACGAGTACCGAAGCCGACGCACGCACGATCCGCGCCTCCGCCGCTCTCAGCACCCGGTACGTGGCGCTTCGTGGCGACATGCCCGCGAAATCCACGCGCTCGTCCGCAGGCAGACCATCCGAGTCGAAGATGATCGGGGGCAACGGGGATAGGCTGGCGGCAAGCGTCATGACCGAAGGCATGAAGCCGCGCGGCATAAGCGCATCGGACCCGAAATGTTTTGCGGCACGGTGGATCGCGACCGCGCCCGCCATCGCCGACGCAACCGCCCCGGCAGAACCCAACCCGCGCAAAATCTTGACCGCGCGGTAGCCGCTACCCGCCTGCTCGCACGTTCGGCGAACCTGCTCGGTCAACGCGCGATCGCCCCACCTGAACTGGAGAATGTCGACCGTAACGCCTCCGCGTCGCAGCTCACGGAAAATGGGGAGAAAGAGACTTTCCAGATACGTGAGCTCAGGCGCGTCCCAGGTGATGAACAGAACGCGCATGGCTTGAACTCCGTTGACATGCCGTGGACAGCCGCCCTCCCCGGCACGATCCGGCTTTTGCGAAACACGGCAAACTCTCTAGAGCCCTTATCGAACCCCGAAAGCCGTTAAATGAGCTGCAGATGTGTGGAATAGCCGGGCTGATTTCGCACCGGCCCGTGGATGCATCGCAGCTGCGGGGGATGACGGACCCGATCGCCCACCGCGGACCTGACGATGAGGGCATGTGGATCGATGACGAGGCGCACGTCGGGTTGGGCTTCCGACGCTTGTCGATCATCGAGCTGTCTCCCGCGGGTCACCAGCCCATGCACTCCAAGGACGGACGCTACGTCGTCAGCTTCAACGGCGAAATCTACAACCATGCCGCGATCCGCCGCGAGCTCGAAGGTCTTCACGGAACGCGCGCATGGCTCGGCCATTCCGATACGGAAACGCTCGTTGAGGCTATCTGCACCTGGGGCCTCCGCGCGGCCATCGAGCGCTGCGTGGGCATGTTCGCCATCGCCGTTTGGGACAAGCGCGCACGGTGGTTGCATCTCATCCGCGATCGCTTCGGCGAGAAGCCACTCTATTACGGCTGGGTCGGCGGCGACTTCGTATACGGGTCGGAGCTCAAGTCGTTTCGCGCGCATCGCCGCTTCAACAACCCCGTCGATCGCCAGTCGCTCGGGCTGCTCGCCTCCCGCAACTACATCCCCGCCCCGCACTCGATCTTCGAGGGCATATTCAAACTTGAGCCCGGCTGCATTCTTTCGATCGATCCGGCGGGTGCTCGCCTGCCGCTGACCCGCGCGCCCGAGCCGGATGGCCCCCTGGGAACCTGCATCATCGAACGTTACTGGCGTTATCGCGATGTCGTCGCCGCTGGACTGCGCGATCCGATCACCGACGAAGCGGACGCGCTGGATCACCTCGACAGAGTACTGGGCGAGGCGATTGCCGGGCAGGCGGTGGCAGACGTGCCCGTCGGCGCGTTCCTGTCCGGCGGCGTTGATTCGTCCATGGTGGTCGCGCTCTACCAGAAACACGCTCCTGGCCCGGTGCGCACCTTCTCCTTGGGCTTCGCGCAAGCCGGCTTCGACGAGGCCGGATACGCCCGCGCCGTCGCCGCGCATTTCGGAACGGAGCACAACGAACGCTACGTCACCGTCGCCGAAACCCAGAACGTCATACCGCTGCTGCCGGCGATGTACGACGAACCGTTCGCCGACTCCTCGCAAATCCCGACGCACCTGGTCAGCCGCTTCGCCCGCGAACAGGTCACGGTGGCGCTTTCCGGCGACGGGGGCGACGAGCTATTCGGCGGCTACAACCGCTACCTGTCCGCGGCAAAGGTTTGGCGCCTGCTCGACCGCCTTCCCGCTTCGGTGCGCAGCGCGATCGGGCGTTCGCTCGGCGCGCTGCCGCCTGCGGCGTGGAACCGGCTCGCCGGCCTTCTCCCAGGCGAGCGCCCGCCCCATTTCGGAGGCAAGGTCCAGAAGGGTCTGCGCACGGTCGGTAGCGCCCGGAACCTCCAGGACGTCTTCACCAGCTTCTTGGACGAATGGAGCGGCGAACCATCGCCCGTAATCGGCGTCGAACGGGCGATGGCCGGCGGCGGCTTCGATCTGGGTAGCAGTGCGCCGGACGCCACGCGCATGATGTACTGCGATGCTGTGACCTATCTGCCCGACGATATCCTGTGCAAGGTAGATCGCGCGGCGATGGCCGTAAGTTTGGAAACACGCGTCCCTTTTCTCGACCACCGCGTTGCAGCGCTGGCAGCGCGCATCCCCGTTTCGATGAACATTTCGGGGGACACGGGCAAACTGATGGTGCGCAAACTGCTTTACCGGCAAGCGCCGCGTGCGTTGTTCGAGCGGCCCAAGGCGGGCTTTGCGATCCCCATCGGCGATTGGCTGCGGGGTCCCTTGCGGGCCTGGGCGGAGGACCTGCTGGATGCAAGCCGGATGAAGCACGAGGGGTTTTTCGACGTCGAACGGATCCAGCGCCGCTGGACTGCGCACGTGTCGGGTACCCAGGACTCCACCGCCGCGCTTTGGGCCGTGCTGATGTTTCAGGCGTGGCACCGTACGTCGCCGTACCAGTCCCCGGAATGAGCGTCGCAGGCGGGTCACAGGTTATTCTGCAAAGGCTTAAACGCCGTTTAGGCGATTGCATTGGTGGCCGGAAACGGTAGGTTCCGCGCCGATCGATAACCAACGAGGGAGTAGAATATGATGGTCCGACTGACGACGAAGGCTGCCCTGTTTGCGGCCACCAGCATGGCGATAGTCGCCGTTGCATCGCCGGCGCAGGCGCAGAATGCTACAACGGCCACCAGCAC
Source organism: Sphingomonadaceae bacterium (assembly GCA_035644935.1). Taxonomy (GTDB): domain Bacteria; phylum Pseudomonadota; class Alphaproteobacteria; order Sphingomonadales; family Sphingomonadaceae; genus CADCVW01. The sequence goes on from DASQNO010000037.1 coordinate 15,095, forward strand.
GGCGATCGGCCCCAACAGCGACGCCACCGGGAACAACAGCACGGCGGTGGGCAGCGACGCCGACGCGACGGCGGACAACACCACGGCGGTGGGCGCCGACAGCGAGGCTTCGGGACTGGGTTCGTCGGCCTTCGGCTTCACCGCGACCGCGCGCGGCGAACGCTCGCTTGCGGCCGGCAACACCGCGGTAGCGAACGGCAATCGTTCGACCGCGGTTGGTAACGTGTCCAGCGCGCTTGGCGCGTTCAGCAGCGCTTTTGGCAACAACGCCAACGCGAACGTTGACAACACAACGGCCATCGGTTCGGTGACGACCGCAAGCGGCCTCGGCTCTTCCGCATTCGGCTTCACCGCGACGGCGCGGGGCGAGCGCTCATTGGCGGTCGGCAACACTGCGGTCGCAGACGGCCCTCGCTCGACGGCCATCGGTAACGTTTCGAGCGCACTTGGGAACTTCAGCACCGCGGTCGGCAACAACGCCAACGCCAACGTTGAAAATTCGACCGCGCTTGGTTCGGCATCGAATGCGACGGGCATCGGATCGGCAGCCATCGGCTTCACCGCGACGGCCCGCGGCGAGCGCTCGCTTGCCGTCGGCAACACCGCGGTGGCGAATGGTTCACGGTCGACGGCCGTCGGCAACGTGTCGAGCGCGTTGGGTACTTCCAGCACCGCGATGGGCAACAATGCCAATGCGAACGCCGACGAATCGACCGCGGTAGGTTCCGCCTCGACGGCCAACGGCTTGGGGTCCTCGGCGTTTGGCTTCACCGCAACCGCGCGCGGCGAGCGTTCGCTTGCGGTCGGCAACACCGCGGTGGCCAACGGCAACCGCTCCACTGCTGTCGGCAACGTTGCCAGCGCACTCGGTGACTTCAGCACCGCGCTGGGCAACAACGCCAACGCGAACGTCGCCGACGCCACGGCCTTGGGTGCGGGCGCGAATGCCAATGCGGTGGCGAGCATCGCGATCGGACGCGATGCACGAACCGAAACGGGTGTCGGCAGCCCCGCTGGCGCAGCGTCCCTTGGAACGTCGGTCGCGATCGGAAACGGTGCTCGCGCCACGAACGAAGACGCCGTGGCGCTCGGCGACTTGGCCAACGCTTCGGGCTTCCACTCCACTGCGATCGGCGGCGAGTCGGTTGCGTCCGGTGTCGGTTCGCAGGCGTTCGGCTGGCAGGCGCGCTCGACGGGCACCACCTCGCTCGCTGTCGGGCATCAGGCTGTTGCGACGGCCAACAACGCGTCCGCAGTCGGCAAGAACGCCACCGCCGGCTTCGCCAACTCGACGGCGGTTGGTTTCCAGGCGACCACAACGCGTGACAACCAGGTCATGCTCGGCAGCAGGGCCGCGGCTGCAACCGGCACGGCCGCCGCAGTTCCCGGTTCATCGGTGACGATCGGCGATATCGCAGCCAGCACGGCGGCGCAGTCGGGTGCCACGGACGTGATGACCGTTGACGCCAACGGCACTGTGGGTCGGGATACGACCATCCGTTCGGCGATCAACGCCAACACCACCAACATCGCTGCTCAGAATGCCCAGATCGGTACGCTGTTCAACAATGTCGGTGCCATCCAGACCGTCAATGCCACGCAGACAACGCAGATTACCGCGTTGCAGACGGGCGCGGCCGCTCAGGGAGCTCGGATCTCCACTTTGGAGACCGGGTTTACGAACCTGCAGACGGGCATGGCGACCTTGTCGGGTCTGACGTCGCGCAATCGCGTTGACATCCGCAAGGCCAATGAAGGCGTCGCGATGGCGCTAGCGATGGACACGCCCAATGTTCCGGCCGGCGCTCGTTTCGCGCTGTCGGGCGGCATCGGCTACTATCAGAACAAGGCTTCGGTTGCGACCGCGGTGTCGGCCGCGGTCGGCGCCATGTCGACCGTATCGGCAGGCGTCGGTGTCGGGTTCGACTCAGGCGAAGTCGGTGCCCGCGCCGGCTTCCAGATCGCTTTCTGATCTTGAGATCTGATTTGAAGTCGATGGTTGCAAACGGGTCGGGGCTTTTTGCTCCGGCCCGTAAGCTTTCGCTCTTGCTGGCTTTGTCCGTCGGCACATCGGCTGCCGCGCAGGCGCAGCCACGGCCGGTCGCGCCGACGGTCGTTGTGGCACCCGATCTGCAAACCGTGAACAAGCTCGTCTGGTCGACGTTGGCCGCGATCGATCACGGGAACCTCACCGGCAATTACTCGGTTTTACGGGATCTCGGCGCGCCGGGGTTCCAGGCCAACAACAATGCAGCAACGCTGGCCGGGGTTTTTGCGCAGGTGCGCGACCAACGCATAGATCTGTCGAATACGCTGCTGCTGGCCCCCTCCTATGAATTCACGCCAGGCATAGTTAACGGGCTTCTGCGCGCTCGCGGCGCGTTCGGCCTGCGCCCCACGGCCGTTCGGTTCGATCTTCTTTACGCGAACATTGCGGGCAGGTGGCAGCTGTTCGGAGTTGCCGTGGCGCCCGTTCCCATGCCTGTGACCCAGGCGGTGCCAACTAGGCGCTGAAACGGCTGCGCTTGCGCGTTGGCCGTTCCGAACGTATTTTTAAAGTGACAGTTTGCGACATTCGCGGGTTCATATCCGCGCGGTTGCAGGTGAGCACTTGCATATCGGGGTCAAGCCGTTAGTTCGTGAGCAGCCATCGCAAGGAGAATGTTGTGAACAATCGTTTTAATCCAGAAACCGCAGCCAAGCATGATTGGATGCGTCCCGAGCTTCGCGTTATCGAGGCCGGTTCCGCAGAAAGCGGTGAGGCGGGCGCCCAGCAGGATGCCTCCGCTCCTCAGCGTTCGTAACGCACATAGATGACGGGTTGACCGGTCCCCGCCTTTAGGGCGGGGACTTCTTCATGTCTGCAATATCGGGTTTTTGGGACCGCTGCGGCGGGGTGCCTGCACCACCGCAGTGCGAACTGATGATCGAGGCGCTTCGCGCGTACGGTCCGAACGTGTCCGATGTACGCGGTACCGATGAGATCGCGTTCGGGCGGGCGCTCTATCGCCTTTTTGATGAAGACCAGTACGATGCGCAGCCCCTAGTCGGCGCCGGCGGTCGTTTTCTCCTCGTGGCCGATGTCCGCCTCGATAATCGCGAGGAGATGTTGGCCGCACTCGGCATCTCGAAATGCTCTGCGACCCAGTTCGCCGACTCTAAAGTCGTGCTGCTTGCCTTTGAGAAATGGGGCGAGAAATTCCTTGATCTGATCAACGGCGATTTCGCGATCGGGATCTGGGACGCAGATCACCGGAGTCTGCTTCTCGCTCGCGATCCCTTGGGCCAAAAACCTCTTCATTATCACCGCGGCTCGCGCTTCTTTGCATTCGCATCCATGCCCAAGGGTTTGCACGCTCTTGCGCAAGTCGAGCGGCGCGTCAGCGCACCGCGGATCGCATCCTTCGTTGGTCTAGTACCGCCTCACCAAGAGTCCAATTTCTACGAGGGTGTCGAGGCCGTTAGCGCGGGAACCATCGTCACCATATCCCGTGACGAACTCTCCTCGCGTAGATACTGGGCTCTCGCACCAGAGCCAAAGCGCCTAAAGAGCTTCGGGGAATGTCAAGAAGCCTTCAGGGCTGAGCTCGATCGTTCGGTCCGAGTGCGGCTGAGAGGCGCAGGCAAGGTCGTGGCCTCTCAACTGAGCGGAGGCTGGGACAGTAGTTCGGTCTCCGCCACTGCGGCACAGCTGCTGGCGCCGACGGGAGGACGTGTTCATTGCTACACCTCGGTTCCCCGGCGAGGTAGCGAGCACCTGTCATCACGGACGCGATTCTCCGATGAACGCGAACTGGCAGCCGAAACGGCCACCATTCACCCGAATATCGAACATCGTCTGATCGAAGGACAGGCGCGTTCCCCGGTAGAAGACCTCGATCGGTACGTCGCTGCGTTCGATCGGCCCGTTTACAATCTTTGCAACCACGTGTGGATTACCGATATTCGCCGCGCCGCAGGCCAGCAGGGTAGAGTTCTGCTTACGGGTCAGTTTGGCAACGAATCCATCAGCGCGGCGCCCTACACCATCCTTGCCGAATACCTACGCCAGCAACGATGGCGCGATTGGTGGCATGAAGCTTGGGCGCTCGCTTCGAATGGCAACGTGCGGTACCGAGGGATCGCCGCAAATTCGTTCGGCCCATGGGTCCCCAGGACGCTTTGGAACGTGGTCAGACAATTCTCGTCCCGCCCCGAAATCGGTGTTCTGTCGGCCATCAATCCCGGCCTGGTTCAAGAGATAGCCAGACTGCTTGAGCTGAATTCTGCAGGGCTCGCCCGACGCCCGAAGAATTACTACGCAAACGCGGCGACGGCGATGGCGAAGTCCGACTTCGGCGATCTGAAGAAGGGCGCTTTGGCCGGTTGGGACGTCGATGAAAGGGATCCCACGGCCGATCGTCAACTCGTCGAGTTCTGCCTGTCGTTGCCTGTGGACATGCTCCTGAAGGACGGAATCCGCCGTCCCTTAGCGCGCGCCGCTTTATCCGATCGGGTACCGGCGGCTGTCCTGAACGAGTCCAGAAAAGGTGATCAGGCGTCCGATTGGCACGAAGGCCTCACCGCGGCACGCCCCCAAATCATCTCGCTGGTTGAAGACATTGCGAGAAATGACCTCGCCGCCTCGTTGATCGACGTCGACGCGCTCAGGGCGTGGACACGCGATTGGCCTGCAGGGGGCTGGACGACGCCGGCGGTCGCGAACCGCTACCGGGTGGCTCTGCTCAACGCGGTGTCGGCCGGACACTTCATTCTAAGCGTCGAAGGATGAGACGCATCTTCAGCTTCGTCGTGCCTGCAAGCGAGGCGAAACATTGCGCGCTGACGACTCGGGGCCACTTTCACCATTGGACGTCCGGAAGTAGACCGACGAGATGGCCGCATTGACCACCCCACTGCGCCGCCGCCCCCTCGCTGCTCGAGACTGGCGATTGTTGATGGAGTCAGCGTTCTTCCTGTCGGCAGCTTCGCTGGCGATCGCGTTCGTCCCATTCCGGCGCCTCGCCCGGTGGCTTTCCGAACCCGGCAAACCGCGGGCCGAGCTGCCGCAAGAAGCCGTGCTTGATGCGGTTCAAGCGGTCAACGGCTGGGCGCGGCGGATGCCATGGAAGACCGTCTGCTTTCAGAAAGGGTTGACAGTCCAATGGATGTTGCGCCGTCGCGGCATCGACTCGCGGCTGCACTACGGCGTGGATCATAGCGCCGAACATGGGCTGCGCGCGCATGTCTGGGTTTCGGTGAATGGCGAAATCGTCATCGGCGGCGATGTCGCACATGAATTCACCTGCCTCGCGACCTTTCCGGCTCAGTCCGCTTCGGCGACGCGCTAGCTTGCACAACGTGCTGAGTTCGTTTCGTACTTTCGGCCGGGACTTCGCGCATGGGTCCGCGGCACTTGGCGTCCGTGCCGGAGTCCTGACGCTCGCCGGAGCGCTGCTGGAGGGCGTAGGGCTTCTCCTGCTGCTGCCGCTGGTCAACGTCATTGCAGACACGAGGTCGGGCAACGGGGTCGTGGATGCGGTCGCGAGCCGGGTGGTCGCGGCGCTGCCCGGTGACAGCGTGGCAGCGCGCCTGATCGTTCTGCTTGGCGCTTTCGCCCTGCTGATGGTGCTGCGGGGGTTCGTCATCGTGCATCGCGACGTGTCGCTGGCAAAGCTGCAGACGGGTTTCGTGCACAATCTGCGGCTGCGCATTGTGCAAACGCTTGCGCGCGCCGATTGGAGCGTGCTGACGCAGCTTCGCCACGGCCGCGTGTCCCACGTCCTGAGCAACGATATCCGAGGTTGCGGGCTGGCGGCGCAATTGACTCTGCAATCGGTGGTAGCGGGAACGCTGCTCGCCGTGCAGATGGCTCTTGCGCTGCTGCTATCGCCACCGATCGCTGGCCTGGTCGTCGTCCTGCTCGCGTTCGGGGCGCTTCTGCTACGGCCCGCGTTGCGGCGATCGCGGGAGCTTGGGGCACAGCTCACGGATACGGCCTTCCGCCTGACCGACGATACGGGCCAGTTTTTAGGCGGGCTGAAACTCGCGTTCAGCCAGAACCTACAGGACCGCTTCGTCGGTGAGTTCGGCCGCACCGTGGCCGCGGGCGCGGAGCGGGAGGTGGCGTTCGCCCGGCAGCGTTCGCGTGCGCAAGTGGCGCTGACCAGCCTGGCGGCCGCCGTGGCGGGGCTCGCGCTGATCCTGGGCTTCGCGGTGTTCGAGACTTCGCCTACCAGCCTGATCGCGCTGCTTGTTGTGTTGGCGCGGATGAGCGGGCCGGCGGCGCAGCTCCAGCAGAACCTCCAGTACATCGCGCACAGCTTACCGGCCTACGAGAAGATCCGCGGCCTGGAGGCGGACCTGTCGGCCTACCGCAGGGACGGCCTCGAACGGGTAAGCGCGACCGCCCCTCCCCTCCATGGCGACATCGTCCTCCAGGCGGCGTGCTACCGCCATGGGACGGACCTGGCGGGCGGCGCAGCGCCGGGTGTTGGGCCGGTCGACCTTGCGATTGGGCAAGGCGAGTTCCTGGGCATCAGCGGCTCCTCGGGCGCCGGCAAGACGACGCTTGTCGATCTCATCGTCGGACTTCTGCCTCCACAGTCAGGAACGGTATCCATCGGCGGATCGGTGCTGACGAAAGACACGCTGCGCGCTTGGCGAGACCGGGTGAGCTATGTCGCGCAAGACCCTTTCCTTTTCAACGAAACCGTTGCCGAAAATCTTCGTTGGGCGCGGCCGGACGCCCAGGTGGAGGACGTCTGGCGCGCGCTGGAGCTGGCCGGCGCGGCCGACATGATCCGCGCGCTGCCGGCCGGGCTCGAGACGGTCGTGGGCGAGCGCGGTGCGCTTCTGTCCGGCGGAGAGCGTCAGCGCATCGCACTCGCCCGCGCATTGATCCGGGAGCCGCTGCTTCTGGTGCTGGACGAGGCGACAAACGCGATCGACGTGGAAGGCGAGCGCGCGATCCTGCAACGCTTGCTGGCCCTGGACCCGCGGCCCGCAATCGTCATGGTGGCGCACCGGGACCAGAGCTTGGCCATGTGCGAGCGTATCGTCACGCTGAACGCCGGCCACATCGTGGAAGACGTCCGCCCTCGGACGTTGAGCGCCGCAAGGGTGAAAGCGTGAAGACGGTCTCAGCGCCTGAGGATTACGAAGTGTTCGGCCTGCGAGTGCGCTCGGAGATTCCGCTTCCAGACCTGGTGCAAGCTCAAGGCGAAGCCGCGCAAGCAGACGTCACCATAACTCGCGGAACCGTTGCGCCGCCTCCGCCCGAAGCGCCCACGACATGGGGTCTGAGCGGCACGGGCGATCTTGCCGTTTTGACCGTCGATAATGTGGCGCGTTTCGAGATCGCGGCCGGAATGCGCATCCGTGTCGACGCGACGGATGATGCCGACCCTGCCGACGTGCGCCTGTTTATGCTGGGGTCGGCATTCGGTGCGTTGCTGCATCAACGGGGCCTGCTGCCGCTCCACGCCAATGCGATCCGGATCGGCGAGAGCGCGGCGGCGTTCATGGGCCATTCCGGAGCGGGCAAATCGACCATGGCCGCTGCGTTCCTGGACGGCGGCTTTACCTTGCTCGCGGACGACGTCTGCGTCGTCGTTAGTGGCGTGGGCGGTGCGCCGATGGCGCAGCCGGGGCTACCGCGTTTGCGCTTGTGGCGCGACGCGGTCGAGGCGTCGGGCCGCAACGCCGACGACCTCGAAGTCGCGTTCGCCGGGCAGCAGAAGTACGTCGTTCCGACACAGGCGGTGCAATCCACCCGCGCTGTGCCGCTTGGACGCATCTACCTGCTGGATAAGCTGCCCGAGGGCGAAACAGGCCAGGTAATCCGGCGATTGACCGGCGTAGAGGCCGTCTCGGCCGTGATGGCGAATATCTACCGCGGTCATTATCTCAAGCTGTTCGGCGGGAGCGCGCGCAACTACCACCAGTGTCTCGAACTCGTCCGTGCGGTGCCGGTTTTCTCGGTGCAACGCCAATGGGGTCTGGAACTCATGGATGAACAGATCCGGGCCGTTGCGCGCCATGCTCGCGCAGGCGCGCTCGTCTAATCGGGCGTGAGCCCGAGTTTAGCTCACGGCGATCAGGCCTTCGCTTTCGAGGTCGGCCAGGAGCAACGCAACCTGTTCGCGGCATTCGGCTTCGTCGACGGCGTAGCGCTCAAGCAACGAGGCTCGCACGTCTTCAACGCTGCGGGGCACGGCCAGCATCGACCAAATGAAGCTGCTTACCTCGTTCATTCCGTAACACTTGCCGCTGTCGATATGCAGCGCGACGATCTCGCCATCGACCTCCGCCTCGAGAAGGCCGGGCTTTTGAACAACGGTGACGTCGTCCGCGAAGCGGCTAAGCGCCGCCGACAGAGCGCGCGGGGCTGGCTCGATTGCAGGCATCATCTTGCTCCAAATCCCGTGAACACCGTGTTGAGCGTGCGAAACACGATCAGCAGATCCAGCCACGGGGTAAAATATTTGATGTAATAGAAGTCGAAATGCAGCTTCCAAAGAACCTCGTCCACCTCGGCGACGTGACCCTGATTGACCTGCGCCCACCCGGAAATGCCCGGACGCACGATGTGGCGATAGCGGTAGAAGGGAAGCTCGCGTTCGTACCAGCGAGAAAGAACAAGCGCCTCGGGTCGCGGGCCGATCCAGCTCATCTCTCCCCGAAGAATGTTATAGATTTGCGGCAGCTCGTCGATACGCGTTCGGCGCAGCAAGCGCCCCACGCGCGTGATGCGATCATCTCCGACCTGCGTGATGGCGCTGTGGATGTCACCTTCCACGCCGATTACCGAACGACGACCTTCGTCTCCGCCTGGTGGTGCGTGGCGAAGGTCGGTCATCGTTCGGAACTTTATCACGGTGAACGGCTGCCCGCGGTAGCCCATCCGCTGCTGACGAAAGAGCACGGGGCCCTTCGAATCCAGCTTGATGAGCAGGGCCGCGATCAGCATCACCGGCGCCAGGACGACAGCGGCAATCAGGGCGGCGATGAAGTCCGTCACGAACTTGATCGTAACGTAAGCGAGCCCCGGGATCAGCGATCCGAAATTGTTCTCGGACAGATGCTCGATCTCGACCCGGCCGGTAAGCGATTCCCGGATCTGCTTCACGTGGTAGACCGGAATTCCCGACAAGGCGCTTTCCGTTAGGAAACGGTCCCATTCGTCCGGGAGGTCGGCGCGCAGATCCGCGACGATGCCGTCGAAACGCTCGCGGCCGACGTTTGGCACGCTCAGCGTGGTCCACGCAACGCTGTCGATCTTCTGCAAGCCGTGCGACTCCCCGCCGGGAACGATGCCGATCTTCAGCGTTACCCGCTGGTAGCGCCAGCGCAGCACCGCCACATACCAGACGATGCACAGGACGAAGCTGAAGATGAACTGCAGTCGCCCGTAATCCAAGCGCAAGAAAAGGAAAACAACAAGCGCGGTGCCGTACGAGATCGCAAATGTCGGAATGACGTAATTGGCACCTCGAATGCCCGGGAAGTTGGTCAGGCTGCGGAGAAACATCTGCCCGAAGGTCAGCGCGGCGAGCGTGCCGATGCCCGCATTATACTGGCTGGCGAGATTGGCTTGTTCGGGCTCAACGGCGACGCGCGCGATCCAGGGCAGCAGCACCGCGAACACGACACCGCCAAGATACTGCAGCGTTGCGCTACGGGCGAGCCATTGCCCGCGCACCATGCGACCACGCCCGATGTCTACCACAGGCGGAGGCCCCGAGCGGAAACCAACGCAGCGGAAGGCCGCTGGCGCGGCGCGCCGCAGAGCCAACTCGTATGAACGTGCCCGAAGCGGGTTGCTGGAGTAATCACAAGGGTCCGAGACAGCCCGACAGGGGGAGAAGCGTTAGCGCACCACACCCTCTGGAACAAGGACGCCGCTTGCGGCCAAGGGCAAGGAAAGGTGCAGTCAGAGGTCCCGCTTCCCGAAAAGGCGCGGGGGTCCTGACCGCACGGCAGCAACCAGGATCGTGGGCAAGATCATGGAATTGACGATGTCGTGAACGGCTTGAGCCATTTGCATCGCTGGGTCGGGCCAAATCTCGACGCCAACGTCCAGAACCTCGTTCCCGCACGCCGCCATCAACACCGCCAACCACGGCAGCCAGTTTCCGATGCTCCGTCGAAGCGCGATGGCGACTGCGAACTGGATCAGTACCGATGCGTAGACGTGTAAGGCGTCGCGATCGAGGCCGATGGTGGCGACGATCTGCGTTTTGAGGTGGAGCCAGTCGGTCAAGGTCGCGTCGCCGCCTTCATATCCATCACGAAGGCACGAACCGGTTCCGCGGCTTCCGTGCCAAACTCTGCGATCAGGGCGACGATCGCGGAACCGGAAATGACGCCGGAGGCTCCGGCGGCCAAGGCGGTGCGGACGTGATCGGGTGACGATATGCCGAAGCCCAGCACCGCCGGAGGTGCCCCCAGACCGCGAAGACGTTGAAGCATATCCGCGTGGTCCAGCCGGAGCGCCGTGCCCGCTCCGGTTACGCCCGCGCGGGCGAGGCAATAGGTGTAACCGCGCCCAAGCGCCGCGATGTCCGCAAGTCTGGCTTGCGGAGTATTGGTGGCCGCGATCAGCACCGGCGCGATGCCGTGCACGCGCGCGGCGTCGGACCAGGGGCGTGCCTCCATCAAGGGAACGTCCGCCACCAGAACACTGTCCACGCCCGCGTCCGCGCACGCGCTGTAAAAGGCGTCGCGACTGCGATTGGCGACGAGGTTCGCGTAGGTAAGGATGCCGACGGGAACGGCCGGGTGCCGGACGCGGAATTCACGCAGGATCCCGAAGCACGTGGCCGCGGTCGCCCCCGCCCGGAGAGCGCGCATGGCGGCGGCCTCGATCACCGGGCCGTCGGCGATGGGGTCGGAAAAGGGAATGCCCACCTCGATCATGTCCGCGCCGCCATCCACCAGCGCGTCCAGGATCGCGGGGCACGCGTCGGGGGTCGGGTCGCCGAGCATGACAAAGGCGCCCAGCGCCCCCTCCCCGCGCGTCGCCAGCGCGTCGAACATCGCCGCGTAGCGCGTGTTCATGCGGACACGCCCAGCAGGCCCTGCGCCTGCCCCATGTCCTTGTCTCCGCGGCCCGACAGGTTGACGATGAAGACCCGGTCTTCGCCGGCGGCGTCAGCCTCCGCGGCGAGCTCGAGGGCATGAGCCAGCGCGTGCGCCGATTCGAATGCGGCGATGATGCCTTCGGAGCGGGCGAGCAGCGCGAACGCGTCCAGCGCTTGGCCGTCGGTCACGCCGACATAGGACGCGCGGCCGCTGTCCTTCAGGAACGCATGCTCCGGACCCACGGCCGGGTAATCCATGCCGGCGGACACGGACCAGCTGTCGGCGATCTGCCCTTCTTCGTCCTGCAGGACGTAGGTCTCCGCCCCGTGCAGGATGCCGCGCCGGCCGCGGAGCAGCGTGGCGCTATGCTCCGCACCGTCCAGCCCCTTCCCCGCCGCCTCGACGCCGATCAGCCGCACCTCTTGGTCGGGAACGAACGCCGCGAACGCACCCATGGCGTTCGACCCGCCGCCGACGCAGGCGATCACCGCATCGGGCAGACGCCCTTCGTCGGCCAGTACCTGTTCGCGCGCCTCTTCGCCGATCACCCGCTGATATTCGCGCACCATCAGGGGGAACGGGTGCGGCCCGGCAACGGTGCCGAGCAAATAGTGCGTATCGGCAAAGCTCGCCGTCCAGTCGCGCATCGCCTCGTTCACCGCGTCCTTGAGCGTCTGGCCGCCGCTGGTGACGGGCACCACTTCGGCCCCCATGAGCCGCATGCGGAAAACGTTGAGCTGCTGCCGCGCGACGTCGTGCGCGCCCATGTAGATGCGGGTGGGCAGCTTGAACAACGCGCCCGCGATTGCGGTCGCGACCCCGTGCTGCCCTGCCCCGGTCTCGGCGATCAGCCGCGTCTTGCCCATGCGGCGCGCGAGCAGGCCTTGCGCCAGAACCTGGTTGGTCTTGTGAGCGCCGCCGTGCAGCAAATCTTCCCGTTTCAGATAGATGCGGGCGTTTGTTGAACCGAGATTGCGACACAGGGTCAGCGGCGTCGGCCGGCCGGCGTAACGCGTGAGCAGCGCGTGCAGTTCGGCCGCGAAGCTCGGATCGTCCTGCGCGGCAAGGAATGCCGCTTCCAGCTGTTCAAGCGCCGGCATCAGGATTTCGGGGACATAGGCCCCGCCATAGTCGCCGAAACGGCCGGTCATCAGCATGGCGTTCTTCCTCGATTGATTATCGGATCGGTGGAGCGGGCGGGCAGCGCAGCCGGGATCACCGTCGTCATGGCGCGGTCTCGGGTGTCGGAACCGCCTCGCGTTCGCGCCGGCCTGCGGCAGATTGCTGCCTGTCGGGGACGCGCAGAGCTTCGAAGAAGGCGGCGAGCCGCGCGCGATCCTTGATACCTGGCCGCGCCTCGACGCCGGAGCATACATCCAGGGCCCATGCGCCCGCGCGCGACGCAGCCGCGGCGTTCTCCGGGCGGAGACCACCCGCGATGATCCCGGAGCCAAGATCACCGCGGCCCTGGAGCCGGTCCCAATCGAAGGCCCGCCCGGTGCCGCCCGTTGTGCTCGCGACAGCCGTGTCGAACAAGGTCCGCGTGGCGCCGGCCCGCGCCTGCAGGATCGTGTCCGCGACCGGCACCGTCGCCCAGATCTCACAGCCGTCGGGAAGGCGCGACCGTAAGTCATTGATGTACGACGCGCCCTCATCGCCATGCAACTGCACCGCCGCGCAGTTCGCATCCCGTGCGAACGCCGCGACATCCGCCCGCGCGGCGTTGCGGAAGACGCCGACGACGGGCAGCTCGGCAGCTTCGGCAAGTCGCCTTGCGACCGCGCCATCGATCGCGCGCGGGGTTCCGGGCACCATGATCAGGCCGGCAAAGGACGCACCCGCCGCGCGCGCCGCTACGAGGTCGGCGGCATTGGTCACTCCGCAGACCTTGACCGGCCCGAAGACCAGGCTGCGGGCGGCGAGCGCGGGGTCGGCGGTGCGCATGAGGGAGGAGCCCACCAGAAAGGCATCGGCGTGCCGGGCGAGCCGTTGGACGTCGGCGCGCGTGGCAATGCCGGACTCGGCGATCAGGATGCGGTCGGCGGGAACGAGATGCGCAAGGCGCTCGGTCACCGCGAGATCCACCTTGAGCGTGCGAAGGTCGCGATTGTTGATGCCAACGATTCGCGCTCCCAAGGCGACCGCGCGACGGACCTCGTCCTCGTCATGTGCCTCCACCAACGCATCCAGGCCGAGCGCGTCGGCGGCCGCCATGCAGGCGCGCGCCTCCCCGTCGCCCAGCACCGACAGCATCAGCAGCACGGCGTCGGCGCCATGCAGGCGCGCTTCAGGAACCTGGCGAGGATCGACGACGAAATCCTTGCAAAGCAGGGGCCCGTCGAAAGCCGCGCGCACGGCCGCGAGATCGTCGAACGAGCCGCCGAAGAAGCGCGCGTCGGTAAGTACGCTGATCGCGTCGGCGGCGCCCGCATAGGCATGAGCGACTCGGGCGGGATCGGCACTTTCGCGGATCGTACCCTCCGACGGCGAGGCGCGCTTGAACTCCATGACGAAGTGCGCACCGGGCCGCGCCAGCACGTCCGCCAGGCTGCGGGTCGTGCGCGCGGCGCGGGCGGTGAGTTCGGCCAGCGTCGCCGATCCCAGCCGCGCGGCGACGTCCACGCGCTTGGCCGCGATGATCTCCCCCAGGACGCCGCCGGGATGATGCGTGGTGGGGCTACGCATTGGTTGCCGCCGCAAGTTGCCGAAGCTTGTCGTACGGCCCCCCCGTACGCAGCTGTTCGCGCGCCAGAACCACGCCGGCGGCGAAGCTGTCGGCCAGCCCCGCGGTCATCAGCAGCGCCCCCGCATTGAGCGCGATGGCCTCGGCATGCGCTGGTGGCCCCTCCCCCTTGAGCGCCGCCGCGAGACCCGCGGCGTTGGCTTCGATCCCGCCGCCTTTCACCGTCGACAGCGGACGCTTCGCAATGTCGGCGTCGTCAGGGTCGAGTGTAATATGGGCGAAATTCCCGTGACTTACACGAATTGCCTTCGTCTCGGCGTGAAGCGCGATCTCGTCGAGCCCGCTGCCGTGCACCACCAGCGCATGGGTGCAGCCGAGCGCCGCCAGCGTGTGCGCCACGGGCTCCAGCGTCAGCGGATCGGCGACGCCCAGGATCTGCACGGGCGGTGCCGCCGGGTTCACGCAGGGACCCAGCAGGTTCATGATCGTCCGCACGCCCAAGCGGCGGCGCGCGGGTCCCGCATGGCGAAGGCCGGGATGGTAGGCCGGGGCGTAGAGGAAGCAGACGCCGACTTCGTCCAGCGCCGCGCGCGAAACATCCGCGGGCACGTCGATGCGGACGCCCAATTGTTCGAGCACGTCGGCGGACCCGCATCGGGAGGTCACCGAACGGTTACCGTGCTTGGCCACGGGCAGGCCCGCCGCCGCGGCGACAAAGGCGACGGCCGTGGAGATGTTGATCGACGCCGAGCCATCGCCGCCGGTGCCGCAACTGTCGGCGAACAGATAGTCCGGCCGCGGGAACGGCACCGCGGCGGCGCGCAGCGCGCGCGCCGCGCCCGTCATCTCCGCCGCGGTTTCCGCGCGCACCGGGAGAGCAAGGAGCATCGCGGCGATCTGGTCCTCGTCCAGCGCGCCCGCGACAAGCGCGCCGAACAGCGTCTCGGCGGACGCCGCGCCGAGCGGCGTGCCCGCGATCAGACGGTCGAAAATGGTCGAAACGGACGTGCGGGGAAGCGAAAGCGTGGCGGCGATCATGATGATGGTGTCCTGACGCAAAAAAGCCCGCCGGGTGGGCGGGCTTGCTGTTAGTGTTCGCGAGAAATCCTAAAGGATCATCGCCACCAGCGCGCACCCGCAACATGTCCGGCGGGACGCCAGTACGAGGTGAGGTGCACGTTCATCGCGCCGGGTGATGCGTCGCGTTCCCCGTCGCGTCAACCCCTGGGGCGATCGCCGCCCCGGCCTTCGGGTTGCGATTGGCGGGCGTTTCCGCGAAGGCGGCGCGCTTGCATCAAGGAAACGACGGGCGAATGTTCAATTACTTTAAGGGCGCGACGGTGTTCACGCTCATCTGCCTCGGCCTGGCGGTGTGGCTCGGCTGGTCGACCACGGGCAATGTCGGCGGGACGCTGGGCGTGCTGTGGATCGTCGCGGTGCTGGGCGTGCTGGAAGTGTCGCTGTCGTTCGACAATGCGGTGGTCAACGCCACGGTGCTCAAGGACATGTCGCCGATCTGGCGGCGGCGGTTTCTGACGTGGGGCATCGCCTTTGCCGTGTTCGGAATGCGCATCATATTCCCGCTGGCGATCGTCGCCGTGGCCGCGCAGGTCGGACCGATCGAGGCCGTTCGGCTCGCGGCGAGCGACCCGGAGGAATATGAGCGCATCATCACCGGCGCGCATGTCGGCATTTCGGGCTTCGGCGGCGCGTTCCTGGCGATGGTGGGCCTCAAGTTCTTCTTCAAAAGCGACAAGGACGTGCACTGGATAGAGGTCATCGAGAAGCGCCTGTCGCGTTTCGCCAATGTCGAGGCGCTGGAGATCGGGATCGTCCTCATCGCCCTGCTCGGCATCTCGCGGCTGCTGACGCCCGATGAGGGCGCGACGTTCATCGTCGCCGGGCTTTGGGGCGTGCTGGCGTTCATCGCGGTGGAGGCGGTCGGGCACGTGCTGGAGCCGCCCAAGGCGGACCACGCCGCCGAGGGCGTCGACCTGACCGCGGCGGCGGCGAAGTCGGGCCTGTCGGGGTTCCTGTACCTCAACGTGCTGGACAGCGCCTTTTCGTTCGACGGCGTGATCGGCGCGTTCGCCTTGTCCAACAACATCTTCGTAATCGCGCTGGGCCTGGGTATCGGGGCGATGTTCGTCCGCTCGATGACGATCATGCTGGTCGATCGCGGCACGCTGGCGCAGTATCGCTACCTAGAGCACGGCGCGTTCTGGGCGATCATCGTGCTGGCAGCGATCCTGCTCTTCGGCGCGCGTTTTCACATCCCCGAAGTGTTCACGGGGTTGATCGGCGCGGTGCTGATCGGGCTCTCGCTCTGGGCGTCCGCACGCTACAACCGGGCGCACCCCGATGAGGCAACCCGCGCGATCGGCGACGATCCGGTGCTGCCCGACGGCAGCCGCTTGGGCGCCTAGGCGACCCCGTCCAGAATGTTGCGCAGCATGCGGTCGCCCTGACGGGTCAGAATCGATTCGGGGTGGAATTGCAGCCCGGTGGTGCGCGCCGCCGGATCGCTGATCGCCATCGCCATGCCGCCGATCGCGGCGTGGACGCGAAAGGCGGCGGGCACGTCGCGCGTGCACAGGCTGTGGTAGCGGCCGATGTGCACGGGTTCGGTGAACCCGGCGAACGGCCCCGCCCCGTCATGTTCGAGCAGGCTCGACTTGCCGTGCACGGGCGCATCCGCGCGCGTCACCGCACCGCCCGCCGCGGCGACCAGCGCCTGGTGGCCAAGGCAGATGCCGAGCACGGGCACCGTGCCGTGCGCCCGCGCGATCAGGTCCATCGTGCAGCCCGCGTCCTCGGGCCGGCCGGGACCGGGCGACAGGACGATGAGAGCGCTTTCGGCCCTGGCGGACTCCCAGGCTTCGGCGGCGTCCACGGTGTTACGCAGAACGCGCACCGCGCAGCCGAGCCGCTCAAAGGATTCGACGAGGTTGAAGCTGAAGCTGTCGAGATTGTCGATCAGCAGGACGGGCCGGGTCATGTCGCGTCTCCCGTTGCGGCGAGCACGGACAGCAGCGCCGACGCCTTGCGCCGCGTTTCGGCGGCCTCGCGCTGCGGGTCGCTGTCGAACACCACGCCAGCCCCCGCGCGCACATAGGCGACGCCGTCCTTGACCACCGCCGACCGGATCACGACGCCCGTGTCCATGTGCCCGTCGCCGTTTATCCACCCAATCGCGCCGCCATAGGGTCCCCGCTTGGTGACCTCCGTCTCCCGCAGCAGTTCGGTCGCGCGGATCTTGGGCGCGCCGGTCAGCGTGCCGACGTTCAGGCATGCGGCAAGCGCGTGCAGCGCGTCGAGGCCCGGCCGCAGCCCGCCCTGCACGGACGAGACGAGGTGCATCAGCCGCGCATAACGCTCGACGCGCATCAGCGCGGCGACGCGGCGCGTGCCGGTGACGCTGACCCGCGCGACGTCGTTCCGCGCGAGGTCGACGAGCATCATGTGCTCGGCCACCTCCTTGGCGTCGAGCCGCATCTCGGCTTCCAGCCGGTCGTCCTCGTCCTCCGTCGCGCCGCGCGCGGTGGTGCCCGCGATGGGTTTGACCTCCACCGTTCGCCCCTGCGCCCCGGCGAAGACGCGGACGGAGGTTTCGGGCGAGGCGCCGAACAGGACGTGATCCGGGCTCCGCACGAAGTAGCGATAGGGGCTGGGGTCCAGCGCGCGCTGCGCGGCGAACGCGCGCAAGGGGTCGGCGCAGGGCACGCGAAAGGTGCGGGAGGGCACGACCTGGTAGATGTCGCCCGCAACGATGCGTTCGCGCAGCGTGGCGACCACCGCGCCGAACGCGGCGTCGTCGAGGTCGACGTCAGGGTCCGCGACGGGGCCTCCGGGCGTGGGAATCGTCGGCGGCGGCTTGACGTCCGCGCAGCGTGTGACAAGCCGCGTGAGGCGTTCGGCGGCACCGTAATAGGCCCGCTCGGCGGCTGCGGGATCGTCGGAGCCGAACGCCGTGCACACCAGCCGCGGCCGCGCGCCGGGTTCGAAGACGATCAGCGACGCGGGGAGCCAGAAAAGAAAGTCCGGGTATTTCAGCGGGTCGCGGGCGTTGGCGGGCAGGTTTTCGAAGAGGTCGACATGGTCGAAGGCCACGATGCCCAGCGCGGCGACCGTGAACGGCTCCTCTGGGGAGGCGGACGCGAGCCCTGTCAGGACGCGGAGCACGTCCACCGGCGAAGGCGCGCGCAGCCGTGCCTCGGCGTCATGGCTGTCGAGGCGCTCGAAGCGCAGCACGAGCTGCTGATCCTCGCTGGCGACGACGCGCTCCGGTAGCCGCATGGCGACCGCAGCTAGCGCTTGCGCGCCGTTCGGCGTCAGTGCGTCCAGCGTGACCACGCAGCCGCGGCACTCCACCCGCAGCGCCGCCTCGTCCATTAGCAGGCTGGGCCCGACGGTGCGCTCCAGCAGGAACGTATCCGGGCGCCCGCCGCCGTCGCTGAGCGCGGCGTAGAGCGCGAGCGGGTCGGGGTCGGTCGGCAGCCGGCGGTGCAGCGCCAGCGCCTCGCCGCCGCGCAGGCCCGCGCGCGGGCGCACCGGGGTCACGCCAGCTCGCGTCCGACCGCGCGCACTACGGGCCGCAGCGCGCGCATCAGCGCCTCGAAGCCGGCCGGGTCGAGCGACTGCGCGCCGTCCGACCAGGCGGCGGCGGGGTTCTCGTGAACCTCGACCAGCAGTCCGTCCGCGCCGCATGCGGCGGCGGCCAGCGACATGGGGATCACCAGGTCGCGCACCCCCGTGCCGTGTGACGGGTCGACCAGCACGGGCAGATGCGTCTTCTGCTTGATGTACGGAATGGCGTTCAGATCCAGCGTGTTGCGCGTCGCGGTCTCGAAGGTACGAATGCCGCGTTCGACGAGCACGACGTCCTCGTTGCCGGCGCTCAGCAGATATTCGGCGGCGAGCAGCAGGTCCTCGACCCGCGCCGCCATGCCGCGCTTGAGCACCACCGGGCGCCTGACTTTGCCAACGGCGCGCAGCAGCGAAAAGTTCTGCATGTTGCGCGCGCCGATCTGCAGGGCGTCGGCGTATTCCACCACCGCGTCCAGGTCGGCGGTGTCCATCACCTCGGTAACCACCGGCAGGCCGAGTTCGTCGCCGACCTCACGCAAGGTCTTGAGGCCTTCGATGCCGTGACCCGCGAAGCCGTACGGGCTGGTTCGCGGCTTGTACGCCCCCGCCCGCAACGCATGCGCGCCGCCCGCCTTCACGGCGGTGGCGGTAGCGTGCAGGCCGGCCCGCGTTTCCACCGCGCATGGGCCGGCGATGATCGCGAAACCGGCGCCGCCCACGGCCAGATCGCCGATCCGCACCACCGTGTCGTGCGGGTGCATCTCGCGGCTGACCAGCTTGTAGGGAGCAAGGATCGGCTTGATCGATTCGACCATCGGATGCCCGTCGAGGTGCAGGTCGGCGATGACGCGCTCGTCCCCCAGCGCGCCCAGCACGACGCGTTCGGACCCGGGCATGTGGAGCGGCTTCAGCCCGACATCGGCGATGCGGGCGAGCAGGGCGTCGGCGTCGGCGGTGGTGGCTTCGGGGCGAAGAACGATGATCATGAGCTTTTCAG
>DASQNO010000038.1:0-8365 GCA_035644935.1 Sphingomonadaceae bacterium
GGTGGCGTTCCACAACGACAGCTTCCCCGATCTGCCGGGCCTCATCGCCTACGTCGCCAAGCTCAAGGGCACGGCGAAACTCAGGCCCGACAACCGGCTGGTCATCACGCGGGAATGGCCGACGGCGGAGGCGCGGCTCAATGGCGCGCTGCAACTGTCCAAGGGCTTGGCGAAGATCCTCAGCTAGGCTCGCCTCCCTGCGTCATCCGGGCGCATGCCGGAATCTCGGCGGGTGAAGTGTGCGGTATCGGGTCTGGCTGAGATGCCAGCCCGCGCTGGCATGACGCTGGTACGGACCTTAAGCCGCCACCCGCTTCTTCTCTTCCAGCAGCTCGGCCAGTGCGCTGCTGGTCAGCGCCGGGGCGTAGTGATAGCCTTGGTAGTAGTTGCACCCTTCCTCGGCGAGAAGGTCGAGTTGCCGCGCCGTCTCCACGCCCTCGGCGATCACCGCCAGGCCCAGGGCCCGTGCCATGTCGATGACGCCGCGCACAACAACGCGATCGCGTGGCGAGCCTTCGATGTCCTGCGACATCTGCTTGTCGATCTTGAGGTAGTCGAGCGGCAGCGCCTTCAGATAGGCGAGGCTGGAGTAGCCGGTGCCGAAGTCGTCGATCGCCACGCGCAGGCCCGCGACGCGCAGGTCGGTGAGCAGTTGCGCGGCGGAGGCGAGGTCCTCGATCAGCCCGCCCTCCGTGATCTCCACCGTGATGCGGTCGCGTTCCAGCCCGACCGCGCCGATGCTGGCGATGAAGCGGTCCGCGAAATCGGGCTGCGCGATATCCACCGACGTGACGTTGATCGCGACGCGCAGCCGCTCCAGCGAGGCGGGCCAGCGCGATACCTCGTTGAGCGCCGTCTTCTGCACGTGCCGCGACAACGCGAGCATGCGGCCGGATCGCTCGGCGACCGCGAACAGCGTCACCGCATCGATCTCGCCCAGACGCGGATGCCGCCAGCGCGCCAGCGCCTCCACGCCCACAGCTTCGCCGCCGGCCATCTTGACCTGCGGCTGGAAGAGGATGTCGATCTCACCGCGCGACAGCGCGCCCGGAAGGTCCGCCTCCAAGCTTTCCTGCGCCCGCGCACCCAGCGTTTCCACGTAGCCGACGAACGCGCCGCCGCCGCGCTCGACGCCGAGATGGTGCGCGTGGCGCTCCCCCGCGCCGCCGCCATGCGCAAAGCCGGTCGCTTGGCCGTCATTTTGCAGCCGGTCCACCGCGCTGCGCGCCGCCTTGCGGCCGTCGGCGTCGAGCTTGCGGAACAGGTCCCACAGCGACACGCGCTTGCCTTCTTCCGCGCCGAACCCGGCCTCGCGCGCCAGCGCCGGGCTGAGCTCGACCGATGAGGATCCCTGTTCCCAGCGCCACGACTGACTGGTGGCCGCTCGGGGCAAGCGCGGCTGCGCCTGGCCTCGCGCTCGGGCGCTATAGCGGTAAGCCAGGCGCAGCGTCAGATCGAGCGCCTCCACGTCCGCATCGCCCCACCAGAACTGCGTCGCGCCCGCGGCGACCGCCTCGCGCGCGGCGTCCATGTCGCCCTGCGCCACGATTGCCACCAGCGCGCCGCCCGCGCGCTCGGCGGCGGGCCCTAGCGCCCGTATCGCCTCCATTCCCTTGACGTGTTCGTCGCGCGCGTCGACCAGCGCGATGCGCGCGCCCGCCGCCAGGAAGCGCTGTTCGGCGCTTTCGCCCCGTCGAGCGGCGATCGTGCGCCAGCCGGCGCGGTCCACCGCGTCGCGCAACGCGTCGCGCTGCGCGAACGACAGGATGAACACGACCACGTCGTCATCGGGCAGGTCGTCGGCGGCGATCGGCATCTGTGCGGGGGTTTCCGGGTGCTGGCCTGTTGTTACCCCAAGCCGACCCGTGCGGCTATCTCCCCGACGCGCTTTGCCTTGCTCCCGGGCCCCTTCATCCGTAGCTGTCCCGCAATGGCGCGTCCGCTACTGGCACGCGCGCTGCAAGGAGGATGCGCCCCCGTGAAGCTCGCGCTGCTCGCCTCCCCGACCAGCCTTGCGCAAAGCGCGGCGAAGCACCTGCGCAAGCAGGTCGCATGGGTTCCCGTGGACGAAGCGGACGTGCTGGTGGCGCTTGGCGGCGACGGCTTCATGCTGCAGGTCCTGCACGACATGCTCGACGCGCGGTTGGCGACCGGTGGGCGGCACCTGCCCGTGTTTGGGATGAACCGCGGCACCGTCGGGTTCCTGATGAACGACTGGCGCGCGCAAGGGCTGACCGACCGCATCACGGCGGCCAAGGCGTTCGCCGTCACGCCGCTCAAGATGACGGTCACCACCGCCGCCGGGGACACGGTGTCGCACCCGGCGATCAACGAGGTCTCGCTGCTTCGCGAAACGCGGCAGACCGCGCGGATCGAAGTATCGGTGGACGCGCGCGTGGCGATCCCGGAACTCGTCTGCGACGGCGTGCTGGTCGCGACGCCCGCCGGCTCCACAGCCTACAACCTGTCGGCCAAGGGTCCCATCCTGCCGCTGGCGTCCAGCCTTGTGGCGCTGACCCCGATCAGCCCTTTTCGCCCCCGGCGTTGGGGCGGCGCCATCCTGCCCGATTCGACACGTATAGACCTTAAGGTCCTGGACCCCGGGCACCGCCCGGTGTCGGCCGTCGCGGACCAGGTGGAGGTGCGCAACGTCGCGCACGTCGCGGTGTCGATCGACCGCACGCGCGCGCTGACGTTGCTGTTCGATCCCAGCCATGCGCTAGACGAGCGGATCGCGATGGAGCAGTTCCTGAGCTGACGCGGGTTGCGCCCCACGCGAAGCCGTTGCTATAGCCCGCTCGCCGAACCGGCTGCTCCCCGGTAGCTCAGCGGTAGAGCATCCGACTGTTAATCGGATGGCCGATGGTTCGAATCCGTCCCGGGGAGCCAATTCATCCGAACGCCGCGTGGCTTGAAGCCGCGCTCGCCTTCGGTCCCGCCAATATGGTCGGGAGATCGACCGGCTGGTAGTTCCAGACGTCCACGCCGACGTCGAACTGGCGCGGCATCGGCTTCAGCCGGCCATGGCTGTGACCGTGCAGGTTGATCGACCGGCGGCCCTGCCCGTTCCAGCTGCGGAAAGGATAGTGGCACAGGACCAGCAGCCTGCCGTCCAGCTGAAGTTCACGGTAATCGCACACCGTTGACCAGTCGCCCGCAGCAAGCGTTCTGGGCGGATCGTTGTTTCCGCGCACGAGATGCTTGCGCCCGTGCAGGCGCGCCAGCAGGCCAGGCACACGATCAGGGCTCCGCGCGAAGTCGCCCAAGTGCCAAACCTCGTCTTCAGCGCCGACGACATCGTTCCAGCCCGCGACCAGCGCCGCGTCCATCTCCGCCACCAACGCGAACGCGCGCGCGCCGATATTCATCGTGCGATGATCGCCGAAGTGGCTGTCGCTCGTGAAGAAGGTCGGCACCGACGATGAACCCGGTGCCGGCCTCCAGCCTTAACCCAGCTGCCCGTGGCAGTGCTTGAACTTGTTCCCCGAACCGCAGGGGCAAGGCGCGTTGCGGCTGACCTTCTCCATCAGCTCTCCGTCCGCGCCCTGCGGCATGTCGGGCTGCGCGATCTGCAGCGGCGGCAGGCGGGAGACGATGTTCCCGGTGCCTGCATCGATGTCGTAGCTGTCGTCGTCGCCGGTCAGTGGGTCGAAATGCGTCGTGATGAAGTCGGGCATGTCGAACTCACCGAGTTCTTCGAAGTCGGCGGGTGCGGAGAAGTCGAAGCGGGCATGGGACAGCACACGCGTCACGTCGACGCGAATGTCGGCCAGCATGCGTTCGAACTGCGCGAACGCCTCGTGCTTGTACTCGTCAATCGGCTTCTTCTGCGCATAGGCGCGCAGGTGGATGACCTGCCGCAGCGCGTCCAGCAGCGCGAGATGGTCCTTCCAGTGTTTGTCGAGCGACTGGATCAGGATGCTCTTTTCGATGCTGATCCAGCGGTCGGGCTCCACGTCGGCGATCTTGGCCGCGAACGCCGCATCCGCCTCCGCCTGCACGCGCTCGGCGATGATGTCGGGCTCGATGCCCTCCTCCGTTGCCCACTGGTCGACCGGCAGGTCGAGCGCCAGCACGTCGGCCACCGCTTCCTTGAGCGTCGCGACCTCCCACTGTTCGGGATAGGTGTTGGGCGGGCACGCCGCCCCGACCAACGTGTTCACCGTGTCCGCGCGCATGTCGGTCACCACGTCGCCGACCGTATCCGCATCCATGATGTCGCTGCGCTGTTCGTAGATGACCTTGCGCTGGTCGTTCATCACGTCATCATATTCGACGACCTGCTTGCGGATGTCGTAGTTGCGCGCCTCGACCTTCTTCTGCGCGGTCTCAATGGCCTTCGAAATCCAGGGGCTGACGATCGCCTCGCCATCCTCCAAATTCTTGTTCATCAGCCGCGCGAACATCGTCTGTGGCCCGAAGATGCGCAGGAGGTCGTCGTCTAGCGACAGGTAGAAGCGCGACAATCCGGGATCGCCCTGGCGCCCGGAACGGCCGCGCAGTTGGTTGTCGATACGACGCGATTCGTGGCGTTCGGTGCCCAAGACGAACAGCCCGCCGACCTCCAGCACGCGCGCGCGCTCTTCCGCCAGCCGCTCCTTAAGCTCAATGATAGCCGCTTCGCGCGCCGGTCCTTCCTCTACCCCGGTCAACTCGTCCTCAATCATGAATTCCAGGTTGCCGCCAAGCTGAATGTCCGTGCCGCGGCCGGCCATGTTGGTGGCGATCGTCACCGCGCCGATACGGCCCGCCTGCGCAACGATATGCGCTTCCTGTTCGTGGAAGCGGGCGTTGAGCACCTCGTGCTTGACCCCTTCCGCGGTCAGGAATTCGGACAGCAGTTCAGACTTCTCAATCGACACGGTGCCGACGAGTACGGGCTGCCCCGTGTCCTGCTTCTCCCGGATCGCCTTGGCGATGGCGGCGAACTTGTCGTTCTGGTTTTTGTAGAACTCGTCGTCCTCGTCCTTGCGCTGAACGGGCACGTTGGTCGGGATCGTGACGACGTTCATCTTGTAGATGTCGAAGAACTCGGGCGCCTCGGTTAGCGCGGTGCCCGTCATCCCCGACAATTTCGGGTAGAGCCGGAAATAATTCTGGAACGTGATCGAGGCCATGGTCTGGTTCTCGGGCTCGATCTGGACGCCCTCCTTCGCCTCCACCGCCTGGTGCAGGCCGTCGGACCAGCGCCGGCCGTCCATCATGCGGCCGGTAAACTCGTCGATGATGACGATCTTGCCGTCCTTGACGATGTAGTCCGTGTCCAACCGGTACAGCACGTTGGCGCGCAGCGACTGGTTGAGGTGGTGGACCACCTGCGTGTTCTCGAAATCGTAGAGGTTGCTGCCCTGGAGCAGGCCGGCGCTCTCGAGCAGCCGCTCCATCTTTTCGGTGCCTTCTTCGGTGAGCGTCACCGAACGCTGCTTCTCATCCTTCTCGTAATCGGTTTCGGCGACGCCCTTCACGATGCTGTCGACCGCCATGTACAGCTCCGACTTGTCGTCCGTCGGGCCTGAAATGATCAGCGGCGTGCGCGCCTCGTCGATCAGGATCGAGTCGACCTCGTCGACGATCGCGAAGTTGAACGGGCGCTGCGTCATCGCCTCACGCGAATATTTCATATTGTCGCGAAGGTAGTCGAACCCGAACTCGTTGTTCGTGCCGTAGGTGATGTCGGACGCATAGGCCTCGCGCCGCTGCGTGTCCGTGAGGTTGGGGACGATCACGCCGACGGACAGGCCCAGGAACTTGTGCACGCGCCCCATCCATTCGGCGTCGCGGCGTGCGAGATAATCGTTAACGGTGACGACGTGGACGCCGTTGCCGGGCAGCGCGTTGAGGTAGCTCGCGAGCGTCGCCACAAGCGTCTTGCCCTCGCCGGTGCGCATCTCGGCGATCTCGCCGCGGTGAAGCACGATGCCGCCGATCATCTGCACGTCATAGTGCCGTTGGCCGAGCGTCCGCGACGCCGCCTCGCGCACTGTCGCGAACGCTTCGGGCAGGATCGAGTCCAACGGCTCGCCCGCGTCCAGACGCGCGCGGAACAGGCCGGTCTGCCCCTGCAGCTCGTCGTCATCCATCGCCGAGATCGACGGCTCGAACGCGTTGATCTTGTCGACGATCTTCCGGATCTTGGCGACGTAGCGGTCGTTCGACGAACCGAAGATGGTCTTGGCAAAGCCGCCAATCATTGAGATGTCCTTAGAAACTTAGGGAGTCGCCTGCGAAAAGCCGCGGCGGATCGCCGCGCGGGAGTACGTCCGCGCGGCTTTACCGTCAATTTACCGGGTCGCCGCTCAGAGTGCCGATTGCAGCCAGGCCGACAGCTGACTCTTGGGTGCCGCGCCGACCTTTTCCGCGACCTTTTGGCCGTCCTTGAACAAGATCATCGTCGGAATGCCGCGCACCCCGTACTTGGCCGGCGCTTCGGGATTGTCGTCGATGTTGATCTTGGCGATCGTCACCTGCCCCGCCATCTCGTCCGAAATCTGCTCCAGCGCGGGGCCGATCATCTTGCACGGGCCGCACCATTCCGCCCAGAAATCGACCAGCACGGGTCCGTCGGCGCTCAGCACATCGGTGCCAAAGCTGGTGTCGGTGATGGTCTTGGTCGGCATGATCGCGGCTACTCCGTAGATGTGAACCCTCATGTAGGGTCCACCGCCGGGCCGCTCAACCGGCATCCACCGCGAACAGTCGCGGACCGGACGTGAACAGCAGCGCAGCCTCCACCGCCCGGCCGGGGAAGATCACGGCCAGTGCGGCCGCATAGGCGCGCATCTGGCGCATGTAGGCCGCAGGAATAGCGGCAGAAGACGCCGGCACCGCCCGACCCGTCTTGAAGTCCACGACCCGAACCGCGTCCGCGGTGACGAGCAGGCGATCGACCGTGCCGGACACCACAGTGCCGTCCGGCAGCACCGCCGTCAGCGGCGCCTCGGCGAGCGCGTCAGGGCCGAACAGATCGGCGAACATCGGATCCTCGATCACGCGCAGCGCATCGTCGACAAGGGCGGTCCGTTCCCCATCGTCCGCGACACCGGCGCTTTGCCGAAGCCAGTCGTCTCCAGCCCCGCGCCGCGCCTCGGCGGGGACGGCGGGCAGCCGTTCGAACAGCGCGTGAAGGTGCGACCCACGCAGCGCGGCGGGGCGCATCGCGGGACCCGGCGGCGGATCGGGCGCATCGTCGGCGCCCAGCGAGGATGGCGCCAGCGGCCGCGGCGGGCGCGCCTCGGCGGGGGCGGGCGACCAAAGCCAGGCGGGTGGCGCAAGCTCCGGAACCGGCGTTCGCTTGCGTTCGCGGACGGGTGCGGCGCGGGCCGGCGCATGGCCTTCGTAGCAGCGCGAATAGCCCCATTCCGCGTCCTCGCGCGGCTCCGCCCCAAGCGCGGCCAGCGACGCTTCGAGCGCCGGGAACCAGCTGTTCTTCGGCGGCTCGCCCTTGCACGCGGAACCCAAAGCGCCGGCGATAACCAGCCGCTCCTCGGCCCGCGTTGCGGCGACGTAGAGCAGCCGCCAGTGCTCCTGCCGATCGCGCTCGTCTATAGCGGCCACGATGTCGGTCAGAGGGGGCGCCATTTCCGCCCTTCGCGGACGGAACAGCGGCACGCGCGCGCCATCGTGCAGCGGCACGTGGATTGCGCCGCGCGGGCTCTTGTCCGGATCAGCGGTGGCGTCGGCAAGGATCACCACGGGGGCCTGCAGGCCCTTGGCGCCGTGCACGGTCATCACGCGCACGGCGTCGCCACCCGACGCCGGATCGCGGACGATCTCCACCTCGCCGCGTTCGAACCAGTCGATGAAGCTCTGCAGGGACGGCGCCGACGCGCTCTCGAACTCCAGCGCGGCGGTGACCAATTCCTCGATCGGGTCGCGCGCCTCCTCGCCCAGCCGCGCTACAAGCTTGCGGCGGCCGTCGAGCGGACCGGACAGCAGGCCCTCCAAAAATTCGTGCGGCGTGGTGAAGTCCGCCATGGCAAGCATTTCGCGCAGCGCGTCCACCGTCGCGGGACTGCCACGGTCCCGCAGAGTGGACCACAGGCTCCTGCCCTCCCTCACGGTAGCCACGTCCAGCAGCCCGTTCTGCGTCATCCCCAGCAGCGGCGAGACCAGCAGATTGGCGAGGTTGAGGTCATCCAGCGGCTGCGCGGCGAAGCGCATCGCGGCGAGCAGATCCTTGACCGCGAGCGGTGCGTCCAGCCGCAGCCGATCGACGCCCGCCACAGGCACCCCTTCCGCATGCAGCCGCGCGACGAGCAAACCCGCGAGTTCGCCGCGGCGGCGCACCAGTATCAAGATGTCCTCAGGCTTGAGCGCGCGACCCTTGGCGTGGACGAAGAACGGGTCGTCCAGCCAATGCCGCACC
>DASQNO010000039.1:0-3673 GCA_035644935.1 Sphingomonadaceae bacterium
CCGCGCTACACGCCCGTGTCCAAGCGCGCCGACAAGCCGGACGGCATCGCATGGATCGTACGCAACCACCCGGAAGTCACCGACGGCATGATCTCCAAGCTGATCGGCACCACGCGCACGACGATTTCGGCGATCCGCGACCGGACGCATTGGAACATCTCCAACATCGTTCCCAAGGACCCGGTGACGCTGGGCCTGACGTCGCAGCGCGAGCTGGACGCGATCGTCGCCAAGGCCGGCAAGGCCGCGGGCATGGAAGCGCGCGTCGACACGCGCTTCGAAGGGGACCGCGCGGCGTTGATCGAGGAACTGCGCACCGAGCGCGAGACGCATGCGCGCGAGGCGGAAGCCGCGCTGCACGCCGAAGCCACGGCCGGCCAGCAGTCCACGATGCCCAACGCGCCGGGGTTCGTCGATCCCTTCTCCCGCTGAGGCCTACTCGCACAAGGGGCTGACCTACCCGTTCGGGCGTGTCGGCCCCGAGCCCGGCGCGCTGTTCCGGGTTGCCGA
Source organism: Sphingomonadaceae bacterium (assembly GCA_035644935.1). Classification (GTDB taxonomy): domain Bacteria; phylum Pseudomonadota; class Alphaproteobacteria; order Sphingomonadales; family Sphingomonadaceae; genus CADCVW01. The sequence continues at coordinate 511 of DASQNO010000039.1, forward strand.
CGGCGTTAGCTGGGCGCGCTTCGTTGTTCCGGGCGCCTTGAAGCACATCAACGTCGTGATCCTAGACGACGGGGACGGCATCGCCATAGTCGATACCGGCCTCGACATCGCCCCCACCCGCGAGGCGTGGGAGCAGCTGCTTGCCGGTCCGCTAGGCGGCAAGCCCGTGACGCGCGTGATCGTGACGCATTTCCACCCCGATCATCTGGGGCTCGCCGGCTGGCTTTGCGCGCGCTTCGCGGCGCCGCTATGCATGACGCGGGTTGAATGGCTGTGGGCGCGGCTGCTGACGACCGACGTTCGCTCTGCCCCGCCGCCCGAAGCGCCGGCGAGCTGGCGGCTGGCCGGCTGGCATGAGGATCGCATCGCGGCGGAGATCTCCAAGGGGTGGGGCCGCTTCGCCGCCGCAGTAAGCCCGCTGCCCGCGCAATATGTCCGGTTGGCGGACGGGGGGACGATTACGGTCGGCGCGCGCGCTTGGCGGGTGGTCACGGGCAATGGGCACAGTCCCGATCATGCCTGCCTGGTCGACGACGCGGGCGGGATCATGATCGCGGGCGACCAGGTGTTGCCGCGTATCACATCCAACGTGTCGCTGATGCTGGCGGAACCCGCCGAGGACCCGCTCGGCGACTGGCTCGGCTCGATCGCCAGGCTCCGGGCGCTGCCCCACGATCTGCTGGTCCTTCCTGGGCATGGCGAACCTTTTACCGGGCTGCACGCGCGTCTCGACGCGCTGGACGCGGGGCACCGGAACCAGCTGGACGCGCTCCATGCTCACCTCGAGGAGCCGCGACGCGCGGTGGACTGCTTTGGCGTGTTGTTCGCGCGCGCCATCGGCGAGAACCTCATCGGGCTGGCGACCGGCGAGACGATGGCGCATCTGCGGCGGCTGGAGGTCGAAAATCGCGCCGTCCGCGACGTGGTCGACGGCGTGGCATGGTTCCGGCGCGCTTGACCCATGTATGCCCGCGCGCCAGAGCATGACGCCATGCCCGACGCTGCCGGACCCACCGAAGAGCTCTCGTTCGAAGCCGCGCTGAAGCGGTTGGAGGAGATCGTCCGCACGCTCGAGACGGGCCAAGCGCCGCTCGACCAGTCGATCGCGCTTTATGCGGAAGGCGATACGCTGAAACGCCAGTGCGAACAGCGGCTGGCGGCGGCGCAGGCCAAGATCGACGCGATCACGCTGGGCGCGGACGGGCGGCCGTCGGGAACTCAGCCCTTCGATGCCGCCTGACATCGTGGAACGCGGCTCGATCAGCCTCGGTCCTTCGCTTGATTGGATCGGCCAGGATATCGACCGCCTGTTCGACGGGTTGCTCCCCGTTCCGGACGACGGCCGGCGGCGGCTGTACGAGGCGATGCGTCACGCCGCGATCGGCGGGGGCAAGCGGATGCGACCGCTGCTCGTGTCCGCCGCCTGCGCCCTGTTCAACGTCGCGCGCGACCGCGCGCTGCGGGTCGGGCTCGCGGTGGAATGCATCCACGTCTACTCACTGATCCACGACGACATGCCGTGCATGGACGACGACGACCTACGGCGGGGCAAGCCGACCGTTCACGTGGCTTTCGACGAGGCGACGGCGGTGCTCGCCGGCGACTGCCTGCACGCTCTGGCCTTTGAGATCCTGGCGGACGAGGCGACGAACGAGGACCCGTTCGTGCGCGCGGAGTTGATCGGCGCGCTCGCCCGCGCGTCGGGACCCTCGGGCATGGCCGGTGGGCAGATGATGGATCTGGTCGCGGGCACGGAGGCGCTCGACTTAGGCGGCGTGACGCGGCTGCAGCAGCTCAAGACGGGCGCTTTGATCTCCTTCTGCCTGGAAGCCGGTGCGATCATGGGGCGCGTCCCGCCCGAAGGCCGCACGGGCCTTCGCGGCTATGCCCGCGATGTCGGCCTGGCGTTTCAGATCGCCGACGACCTGCTCGACGTCGGCGGCGACGAGGCGCGGACGGGCAAGAAGGTCGGCAAGGACGCGGCCGCGGGCAAAGTGACGTTCGTGTCGCTACTCGGCCGGGAGCGGGCGGAGCGGCAGGCGGCGATCCTGATCGACCAGGCCATCCAACATCTGCACGCGTTCGGCACCGAAGCCGATCTGTTGCGCGCGATCGCCCGGTTCGCGGTGGAGCGGGACCATTGACCCGCGATGGCGATAATCGTATAACCAGAACGGTTAATCACGCTGGCATCGGGTTTCTGCAAAGGTGGAAGCTGGGGAAACTGACTAAACTGACCGGATGGCCCTGCGAACGTCGTAACGTCGTCAGCTTCCAGCGCCCGGACGCCACCGCGTGACGCGAATCGGTGTCTATCCCGGCACGTTCGACCCTCTCACTCTGGGCCACATGGACATTATCCGGCGGGGCACCAAGCTTGTCGACCGGCTGGTCATCGGAGTGACCACCAACCCGTCCAAGTCGCCCATGTTCACGACGCAGGAGCGCGTCGAGACGGTTCGGCGGGAGGTCGCGTGCCTGGGCGACGCCGTCGAGGTGGTCACCTTTGATTCGCTGCTGATGGACTTTGCGGTGGCTCAGGGCGCTTCGACGATCTTGCGTGGTCTTCGGGCGGTTGCCGATTTCGAATATGAGTTCCAGATGGCCGGCATGAACCAGTTGCTCAACCGCGGGGTCGAAACCGTTTTCCTGATGGCCGACGTCGCGCTGCAGCCGATCGCCTCGCGGCTCGTCAAGGAAATCGCGATGTACGGCGGCGACATCGGCAAGTTCGTGACGCCGGGCGTCGCCGTTCAGCTTCGCGATCGCGTCGCCAGCCTAGGACGCCGCGGAACGTGAAAGATAAAGGGTCGGGTATGCGTGGTTTGTTTGCGTTGTTGCTCGCGTTGCTGCTGGGCGGCTGGGCCATGGCGCAGACCGCGGTGCCGCCCGCGCCGCCGCCGGCTCCGCCGTTAACCCCGGAAAACACGCTGTACCTGGACCTGTCGACCGGCGGAAAGGTCGCGATCCAGCTGCGCCCGGATGTCGCGCCTGGCCACGTCGCGCAGATCAAGACGCTGGTGCGGCGCGGATTCTACAACGGCTTGGCCTTTCACCGCGTCATCGAAGGCTTCATGGCGCAAGGCGGCGACCCCCGCGGCACCGGCGAGGGCGGCTCGGACCTTCCCGACCTGAAAGCCGAATTCAACGGACTGCCGCATGT
>DASQNO010000040.1:0-19532 GCA_035644935.1 Sphingomonadaceae bacterium
ATGGGTCGACGACGCAGGCGCGACGCCCGGCGATCTCGACGCGCTGACCGCGCCGGATGAGCAGGCCTGGGAGCAGGAGCGGCAGCCTTATCTCCTGTACTGAGCTGCCGGCACCCTCTTCAGCTCTTGCGCACCAGCCCGCGCATCGCCTCTTCCAAGCCGTGCAGCGTTAGCGGGTACATGCGGTCCTTCATCAAGCTTTTGAGCATCAGCGTCGACTGCGAATAGTTCCAGTGCGCCTCGGGCGTCGGATTGAGCCACGCCGCGGCCGGCCAGGTCTGCACAAGACGCTCGATCCACACCGCGCCAGCCTCTTCGTTCATGTGCTCGATCGATCCGCCCGGATGGCTGATCTCGTACGGGCTCATCGCCGCGTCGCCGACGATCACCAGCTTGTAGTCGCCGCCGTACTTGTGGAGCAGGTCGTGCGTCGGGATGCGCTCGGCGTGGCGGCGCGCGTTGTCCTTCCAGACGCCCTCGTAGATGCAGTTGTGAAAGTAGAAGAACTCCAGGTTCTTGAACTCGGAGGTGGCGGCGGAGAACAGCTCTTCACAGAGCCTGACATGCCCTTCCATCGACCCGCCGACATCGAGGAAGAGGAGCAGCTTGACCGCGTTGTGCCGTTCGGCGCGCATGCGGATGTCGAGCCAGCCCTGGCGCGCGGTGCCGTCCACCGTCGCGTCGATGTCCAGCTCGCTGGCCGCGCCCTCCCGCGCGAATTTGCGCAGGCGCCGGAGCGCCACCTTGATGTTGCGCGTGCCCAGCTCGCGCGTCGCGTCGAGGTTCCTGAATTCGCGCCGGTCCCACACCTTGATCGCGCGGCCCTGACGGCCCTCACCGCCGATGCGAACGCCTTCCGGGTTGTAGCCGCCGTGCCCGAACGGCGACGTGCCGCCCGTGCCGATCCACTTCGACCCGCCCTGATGCCGTTCCTTCTGCTCCTCGAGCCGCTTCTTCAGCGTTTCCATGATCTCGTCCCACGAGCCCAGCGCCTTGATCTCGGCCATCTGCTCGGGCGTCAGGTAAAGCTCCGCCACCTTGCGCAGCCATTCCTCTGGAATATCAGGCTTGCCGTCATCGGCCGCTTCCAGCCCGCGAAACACCTGCCCGAACACCGCGTCGAAGCGGTCGATCAGCCCTTCGTCATGCACGAAAGTCGCGCGCGCAAGGTAGTAGAACTCCTCGGGCGTCGGCGCGATCACGTCGCGGTCGAGCGCTTCGAGCAACAGCAGATGCTCGGTCAGCGAAGCTGGAATGCCGGCGGAGCGGAGCGCGTCTACGAATGAGAAGAACAGCGCGCTACCCCCGTCGCCGCGCCATGAACGCCAGCCGCTCGAACAGCATCACGTCCTGTTCGTTCTTGAGCAGCGCGCCGTGGAGCGGCGGGATCGCCTTGGTCGGATCGCGCGATTGCAGCACGTCGAGCGGCATGTCCTCGTGGAGCAGCAGCTTGAGCCAGTCGAGCAGTTCGGACGTCGACGGCTTCTTCTTGAGGCCCGGAACCTCCCGGATCTCGTAGAAGATGTCCATTGCCCGGCCTACCAGCATCTTCTGAATGCCGGGGAAATGCGCATCGACGATCGCCTGCATCGTGTCGCGGTCGGGAAATTTTATGTAGTGAAAGAAGCAGCGGCGCAGGAAGGCGTCGGGCAGCTCCTTCTCGTTGTTGGACGTGATCACCACGATCGGGCGCTCGGCGGCCGCGACGCGCTCGCCCGTCTCGTAGACGTCGAAACTCATGCGATCGAGCTCCTGGAGCAGGTCATTGGGGAACTCGATATCCGCCTTGTCGATCTCGTCGATCAGCAGCACGGGCAAAGTGGGGGAGGTGAACGCGTCCCACAATTTGCCGCGCCGGATGTAATTGGCGATGTCGTGAACGCGCGCATCGCCCAGCTGACCGTCGCGAAGCCGCGCCACCGCGTCATATTCGTACAGGCCCTGATGCGCCTTGGTCGTCGACTTGATGTGCCATTCGATCAGCGGCGCTCCGTGCGCGCGCGCGATCTCGTGCGCCAGCACCGTCTTGCCGGTGCCCGGCTCGCCCTTGATCAGCAGCGGCCGGCGCAGCGTCACGGCGGCGTTGACCGCGACCTTCAGATCCTGAGTGGCGATGTAGTCGGAGGTGCCTTCGAAGCGCATCCGCGGCGTGTAGGCAGCGAGGGAAGGGCGCGCAACAGCGCGTGACGACCGCTTGGCTTCAGCTATCCTGCCGCGCGCTTTGCCGGGCTTCCAGCAGGTCCAGCAGTCCCCGATGCTGCACCAGCACCTGGCTGGCGCCGAAGCCCAGCGCACGCCGGACGGACGGTTCCGCCGCCGCCTCCTCGACGACGGCGCCAAGGTCGTGCTCGCCGGGAAGCCGGCAGGTGGGCACGTCGATGCTCAGCCGGCGCGCCGCGTGGTCGAGCAGCGGGCGAAAGGCGTGCCAGTCGATCACCAGCGCCACCGCCGCGCCGAGCGCGCAGCCGCGCCGTTCGGACCGCGCCAGCATTTGCAGCGCATGGCTCTGCCCGCTGACCGCGGCCTCGCTGTCCGCCGCGCCGGGGGTGCTGGGCACCGGTCCCGCCGCCACGGCCAGCCGCATGATGTATAGCCGTTCCGCAGCGAATGCCGGTGCTACATCCCCGAGCCAGCGTTGCGACGTCGCGCACGCGGTGGACTCCACCGCATGGTCGATCAGTCCGGGGTGCCGCCCGTGGAGAACGCAGAGGAAATGCACCGCGTCGGCAAGGTTGCGGGTCGCCTCGGGTCCTTCGAACGCGGTCTGCGAACGCAAATACGTATGAGACGCAACGCCTCCATCGCCGATCAGCGCGAACAGCGCGTCGGCCGCGGATGCGCCGTGCTGCGACCCTGCAAATCTCGACGCCATCAGCCCCTCCAGCCGCGCCGCCCCCCGCGGGCCGCGCTTGTTCCGGGCGTAACCTAGAGCAAGCGCGTAAAGACGAGGTTTACGGTCCGCGCCGGCGAAGCGCGGTCAGAGAGAGGCGGCCTTGGCTCCGGCGTCGCGGGTGAACATCACGCCGCGTTCCGCCCACCACAAAGCCGCCGAGGCGAGCAGCGCGAAGAGCAGAAAGCCGCCAAGCAGCGGCAGCGTCGTGCCGTTGAAGCTCTGCCCGACCATCGCGCCGAGGAGCGCTGCGCCGATCGTCTGGATCGTCCCCTGAACCGAAGACGCGGTGCCCGCGATATGACCCATCGGCCCCATCGCGATCGCGCCCATGTTGGATGTGGCGAGGCCGAAACAGGCCATCGTGAGCCCCTGCAGGACGATGAAGACTACCAGCGTTTCGCCGACCGTCGCCGCGATCGCCAGGTGCAGCGCGCAGATTGCGGTGACGGCGGCCAGTCCCCCCTGCGCCATCCGCCGCACGCCGACGCGCTCCACCAGCCGCGCGTTGGTGTAGGACGCGGCCGCCATCGGCACCGCGACCGCGGCGAACACCAGCGCCAGCAGGTCGGGTCGGCGGAACACGTCGGCGACGATCTGCTGCACCGAATTGATGTACCCCATCAGCCCGCCCATCAGCAGCATGACCGCTAACGTGTACCCCAGCGACACGCGGTTGCGCAGCGCTTCGCCCGTCGCCCCGGCGATGGTGGCGACGGAGATCGCGCGGCGGTTGGCCGGATCGAGCGTCTCGGGCAGACGCAGCCAGCTCCACGCCAGCATCGCCACGCCCCACAGCGCCAGCGCCCAGAAGATCGCCCGCCACGACGCGAACAGCAGGATCGCCTGGCCGACGGAAGGCGCCAGCACGGGCACCAGCATGAATACCACGAACGTCATGGACATGACGCGCGCCATGATGGCGCCCTGGAACCGGTCGCGGACCATGGATACGACCAGCACCCGCGTCGCCGCCGCCGCGCCGCCCTGCAGCATGCGTGCGCCCAACAGCAGCGGAAAGCTTGCGGCGACGGCGGCGAGAAGCCCGAAGCCGGCATAAAGAAGCAGCCCCGTCACCAGCACCGGCCGCCGCCCGTAACGGTCGGACAACGGCCCCCACAGCATCTGCGTCAGCCCGAAGCCCAGCAGATAGGCGGTGACCACCAGCTGCCTCCGATTGTCCTCCGCCACGTCCAGCGCCTCGCCGATCGCGGGCAGCGCGGGCAGCATCGCGTCGATCGCGAAGGCGTTGAGGCTCATCAGCGCCGCCATCAGGAACACGAACTCGGCGTAGCCGGGTCCCCTCCCGCCGAAGGGCGCGCGCGGCACGGGCGGCGGGTTCGCGGGCTGAGTCACGGATTTTCCGATGGTGCGAGGGGACGGCGCGCGCTAGCCCATCGGCATGATCGTCGTCCACCACCTGGAAAACTCACGCTCGCAACGCATCCTCTGGCTGCTGGAGGAACTGGCGCTGCCCTACGAGGTCCGCCGCTACGAGCGGAACAAGACGACGATGCTCGCGCCTCCCGAATTGCGCCGGGTACATCCGCTGGGCAAATCGCCGGTGATCGAGGATGTCGAAGGCGAGGGCGCGGGCCGCGTCGTCATCGAAACGGGCGCGATCGTCGAATATCTGGTGGAAAGCGCCGGCGGCCAACTCGGTCCGCCCGGCAATCGCGACGAGGCGCTGCGCTACCGACAGTTCGTCCATTACGCCGAAGGATCGATGATGCCGCCGTTGCTGGCGATGCTGGTGGTGGGTCGCCTAGGCCTGCTCGGCCGCCCCGCGCGCGCGCCGCTGCAAAAGATGTTCGACGTCCATCTGGACTGGCTGGATGCGGAGCTCGCCGCCCTTCCCTGGTTCGCGGGCGATGACTTCACCGCCGCCGATGTCATGATGAGCTTCCCGATCGAGGCCGCACGGTCGCGGGCGGGGGCGGGGACGCGCGCCAACCTGATGGACTGGCTGGAACGCTGTCACGCGCGCCCGGCCTACGCCCGCGCGCTGGCGACGGGAGGTCCCTATGCTTATGCGTGAGCCGGATGACGTGTCGCGCCGCGCGGTGCTGGCGCTTGGCGGAGGCGTAGCGATGGCGATGATGACGGACGGCGCGGCACTGGCGCAGGAACGCAGCGCGGTTCGCATCCCGCCGCCGATCACCGCCGCCGAACGGCAGGCGCGGATCGCCCGCGCGCAGGCGGCGCTGCGGGCGGCCGGCCTCGGCGCGCTACTCGTCGAGCCCGGCGCCTCGTTGATCTACTACACAGGCGTCCGCTGGGGCCGCAGCGAGCGGCTCACCGCCGCCGTCATCCCCGCGACCGACCAGCCGTTCGTCGTCACGCCCTTTTTCGAGGAGCCCTCGGTCCGCGAGAGCCTCGGCATCCCCGCCGAGATCATGACCTGGCAGGAGGACGAGGACCCGACGGCGCTGATCGCCCGCACGCTGCGCGCCCGCGGCATCGTTGCGCCCGTCGCAGCCGAGGAAACGGTGCGCTTCTTTGCGGCCGATGGCCTCGCGCGCGCAACCGGCATGCCCGTCCGCCCGGGCGCGGCGATCGTGCGGCCCCAGCGCATGATCAAGTCTCCGTCGGAGATCGCGCTGATGCAGGCGGCCGCCGACGTCACGATGACCGCCTACCGCAGCGTCCACGGCCGCATCCGCGCCGGCATGACGCCCGCCGACATCGGCGGCATGATGAAGGCCGCCACGGAGGCCGCGGGCGGGCGTCACGAATTCGCGCTGGTGCTGCTGGGCGAGGCCAGCGCCTACCCGCACGGCACCGGCAAGCCGCAGCAGGTGGTCGCGGGCGAGATGATCCTGATGGACTGCGGCTGCACCGTCCACGGCTACCAGTCCGACATCTCGCGCAGCTTCGTGCTTGGGTTGCCCACGCCCGAGGCGCGCCGCGTCTGGGGCCACATGCGCCGCGGCCAGGACATCGCCTTCGCCGCCGCCCGGATCGGCACGCCCGCCGGCCGCGTCGACGACGCCGTTCGCGCCGCGTATGCCGGCCTCGGCTACGGCCCCGGCTACACGCTCCCCGGCCTCTCCCACCGCACCGGCCACGGCATCGGCCTCGACGGCCACGAACCCGTCAACCTCGTCCGCGGCGAGACGACGAAGCTGGCGGAGGGCATGTGCTTTTCCAACGAACCCGGGATCTACCTGCCCGGCAAGTTCGGCGTTCGTCTGGAGGACTGCTTCTACATGACCGCGCAGGGCCCGCGCTGGTTCTCGCAGCCTTCGCCTTCGATCGACCAGCCGTTCGGGTAGATTGGAAGGATCGGTTCCGAGGACTGCCGCAGCGTTGGCACTTCTACCGACGGCGCAGACCCTATAGAACTGGTTCGAGGCTAGCCGCGCTGCCGCTCAATGGGTCAAGACCAGTCGCTGTCGCTTAGCCCGCTCGGAGTTGGCGAGGTTCAGGTACATCAGCGCAAGCGTTCGGTGAGCTTGCGCCGACTTGGGATGGGGGGTGTCGAAGGCCATCTTCAACTCCGCGACGGCCCGCCGCTCGAAATAATATCCGTCGATCTCGGGCACGGTCATAGTCATCTTCTCCCTGGAAGAAGGGGCGTGAGTATCTGACCGACGGGCTGGGCGCCCGCGCGGTCGCTTTCGACGACCTGCCTCCTGCCCGCCGGCGAACTGCCGACCGGACTGTCAGATTGCAGCTAAGCAAAGTCTGGTCGTATGGTTACAATGGATTTCCTATGTGTTCTGGAGATCACCTGTGAGGCAGATGTCGCATAGGAATTCTATACTAACGCATGATCCGATGTTGCCGTAATAGTACCTTTGTCAACCGATAGTCGACTGGATCAATAGATCTTTTCACGATGCACAGGGAGCACGACAATGCTGAAGTGGGTTTTTATATTCTTCGGCATTTCCATATTGGCGGGCCTGCTGGGCTTCTCCGGTTTGGCAGGCGCCGCGGCGGGCGTCGCCAAGATCCTGGCGGTCATCACAATCTCCGTTTTCGCAATCTTGCTTGTTCTGGTGCTCACCGCGTCGAACGCCCTCGACAAGACCATGCGCGGGAAACTCTGATGCAGTTTCAATTCAATTCCGACAACAAGGTGAACGGAAGCCAGAATCTCGCGGCGCGGATCGAACAGGACGTTCGCACAAGCCTGGCCCATTTCGAAGCGCGCCTGACCCGGATAGAAGTGCACATCAGCGATGTCGACGGACGCAAGCGGGGTCCGGCCGACAAGCGCTGCATGCTTGAAGCGCGCCCCCACGGTCTCGGCCCCGTCGCCGTTAGCCACGAAGCCGACTCCGTCGACCAAGCAGTTTTAGGCGCCGCCAGCAAACTGACCGGGGCTCTCGAACGGGTGTTGGGACGCTTGACTGACCGCAAGGGACATTAGCTGCCCCCGGTCCATCTCACACGAACAGGAAGAAACGATGAACGAGGCGCCATTAAACGACCTGAAATCGGCGGCTGCGCAGGCGGCACGCTCGGAATTCGCGTTCGCGCTCAAGCAGGCCGGCGCATCGGATCCGGCCCACCCCGAAACGGGCGAGCACGCTGACCCGGGCGTGAAATCCATTCCTCGCGATGATCTGCCGCCATCCGGCGCTTTCGACGCTGAAGGGCACCGCCCGGTCCTTGAACGCTCTCGAAAGGTCAGATGACCGTGAGGCCGCTGAGAACAAGCAACCGGCGAGCGCGCCTTGCCGAACGAAAACGGGTCGAACGCGCCAAGGCCGAACGGCGCGCGGAGAACTTGCCGACGCTTGTAGGACCTCGTGACCTCCGATTGGCAGAGCGAGATTAATGAAGATGTGATCGCCGCCGCCATCTTTGCTCGGCTGTCCTCATAATGTGTCGTTCCCGTCGACCAGCGATTCCGAAGCTCAACCTCCGCCAGAGTGGAAAGCGGACCTTCGATCGTACGCAGGTATGAGCATGCGCGGGCCGGCGGCAGGTTCCACAAAGTAAGCTGGATGGTCGGACGGAGCCGAGAGCCCCCGGCGGGATCTTCGGCAGAAAACGCTGTCCTACACAGAACCGTTCTGGTTAGGTGCTCCGAGGGTCGAGTCGGCTGAGGATCGAAGGTTCGCACGCAAAGGCGCTACAGGAACCGCGCACCTCGGTTCCTGGGCATGGAAGCTGTCTAAACTGACCAGATTAAGCTGCGAACGCGGTATCATCGTCAGCTTTGCGCCCGCTTCCGATCGCCGCCGCTTCCCCTCCGCCCATCACCCGCCTAGATCGCCTGCATGACCTCGACCAACGACATTCGCCGCGCCTTTCTCGATTATTTCGACGGGCAGGGGCATGCCCGCGTTCCGTCCGCGCCGCTGATCCCCCACAATGATCCCACGCTGATGTTTGTCAACGCCGGCATGGTGCCGTTCAAGAACGTCTTCACGGGCCTCGAAACGCGGCCCTACGTCACCGCCGCCTCGTCTCAGAAGTGCGTGCGCGCAGGCGGCAAGCACAACGATCTCGACAATGTCGGCTACACCGCGCGCCACCACACTTTCTTCGAAATGCTGGGCAATTTCTCGTTCGGCGATTACTTCAAGGAACAGGCGATCGTTCAGGCGTGGACGCTTCTCACCTGCGAATTCGGCCTGTCGCCCGACCGGCTGACCGTCACCGTCTTCCACACCGACGACGAGGCGCACGCCCTGTGGCGCAAGGTCGCCGGGCTGCCTGAACACCGCATCATTCGCATTCCCACGGCCGACAATTTTTGGTCGATGGGGGACACTGGCCCCTGCGGGCCGTGCTCCGAGATTTTCTTCGACCACGGCGATCACATTCCGGGCGGCCCGCCGGGCTCCCCGGACGAGGACGGCGACCGTTTCGTCGAGATCTGGAACCTCGTCTTCATGCAGTACGAGCAATTGGACGCAGTGCGCCGGGTCGAACTGCCGCACCCGTCGATCGACACCGGCATGGGGCTGGAACGCATCGCCGCCGTGATGCAGGGCGTCCACGACAATTACGACACGGATACGTTCCGCGCGCTGATCGCGGCCAGCGGTGCGCTCACGGGCACTGCGACCACTGGCGACACGCAGGCCAGCCACCGCATCATCGCCGATCATCTGCGGACGTCGGGCTTCCTCGTTGCCGACGGCGTGCTGCCGGCCAATGAAGGCCGCGGCTACGTGCTGCGCCGCATCATGCGCCGCGCGATGCGCCACGCCCGCCTGCTGGGCGCCGACGAGCCGCTGATGCACCGGCTCGTCCCCGCGCTCGTCGCCGAGATGGGCAGCGCCTATCCCGAACTCGTTCGCGCCGAGCCGCTGATCACCGAAACGCTGAAGCTCGAGGAGACGCGCTTTCGCAAGACGCTCGACAACGGCCTGCGCCTGCTCGACGAGGCAACCGCGTCGCTGGGCGATGGCGCGACGCTGCCCGGCGAGACCGCCTTCAAGCTCTATGACACGTTCGGCTTCCCCTACGACCTGACCGAAGACGCGATGCGCGCGCGGGGGCTCGCGGTCGACCGCCACGGCTTCGACGCCGCCATGGCCGAACAGAAGCGCGCCGCCCGCGCCGCGTGGAAAGGTTCGGGCGAGAGCGCGTCCGACGACATCTGGTTCGAAATCGCGGACGCCGCGGGGGCCACCGAGTTCCTGGGCTACACCGCCGAAGAGGCGGAAGCGCAGGTCGTGGCGCTGGTGCAGGATGGCAGGCGCGTCGACCGCGCGGAGGCCGGTTCGGACGTGCTCGTCGTGGTCAACCAGACGCCCTTCTATGCGGAGAGCGGCGGTCAGGTCGGCGACACGGGGACGATCGGCGGCGACTTTTCGCGCGGCGTCGTGACGAACACCGCCAAGCTGCTGGGCCGATTGCACGTTCATCACACGCGGATCGACGAAGGTGCGCTGGCGGTCGGCGACTCCGTACACCTGAACGTCGATCGCCCCCGGCGTGGCGCGATCCGCGCCAACCACTCCGCGACCCACCTCCTTCACGCCGCGTTGCGGGATCGCCTCGGCAAGCATGTCGCGCAGAAGGGTTCGCTCGTCGCCCCCGACCGCCTGCGGTTCGACGTCTCGCACCCAAGGGGCATGTCGCCCGGGGACCTCGCGGCGGTCGAAGCCGACGTCAACGCGCAGGTCCGTGCAAACACGCCCGTGACCACCCGCATCATGACGCCGGACGACGCCATTGCTTCCGGCGCGATGGCGCTGTTCGGCGAGAAGTACGGCGACGAAGTCCGCGTCGTGTCGATGGGAACGGATGACGGCCGCTACTCGGTCGAGCTGTGCGGCGGCACGCATGTGTCCGCCCTGGGCGACATCGGCCTGTTCACCGTCGTCGGCGAGGGCGCGGTCGCGTCCGGCGTCCGCCGCGTGGAGGCGCTGACCGGCGAGGCCGCGCGCGCCTATCTCACCGGTCGCGATGTGCGCTTGCGCGAGGCCGCCGCGACGCTCAAGGTCTCGCCCGACGAAGTTCCGGGTCGCGTCGCCGCTCTGGTCGAGGAACGCCGCCGACTGGAGCGCGAACTGGCGGCCGCCAAGAAGAGCCTCGCCAGCGGCGGCGGCGCAGGCGGTCCGGCACCCGTCGAACAGATCGCCGGCATCGGTTTCGTCGGCGAGGTCCTGAACGGCGTCGAAGCCAAGGCGCTGCGCGGTCTGGTTGACGAAGCCAAGGTGCGCGTCGGCTCCGGCGTCGTTGCGCTGGTTGCGGTGGAAAACGGTCGCGCCACGGTCGCTGTTGGCGTCACGGCCGACCTCGTTACCACCCGCAGTGCCGTGGACCTGGTGCGCCGCGCCGTCGGCGCGCTCGGTGGGCAGGGTGGGGGCGGCCGACCCGACATGGCGCAAGGCGGCGGTCCTGACGCCGACAAGGCCGCCGACGCGCTGGCAAAGGTCCGCGACGCTCTGGCGGAAAGCGTCGCGGCCTAAGCGGCGGGCGCCCCGTCGCCATCCGAAAGTCTCCGCCGCTTCAACACAGGCTCCCGCTCCAGCGAGGCTAACTCCATGATCTCCCGCCGCAGATCCGCGCGCTTTTCGTGGATGGAGGCGATTACCGGACCCATGGCGACGCCGAGGTCGACCAGCACGGCCTCCGACAGTTGCAGCGAGCTTTCCAGCGTCTCCGGCACGGCATCGCTGGCGCCAGCGCGATAAAGCTCCGCCGCGTGCCGCGAGTCGCGCGCCCGAGCGATGATGGTAAGGTCAGGAAACGCCGCCCGCGCCCGTCGCGTTAACCGCGCGCCGAGCACCGGATCGTCCATCGTCAGCACCAGCGCGCCAGCCGCGTTCAGGTTCATGCGGTCGAGCGTCTCCATCCGCGCCGCGTCACCGAAAGACACCGCGAAGCCTTCCGATCGCGCCGCGGCGGCCGCGTCCGGATCGGTCTCGACAGCCGACCAGGCCCTGCCATGCGCATCCAGCAACGTCGCCACCATGCGCCCCACCCGGCCGAAGCCGACGATGACGACCGCACCTTCGGCGGCGGCGACCGGCGCGTCGTGGCCGGCATGATCGATACGACGCGACGCCCGCCGCCCGACGATCGCCAGCAGCGGCGTCAGGGTCAGCCCGATGGCGGTCACCACTTGCCAGAAGTTGGCGGTTCCCGGGTCGATGAGCCCCGCCTGGGCGGCAGTGGCCAGAACGATCAGCGTCGTTTCGGATGGCGACGCCATCAGGAACCCCGTTTCCGCGGCGACGCCGGCCCGCGCGCCCGTCAGCCGCAGGAGCAGGCCGGTTACGACGGTCTTGACGACAACGACACCCGCGATGGCAAGCAGCAGCATCGGCAGATTGGCGTAGACGAGTTGCAGGTCGAGGCTCATGCCGACGCTGATCAGGAACACGCCCAGTGCCAGACCCTTGAAGGGCGCGGTCACCACGCCGACTTCGTTGTGGTAGTCGGTCTCCGCGATCAGGATGCCCGCGATCAGCGCGCCGAGGATCGGAGACAGGCCGACCGCAGTGGTGACCAGGCTGGCGCCGATTACGACGAGCAGGCTCGCCGAAAGAAACAGCTCGGGGCTCTTGGCTCGCGCGGCCTGCGCGAACAACCGCGGTAGCAGGCGACGCCCCACGAGCAGCATGACGGCAATGGCCGCACTCCCCGCGAGGAGCGTTTCCCAAAAGCCGAAGCTTCCCGCCATCGCCGTGGGCGCCAGCGCACCCAGGAGGAAGATGATGGGCACGATCGCGAGGTCTTCGAACAACAGCATCGCGAGCGCCATTCGGCCGACGGGGCTTTGCGTGCCCGCAATCGGAAGCACCAGCGCAGTGGACGATAGCGCGAGCGCCAATCCCAGCGCCACCGCCCCGACGGCGCCTTGCCCCGCGATGGCAAGGCCGCCGGCGATCAGCACCGCGGACAGGAAGAGCTCCGCGGCGCCGAGGCCGAACACCTGTCGTCGCATCGTCCACAGGCGTCGGAAGGATAGCTCCAGCCCGATCGAGAACAGCAGCATGATGATGCCGAATTCCGCGAACGGCTCGATCGCGTGCGGATCGCTGATCGTGATGTAGTAGAGCCAGGGCTGCTCGGCGACGAAGCGGCCGAGCCCCGCCGGGCCGACAAGAATGCCCACCAAAATGAAGCCGATGATTGGCGACACGCGCAGGCGCGCGAACGCCGGGATAACGATCCCGGCGGCGCCTAGGATAACCAGAGCGTCGCTGAGCGCGGGGGAAGCCAGACCGCTCGCCATCTTGCTGCCTCCCCCCTTCTGACCCCCGGCAAGCCGGGTCGACACCCTAGTTCAGGTGACGGCCGGCGCTGCCATCGCCGCTTCCAGGTTGACCCGGACGGTTTCGAAAAACTGCTCGGTCGTCATCCAGTTCTGCTCGGGGCCAACCAGCAGCGCGAGATCCTTGGTCATGCTGCCGGCTTCCACCGTTTCCACGCAAACGCGCTCCAGCGTTTCGGCGAACCGGGTGACCTCGGGCGTGCCGTCGAACTTTCCGCGATACTTGAGGCCTCCTGTCCACGCGAAGATCGACGCAATCGGGTTGGTTGACGTCGCCTTGCCCTGCTGGTGCATGCGGAAGTGGCGCGTGACCGTGCCGTGCGCAGCTTCGGCCTCGACGGTCTTGCCGTCGGGCGTCATGAGTATCGAGGTCATCAGCCCGAGCGAACCGAATCCTTGAGCAACGAGATCGGACTGCACGTCGCCATCATAGTTCTTGCAGGCCCAGACGAACTTGCCGGACCATTTCAGCGCGGACGCGACCATGTCGTCGATCAAGCGGTGCTCGTAGACGATCTTGGCTTGCGCGAACTTGTCCTTGAACTCGGCCTCGAAAACCTCTTCGAAGATGTCCTTGAAGCGCCCGTCATACGCTTTCAGAATTGTGTTCTTGGTCGACAGGTAGACCGGCCAACCGCGGTCCAGTCCGAAGTTGAGGCTGGCGCGCGCGAAATCGCGGATCGAGTCGTCCAGGTTGTACATGCCCATCGCCACGCCGGCGGCCGGGAAGTCGAATACCTCTTCCTCGATCCGCTGCCCGTCCGCGCCTTCCCACACCATGCGCAGCTTGCCGGGGCCGGGCACCTTGAAGTCGGTCGCACGGTACTGGTCGCCGAACGCGTGACGGCCGATGACGATCGGGTCGGTCCAGCCTGGGATCAGCCGCGGCACGTTGCTCATCACGATCGGCTCGCGAAAGACGACGCCGCCCAAAATGTTGCGGATCGTGCCGTTGGGCGACTTCCACATCTTCTTCAGACCGAATTCCTCGACCCGCGCCTCGTCGGGCGTGATCGTCGCGCATTTTACGCCGACGCCGTGCTGCTTGATCGCGTTGGATGCCTCGATCGTGACCTTGTCGTCCGTCGCGTCGCGGTTCTCCATCCCGAGATCGAAGTAGAGCAGCTCCACGTCCAGGTAGGGCAGGATCAGCCGCTCGCGAATCCACGCCCAGATGATGCGGGTCATTTCGTCCCCATCGATCTCGACGATGGGGTTCTGCACCTTGATCTTGTTCATGGGCTTGGCTGCGTCCTTGTTGAGGCTGGTCTGGCTCTGGCCTTAAGCGGCGCAGGGGAGGGGATCAACCAAACGCCTCGGCCATTTGTCCTACGCCGCTACGCGCCGTAGAGATGGAGGCCATGACCTCACTCGAAAAGCCAGACGTCGTCACCAGCAACGTGCGCTATCGCATGCCCGCGATCCACAAGGAGGGGTACAAGTACGTCGCGATTTCCGCCGCGGTGTCGCTGCTGTTCATGACGTTGATCTCGGACGAGATCGGGTGGCTGCTGGTGATCGTGACCTTGTGGGTGGTGTCGTTCTTCCGCGATCCGATCCGCACTACGCCCAAGGGCGACCGGCTGATCGTCTCGCCCGCGGACGGCCTGGTCACCATGATCGCGGACGTGCCCGTGCCGCGCGAGCTGGCCGGCGACGATGCTCTGGGCAACGGCACCGTCACGCGCGTGTCCATCTTCATGAGCGTCTTCGACGTTCACATCAATCGCACGCCGATCGGCGGCACAATAAAGCGCGTCGTCTACATCTCGGGCAAGTTCCTCAACGCCGACCTAGACAAGGCGAGCGAAGAGAATGAGCGCCAGCACATCCTGGTCGAGGCGCGCGATGGCTTGCGCGTCGGGTTCACACAGATCGCGGGACTTGTGGCACGCCGCATCCTGCCCTTCGTCAAACCCGGCGACATCGTCGCGACGGGTCAGCGCGTCGGCCTGATCCGTTTCGGCAGTCGCGTCGACGTATTCCTGCCGGCGGGCACCGCGCCCAGGGTCCTACTCGGCCAACGCGCGGTGGCGGGCGAAACGATCATCGCCAAGGTCGGGAACGGCGCGACCACTGCTGGAGTCAGCCAATGAAAGCGGAGCGTCAACTTCGCGGCATTCCGTTCCGGGCGCTTGTGCCCAACGCCATCACCGTGCTGGCGCTGTGCGTGGGACTGAGCGGCGCGCGCTTCGCGTTTCTGGAACGCTGGGACCTTGCGATCATCTGCATCGTCGTGGCAGCCATCCTCGACGCGCTTGATGGCCGCGTCGCCCGCATGCTCAAGGCGCAGACGCGCTTCGGGGCCGAGCTCGACTCGCTGTCGGACGTGATCGCGTTCGGCGTGTCCCCGGCGCTAATCATCTACCTGTGGTCGTTGCAGAACCTTCCGCGGCTGGGCTGGGTCATCGCGCTTGCCCATGCCGTCAGCGCCGCTTTGCGGCTGGCGCGCTTCAACGCGGCGATCGATACGCAGGACCAGCCGCACAAATCCGCGGGATACCTGACCGGCGTGCCGGCACCTGCGGGCGCGGGGCTGCTGTTGCTCCCGGTCTATATCTCACTTTGGCAGGGAACGGATCAGGACCCCGTTCTGGTGGCGCTCTGGGCCGCGCTGGTCGCGGTCATGATGATCGCAAACTTCGCGACGTTCGGCTGGGGGTCGATCCGGCTAAAGCCGGCGTTTCGCTTAGGCGCGCTGCTAGGTGTGGGCTTGTTGGGTGCGGCCCTGATTTCTGAACCTTGGGCTACACTCACGGTCGCGGCGGTGATTTACGCCGCGGTGATCCCGTTCTCGATCGTCAGCTACCGAAAGGCTAGGCGGCTGCGCGCAGCCGTTCCGCGGCCAGCCGAAACGTTGCCGGACGGCGCGTGATGCGCTTGGCGCGACGAGCAGTCTGAGCGCCCCGGCCGCTGTTCGGCACCGGCACGAGAGCCGCCGTCACCTTGCTCCACGACTCACGCAGGGTCATCGCCATGACAACAACCGCGAAAGAGATCGCCGTCAGCAGGAACAAAGTGGTGAGTGCGGTGAGCATGGAGACTTCCTCAGGTTAAGCGCGAAACGAGGGCCGACGAACTTGGTTCCGTATCGCAACGCAAAATGCTGTCATGACGTCATGAATCAGCTATGTTCACCTTCTGTTCTGTTTGTCAAGCATGAACTTCGGGTTGATCCCAGCCACACCTGCGGCTAGAGCGCGCCCATCTCGCATGCGGGACCATCATCACCGGTGGCCGGGTTCTCCCGGTCTCTTCGGTCCCGCAGTGGTTCAACCGGAAAGGAAACTCTCATGGCGGCTCCAGTCGTCAACATTCAGCAATTGCTCGAAGCCGGATCGCATTTCGGCCACCAGACCCACCGCTGGAATCCCAAGATGAAGCCGTACATCTTCGGCGAGCGGAACGGCGTTCACATCATCGATCTGTCGCAGACGGTGCCCCTGTTCGCCCGCGCGCTGGACTTCGTCAGCCAGGCTGCGGCCCGTGGCGGCAAGGTGCTGTTCGTCGGGACCAAGCGCCAGGCGCAGGACCCGATCGCTGACGCCGCCCGCCAGTCGGGCCAGCACTTCGTCAATCATCGCTGGTTGGGCGGCATGCTGACCAACTGGAAGACGATCTCGGGTTCGATCCGGCGCTTCAAGAGCCTGGAAGAGCAGCTTTCGGGCGACACGACCGGTCTGACCAAGAAGGAAGTGCTCCAGCTCACCCGCGAGCGCGACAAGTTCGAACTGTCGCTGGGCGGCATCCGCGACATGGGCGGCCTGCCCGACGTCATGTTCGTGATCGACTCCAACAAGGAGGAACTCGCGATCAAGGAGGCTAACGTGCTCGGCATCCCGGTTGTCGCGATTCTCGACTCGAACAGCTCGCCGGACGGCATCGCCTTCCCGGTTCCCGGCAACGACGACGCCAGCCGCGCCATTCGTCTCTACTGCGAGGCGATCGCCTCGGCTGCCGCCAGCGGCAAGCAGGGCGGCGCGGCGCAGCGCGGCGAGGATATCGGTTCGATGGAAGAGCCGCCGATGGAAGCTGCGCTGGCTGCTGCCTGAGGCTCCAGCACATTACCGTTCGTCCCGAGCGTAGTCGAGGGACGCCCCACCGATAACCACGCCCCTCGACTTCGATCGGGACGAACGGCGTTGTGGATGAAGGATGATCAAGATGGCTGAATTTACGGCCGCCAACGTCAAGGATCTGCGCGAGCGTTCCGGCGCGGGCATGATGGATTGCAAGAAGGCGCTTTCGGAAACCAACGGCGACATGGAAGCCGCCATTGACTGGCTGCGCACCAAGGGTCTGGCCACCGCCGCCAAGAAGTCCGGCCGCACGGCCGCCGAAGGCCTCGTTGGCGTGGCCGTGCTCGGCCCGATGGGCGCCGCGGTCGAAGTCAACAGCGAGACGGACTTCGTCGCCAAGAACGACCAGTTCCAGGACTTCGTGCGCAACGTCGCGCAACTGGCGCTGGCCACCGGCGACGACATCGAGCAGCTCGGCCGCGCGCAATATCCGGGCGGCGGGCACGT
This sequence comes from Sphingomonadaceae bacterium, assembly GCA_035644935.1. GTDB lineage: Bacteria > Pseudomonadota > Alphaproteobacteria > Sphingomonadales > Sphingomonadaceae > CADCVW01. The sequence continues at coordinate 17,111 of DASQNO010000040.1, forward strand.
GTCCGACGTCCTGACGGCCAACATCGCCACGATCGGCGAGAATCAGTCGCTGCGCCGCGCGCGCCGCGTCGAGGTCGGTGACGGCGTCGTCGTGCCTTACGTCCACAACGCCGCGGCGCCGGGCCTCGGCAAGATCGGCGTGCTCGTCGCGCTGGAAAGCAAGGCCGACGCGTCCGTGCTTGAGCCGCTGGGCAAGCAGATCGCGATGCACATCGCCGCCGCCGCGCCGCTGGCTCTTGATGAATCCGGCCTCGACGCCGACCTGGTCTCGCGCGAGCGCGCGATTGCGCAGGAGAAGGCTGCGGAAAGCGGCAAGCCCGCCAACATCGTCGACAAGATGGTGGACGGCGCGATTGCCAAGTTCCGCAAGGAGAACGCGCTGCTTTCGCAGCTGTTCGTGATGGACAACAAGACGCCGGTCGCCGCGGTCGTGGAAGCCGCAGGCAAGCAGGCGGGGACGCCCATCGTGCTCAAGGATTATGTCCGCTTCCAGCTGGGGGAGGGCATCGCCCGCGAAACCTCCGACTTCGCCGCCGAGGTCGCGGCAGCCGCCGGGATCGACCAGCCGACGAGCTGAAGCACTACGAACCTCCTCTCGCGTCGTTGCGCGGGAGGAGGGGCTCAAGCCGCAAGGCTTGGAAAGGCGGGGGTCTTTCCGTTCTGCCCTACGGCAAGGACCCTCACCGCTGCGGCTAAGCAGCCAGCCGCTAAGTTTCGCTGCTCTCCCGCAAGCGGGATTGGGTTAGGCCGGATAGGGATTGCAAGGCGGAGCCGCGTGGCTAAGGTGCCCGCCACTCCCCCCGAGCCATCCGGAAACCACCAGATCACCATGTCCCGACCGCGTTTCGCCCGCATCCTGCTCAAGCTTTCCGGCGAAGCGCTGATGGGAGATGGTCAGTTCGGCATCGACCCAGCGACGACCGCGCGCATGGCCGGCGAGATCGCTGCGGCCAAGACGGCGGGTCACCAACTCTGCCTCGTCGTGGGCGGCGGCAATATCTTTCGCGGGCTGGCCGCGGCCGACCAGGGCTTCGACCGCACCACCGCCGATTACATGGGCATGCTTGCAACGGTCATGAACGCGCTGGCAATGCAGAACGCGTTGGAAGCGCAGGGCCACGATACGCGCGTCATGTCGGCGATTCCCATGGCGACGATCTCCGAACCCTATATCCGGCGCCGCGCGATGCGGCACATGGAGAAGGGCCGCATCGTCATCTTCGCGGCCGGGACGGGCAATCCGTTCTTTACCACCGACACCGCGGCCGCGTTGCGTGCGGCGGAGATGGGGTGCGACGCGCTGATCAAGGGGACCAGCGTCGACGGCGTGTACGACGCGGACCCTAAGAAGGTGCCAGGCGCCACCCGCTACGACACGCTGACCTACGACCGCGTCCTGTCCGACAATCTCAAGGTTATGGACGCAGCCGCCGTGGCGCTGTGCCGCGACAACAATATTCCCATCGTCGTGTTCAATATCCGCAAGGCCGGCAATCTCGCCGATGTTCTGCGCGGCGAGGGCACATCGACGACCGTGCAGCTGGAGGATCCCGCCCATGCCCGCTTATGACAAGTCAGACATCCAGCGCCGCATGACGGGCGCGCTGGAGGCGCTCAAGAACGACCTCAGCGGCCTTCGCACGGGTCGCGCTTCCGTGACCCTGCTCGATCCCGTCAACGTCGAAGTCTACGGCGCGCATATGCCGCTGAACCAGGTCGCGACCGTATCCTCGCCCGAACCGCGTATGCTGTCGGTGCAGGTCTGGGACCGCTCCAACGTCGGCCCCGTCGACAAGGCGATCCGCGCCGCCGGGCTTGGCCTCAATCCGATCGTCGACGGCCAGAACATCCGCCTGCCCATTCCGGACCTCACGGCCGAACGCCGCAAGGAACTGGCCAAGCTCGCCAGCCAGTACGCGGAAAAGGCGCGTATCGCCGTGCGCAACGTCCGTCGCGACGGCATGGACGCGCTCAAGACCGACGAGAAGAAGGGCGAGATTAGCGAAGACGAGCGCAAGCGGCTGGAAGCCGAGGTCCAGAAGCTGACCGACACGACCGTGTCCGATGTCGATGCGACGTCCAGCGCCAAGGAAAAGGAAATCCTCGGTCAGTGACCGTTCGCACGGCCGTGACCGATACGCGGGCGCCCGTGCGCGCGACCTCGGCGGTTCCGCGCCACGTTGCGATCATCATGGACGGCAACGGGCGCTGGGCCAAGGCGCGCCATCTGCCCCGGCTCGCAGGCCATCGCCAGGGCGCGGAGGCCGTCCGCAAGACGCTGCGCGCGGCGGCGGAAATGGGCATCGAGGTGCTGACGCTCTACGCCTTCTCCTCGGAGAACTGGCGCCGCCCGGCCGACGAGGTCAACGACCTCATGGGCCTGTTGCGTCACTACCTTCGCGCGGAACTGGACGAACTGCAC
>DASQNO010000041.1:0-29283 GCA_035644935.1 Sphingomonadaceae bacterium
CCAGTCCCTGTGGACGGCGGGGGGCACGCTCTTCGGCAGCCATGTCGATTTCCTTCACGCGGCCACTGCCGCCGGTTTGGGCAAACGGCCGATCAGCTCGCGGGCGAGCCCCATATAGGCCTCCGAGCCCGAGCAGCGATGATCGTATATGAGGGCCGGAAGACCATGGCTTGGCGCCTCCGATAACTTGACGTTGCGCGGGATGACCGTCGCGAAGACGACGTTGCCCAAGCACGCCCGCACGTCCGCAGCGACTTGCGCCGAAAGATTATTCCGCTTGTCGAACATGGTCAGCGCGACGCCCAAGATGCTCAGGTGCCGGTTGAACCGCGCGCGCACGCGCTCGACGGTCTGGAGGAGCTGGCTGAGCCCCTCCAATGCGAAGAACTCGCATTGCAGCGGTACCAATATGTGCTGCGCCGCGACCAGCGCGTTAACCGTCAACAATCCCAGCGAGGGCGGACAGTCGATCAGCGCCACGTCCCAGCGCTCCGTCCCCACCTCCAGCGCGTCGAGAAGGCGGAACGTCCGCCGCTCCACGTCGATCAGGTCGATCTCCGCTCCTGACAGGTCCACCGTAGCGGGCACGACATCCAGACGCGGAATGCGGGTTTTTACCGCCGCCTGTTCCAGCGTCGTCTCACCCGTGAGCAGTTCATAGCTCGAATGATCGCGCATCGCATGGCCGACCCCCAGTCCGGTCGAGGCGTTGCCTTGGGGATCCAGGTCGACCAGCAAAGTCCGCCAACCGCTCGCGGCGAGCGCCGTCGCGAGGTTGATGGCCGTGGTGGTCTTCCCCACCCCGCCCTTCTGATTGGCGACAGCGATCCGGATCAAGAGCTTATCCTTCGCTGCAGGTTGGTGACCGTCACAATCGCCGCGCCCGGATCGGTAATGCTTGGCGTGAGCACAAAGTCACCATCCCACACCTGCCGGGCGTCGGCAACTTCCGCTGCGGCGGTCCGCCCTTTGTGCAGGATCCACGATGTTGTAACACCCGCGATGTGCACCGTAGCTTCGAGCGTCTTCCATAACGGTGCGAACGCACGCGCCGTGATCACGTCGAAAGCACTCTGACGCACCCGTTCGACGTAAGACTGGTAGACCGTTACGCGGTCACCTAGCTCTAGATTCCCAACTACGCTGCGCAGGAACTCGGCACGCAGGCGGCGCGGTTCTATAAGCGTATGGTTGCCTGTGGTTAGGAGGGCGACGACGACTCCCGGCAGTCCCGCGCCCGAGCCGACATCCGCCCAGGTCTGGGCGTTACTGGGAGACAGCGCAACGAGTTGCGCCGAGTCCAGCATGTGACGCTGCCAGAACTGATCCAATGTGCTCGCGGCCACGAGGTTCTGCGCCATCGCCTCGCCCTCGACCAAGGCTGCATAGGCTTCCAGCTTGTGCTGAGTTTCACGTGAAACCAGGAACCTTTCGAAGAACGCTGCCCGGCCGTTCGGATCGCTCAAGCGGCTCGCCTCCGCGCGGTTACCAGGATCGCGCTCAACGCTGCCGGCGTGATCCCGCGGATGCGGGTCGCCTGCTCCAGGGTCTCGGGTCGCGTCGCGGAAAGCTTCTCGATCATTTCGTTCGATAACCCACCGACGCGGCTGTAGTCGAGGTCGGGCGAAAGCAGGACCTGCCGGTCCGCCATAACGCGGCGCACTTCGTCGTCCTGCCGCTCCAGGTACGGCGCGTAGATTGCGTCCTCCAGCAGTTCGTCCATTTCCGGCCCGACGAGAGTTTCCGGAATGTTTCGCAGCACCGCCGGGGCAATTGCCGGGAAACGCATCCAGTCCGCGCGCGAGCGAATCTCTCCATCCGCCGCGGTGCCGTCGCTCAACAGGGCGCCGCGCCGATCCCTTTCGCCAAGATGCGCCGCTGCCGCCGACATCCGTTCATTCCGTCGGGTCCTGTGCGCGATGCGCTCGGCGCTCAGGCACCCCGCCGCGTCTCCGAGCTTTGCAAGCCTCGTCTCCGCATTGTCCGCTCGCAGCCGCAGGCGGTACTCCGCGCGCGCGGTCAGCATGCGGTACGGGTCGGACACACCTTGCAGGGTCAGGTCGTCGATCATCACACCCAAGTAGCTGCTCTCCCGCTCGAAGATGATCGGCTCGCGTCCAAGCGCGTGCGCGGCGGCGTTCAGCCCCGCCGCCAGACCCTGCGCTGCCGCTTCCTCGTAGCCAGTCGTGCCGTTAATCTGCCCGGCCATGAACAACCCCGGCAATGCACGCAGCGCCAGCCGCCGGTCGAGCGCGCCAGGGTCGACGTGGTCGTACTCGACAGCATAGCCGGGCATGACGATGCGCGCCCGCTCCAGGCCCGCGATAGACCGCACCATCTCCTCTTGGCTCGCCGTGGGCAGCGAGGTCGACAGCCCGTTCGGATAGACGGTCGTGGTTCGCAGTCCCTCGGGCTCCAGGAAAATCTGATGGCCGTCGCGGTCGCCGAAGCGCTCAACCTTGTCCTCGATGGACGGGCAGTAGCGCGGACCGGCTCCGATGATGTCCCCCGACTTGAGCGGGGAAAGAGCCGATGCCCGCCTGATGACGTCGTGTGTTCTCGCCGACGTCCGCGTCACGGCGCAGCTGACTTGCGGGACACGACCATTACTCATCGGCGACATCGTCCATCGATCCTCATCGGTGGGCTGCAATGCGAGACGATCCCAGGCGATCATTCGCCCGTCCAAACGCGGCGGGGTTCCTGTCTTCAGCCGCGCCATAGGCAGCGCAAGGTCGAGGATCTGCTCCGCCAGTCGGCGCGACGCCGCGGCGCCGTCGCGTCCGCCGACCGTGCGCTCTTCCCCCCGAAACATCCGCCCGTTCAGGAACGTACCGGTCGACAGCACGACGGCGCCTGCGATCAATTCGTCGCCGCCCACCAGGCGCACGCCGGTGGCCTGTCCACTCGTGATCGACAGCGCGGCGACTTCGCCCTCGATCACGCAAACACCTTGCGCTTTAACCATCGTCTGCACAGCCGCTGCATAAAGCTCCCGATCGGCCTGAACGCGCGGCCCGTGTACCGCTTTGCCTTTGCTGCGGTTGAGCATGCGGTAGTGGATCGCCGCGCGGTCCGCGGCGCGCCCCATCAGCCCGTCGAGCGCATCGACCTCGCGAACGAGATGCCCCTTGCCGACGCCGCCGATGGCGGGATTGCACGACATCTGCCCGAGGTCGCTGCCCGCGAACGTGATAAGTGCACAGCGCGTACCCATGCGCGAGGCGGCTGCCGCGGCTTCGCACCCGGCATGTCCGCCGCCTACAACGATAACATCGAACGTCTTCATCTTCGTTCCACGTGAAACTTACTTGCCGAGGCAGAAGCGCCCGAACAGCGCATCGAGCATCTGCTCGACCCCCGCGCGCCCGGTCAGCGCATCGCACAGCCGCAACGCCGCGCGCAACTCGTCAGCGACAATCAACGGATCGCGTGCGTCGCCTGCCGCTTCGATCTGCAGAACCAGGGTGGCGATCAGATCACGCTGCCGCCGGTTCAGCGCCACCTCGCCCGGAGCCGGCAGCACCGCCTCCGCCTCCTTGACGATTAAATTGAGAAGCCGGTCAAGGTTCTCACCCGTCCGTGCCGAAACGCTGAGCCGCCCGTCCGCCGTCGCACCCAGGTCCGAGAAACTCCGCACGGCTAACGCGGCTTCGCCCGTCGGCGGCGGGCCGTCGCCCATCCACAGCACGAGGTCCGCTCCCTCCATGGCATCATGCGCCTTACGCACGCCGAACATCTCGATTGCGTCCTCGGCTTCCCGCAGCCCGGCCGTGTCGATCAGGATCAGCGGAACCCCACGCACGGACAGCGGCACTTCGATGACGTCGCGTGTCGTGCCCGGCACCGGAGTGGCGATCGATGCCTCGCGACCGCTGAGCGCGTTCAACAGGCTCGACTTGCCGCTATTGGGCGGTCCCGCCAGCACCACGCGCACCCCGTCACGAAGCCGCTCCACCGGTGGCTGCGCCAGCAGGCGCCGCATCTCCGCAACGAGCGCGGCGAGTTCGTCGACGCTTCCCTCCGTGTCCGCCGGCGACACATCGTCTTCGTCGGCATAGTCGATCTGCGCTTCCGCCCGCGCGCTCAGCGCCAGCAGCCGCGCCTGCCATTCGGCCACGCGTCGCGACAACGCCCCGCCCGCCGCCAGCATAGCCGCGCGCCGCTGGCCCTGCGTCTCCGCCGCCAGCAGATCCGCCAGCCCTTCCGCTTCGTTGAGATCGATGCGGCCGTTCTCGAACGCGCGCCGCGTGAACTCGCCCGGCTCCGCCGCGCGCAACCCCGGCACTCCCGCCAGAGCCTGCAGCACGCCGTCCACCACCGCCCGTCCGCCGTGCAGATGCAGTTCGACCAAGTCCTCGCCCGTGGCGGTCCCAGGCCCCGGCAGCCACAGCACCAACGCCCTGTCCAGCACCTCGCCGCTCCCAGGATCGCGCAGCTCCGCGGCGGTGGCACGCCGTTCCGGCGGTCGGCTTCCTATCAGCGCGTCGCCCGCCGCGCCCGCTCCCGGGCCGCTGATCCGCACCACCGCGATCCCCGCCGGCGGCCTCCCGGAAGATAGCGCGAAAATCGTGCGCGGGCGCGTCACCGCGGGCGCGACGCGCCCGTCATCGCCTCGATGCCTTGACCGAACATCGTTTTCATCATCTGCGTGCCCGCCTCGCTCATCGGACCCCAGCCTTGCATCATCTGCGTCACCGCGTCGGGGGTTAGGCCTTCGCTGACGGCTCGGGTCATGCGCTCGATATAGGCGTCGTGCACCGGCGTCAGATCGGGCAGGCCCATGATCCGCCGCGCCTCTTCGGGCGTGCAATCGATGTCGAAGCTGATCTTCATCCGCTTAGCTCCTCAGGAGGCTTACTGGTTCATCGACGCGAAGAAGTCCTCGTTGGACTTGGCATCCTTCATCTTGTCGAGCAGGAACTGCATGGCGTCAATCGTGCCCATCTGCATAAGTATGCGGCGCAGCACCCACATTTTGCTGAGCTTGGCCGGGTCAACGAGCAGCTCCTCCTTGCGCGTTCCCGACTTGCCGACATCCAGCGCCGGGAAGATGCGCTTGTCGGACACCTTGCGGTCGAGCACGATCTCGGAATTGCCCGTGCCCTTGAACTCTTCGAAGATGACCTCGTCCATCTTCGAACCCGTATCGATCAGCGCGGTGGCGATGATCGACAGCGAACCGCCTTCCTCGATGTTGCGCGCCGCGCCGAAGAAGCGCTTGGGCCGCTGCAGCGCGTTGGCGTCGACGCCGCCGGTGAGGACCTTGCCCGACGAGGGAACGACCGTGTTGTACGCGCGGCCCAGGCGCGTGATCGAGTCGAGCAGGATCACGACGTCCTTCTTATGCTCGACCAGGCGCTTGGCCTTTTCGATCACCATCTCGGCGACCTGCACGTGGCGCTGCGCGGGTTCGTCGAACGTCGAGGACACGACCTCGCCCTTAACCGACCGCTGCATATCGGTGACTTCCTCCGGCCGCTCGTCAACGAGCAGGACAATCAGGAACACTTCCGGGTGGTTATCCGTGATCGCCTTGGCGATGTTCTGCAGCAGCACCGTCTTGCCGGTGCGCGGCGGCGCAACGATCAGCGCACGCTGTCCCTTGCCTTGAGGCGACACGATGTCGATCACCCGCGCCGACTTGTCCTTTTGCGTCGGATCGAGCGTATCGAGCGTCAGCTTCTGCGTCGGGTAGAGCGGCGTCAGATTATCGAAATTGACGCGGCTGCGGACCACCGAAGGATCGTCGTAGTTGATCTGCGTGATGGAGGTCAGCGCGAAATAGCGCTCGCCGTCCTTGGGTCCGCGGATTTCGCCTTCGATCGTGTCGCCGGTGCGCAGTCCGAATTTGCGCACCAGATTGGGCGCGACATAGATGTCGTCCGGCCCGGCGAGATAGTTCGCCTCATGGCTGCGCAGGAAGCCGAAACTGTCGGGCATGACCTCGATCGTGCCCATGCCCATGATCTGCGACCCGTTCTCCGCCTCGACCTTCAGAATCGAGAAGAGCAGGTCCTGCTTGCGCAGCGTCGACGCCGCTTCGATGCCGAGCGCTTCGGCGGCCGAGACGAGGTCGGCGGGGGTTTGTTTCTTGAGATCGCGGAGATGCATAAGGAGTCTTCTTCAGGAGAGGTCGGCGCCGCGAATCGGATGATGGAGCGGGGCAGGAGCACGCAAAGGACTTGGCGCTACGACTTCTGGAAAGTTACGGAAGGGCAGCAGGGGTGTCAAGGCGGGACGGAGCGACCCGCTAGGGAACCACCGTCGTGAACAGGTAGACCCCGAAGATCACGAGGTGGACGACGCCTTGCAGGATGGTGGTTTTTCCCGTGCCGAGCGACAGGGAGGTCACGAGCAAAGTGAGAAACAGAAGAACGATGCTCTTGGCGTCGAGGCCGAGCGCGATCGGCAGCTGCGCGACGAGCGACAGCGCGGCAACGGCCGGAATGGTCAAGCCGATCGTCGCCAGCGCCGAGCCCAGGCCCAGGTTGAGACTGGTCTGCAGCCGGTTCGCCAGCGCCGCCCGGACGGCGGCCACGCTTTCGGGAAGCAGGACCAGGGCGGCGATGATGACGCCGACGATGCTCCTGGGCGCGCCCCAGGCCGCGACCGCGGCTTCGATCGGCGGAGCCAGCGCTTTTGCCAGAAGAACAACGGCACCAAGGCAGGCGATCAGCAACACCAGCGAAGACAGCGTGCGCGCGTTCGACGGCGGATCGGCGTGAACGTCGACGTTCGAAGCCAGGTTCTTGGCAGGGAGGAAGTAGTCGCGGTGCCGAACGGTCTGAACCGAAACAAAGGTGGCGTAGAGCAGGAACGACACGATCGCGACGAAGGCAAGCTGGGCGGCCGAGTAGACCGGTCCGGGTTCGCTCACCGTGAAATTGGGCAAAACGAGCGTCAGAACCGTCAGCGCACACAAAGTGGCGAGCGACGCGCTGACCCCGGTCTGCTGAAATATCTGCTCACGGTGCCGCAAGGCACCGACCAAGATGCACACCCCAACCAGGCCGTTCAGGATGATCATCACCGCTGCGAACACCGTGTCGCGTGCAAGCGTGGCCGCGTTCTCGCCCGCCGCAGCCATCAACGTGACGATCAAGCCAAGCTCGATCACGGTCACGGCAACGGCAAGGACAAAGGTGCCGAACGGCTCACCGACGCGGTGTGCGATGAGTTCCGCATGGTGAACCGCCGCCAGCACGGTGACGATCAGTGCAAGGGCCAGGACGAATGGCGCCACGGCAGTCCCCAGACCCGCGATTATTGCTGTCCATCCGGCGACCGGAGCTAACCACGTCCAACGGCTCAGGGTCTCTCGCATAGCCGTTCATAACGCGCGGGAGCCCCGTCGCAACGACGTTGCAGGCGGCCGCCTTCGGGCGTCAGAACGGCTTGACGATCACCAGGATGACGATCGCCGCCGTCGCGATCGCAGGCACTTCGTTGAGCATGCGCAAGGTGCGACCGCTCAGCGTCCGCTGCCCGCGCGCCAGCTTCTTGGAATAGCCAACCATGTAACCGTGATAGGCCGACAGCCCGAGCACGAAGAGCAGCTTGGCGTGCAGCCACCCCTGATCCCACGCGCCCGAAATCGTCGCCAGCGCGAGCCCAAGCAGCCAGACGAGCACGATGCCTGGCGTCAGGATGATGTTGCGCAGCTTGGCCTCGCGCGTGACCCAAAGCTTGTCCTCCGCGCTACCGGCTTCCGCTTCCTGGTGATAGACGAGGTAGCGCGGCAGCATGAACAGGCCCGCGACCCAGAAGATCACGAAGATCGTATGCGCGGCCTTGATCCACAGGTAGCTCATCTGCAGCGCGTCCCCCAGCGTCATCGCGTCAGTTGCGCAAGCGGTGCAGCAGATGCTCGACATGCGCGATCGGCGCGTCGGGCAGGATGCCGTGGCCGAGGTTGAAGACATGGGGCCGCTCCGCGAACGCGGCAAGGATGTCGTCGATCGCCGCGTCCAGCACCGCGCCGCCGGTGATCAGCGCCAGCGGGTCGAGATTGCCCTGCACCGGCATCCCGGCCGGCAGGTTGGCGTCGGCCCAATGGGGGTCCACCGTCTCGTCGACACCGATCGCATCGACGCCCGTCTCGCGCGCATAGGCCGGCAGCTTGCCGCCGGCACCTTTCGGAAAGCCGATGATCGGCACGTGAGGATGCCGCGCCCGCACACCGGCGGCGATCGCCACGGTCGGTGCGATCACCCAGCGCTCGAACTGCGCCGGACTCAGTGACCCGGACCAGCTGTCGAAAAGCTGCACCGCATCGACGCCAGCCTCTATCTGACCGCATAAATATTCGATGGTGTGCATAACAACGCGGTCGATCAGCGCCCCGAATGCTTGCGGGTCGCGATAGCCCAGCCGGCGCGCCTCCGCCTGGTCGCGGCTGCCCTGCCCCACCACCATGTACGTCGCCACCGTCCACGGAGAGCCCGCGAACCCCAGAAACGTCGTCTGGGGAGCCAAGGCGGCCTTGACCCTGGTCACCGTCCGGTAAACCGCCTCGAGGTGCTCTGGCGCGGCTGTGAGGCCGTCCAGCGACCCATCCAGCAGCGGGGGCGACAACCGGGGTCCTTCGCCCGCGACGAACGTCAAACCCTGGCCGATCGCGTGCGGCACGATCAGGATATCGGAAAACAGGATGGCGCCGTCGAAGCCGAAGCGGCGGATCGGCTGCAGCGTCACCTCTGCCGCCGCCTCGGCATCGTAGACGAGGTCCAGGAACCCGCCCTTGTCGGCGCGCAATGCGCGATATTCGGGCAGATATCGCCCCGCCTGGCGCATCAGCCACACCGGTGGGGGGTCGATCCGCTCACCGTGCAAGACGCGGAGCAGCGGTTTGTCCGCACGAGGTGCGCCGACATCGGGTTGCACGGGGACGAAAGGTTCGGTGAACGCCATCTTCTCTCTTTTAAGAGTCTTAAAGGTTAAGGATGATAAAGGATGTAGGGGCGCGCACAGCGGGGCTTAACCACAGCGGGGCGATTTCGCCAACAGCTTGACTCCTCAAGGTGCGGGACTCCGTTGCGAGTCCCCCATTCGCTCCACAGGATTCACAGGCTGCGCTGCGCGGGACGGCTTTGGGCGCGCATCTGTGGACAAGTCGCCGGCCTTCCCGCCCAAAGCCTCGCTTGAGCTTACCCCGCTCTTTCGCCTAGCTCTGTCCCATGGCTTTTCCACAGAAGCGTTCATGACCGCCCCTGCCCCGCTGCCCGCCACGGGCAAGCTCCATGTCCATCTGGTGTCCGATTCCACCGGCGAAACGCTCGACATGGTGGCCAAGGCGGGGCTGGCGCAGTTCGAGGACGTGCCGTCCGCCAAGCATTTCTGGCCGATGGTGCGCTCCGAAGGCCATCTCGACCGCGTGCTCGACGCCATCGCCGCGCAGCCAGGGCTCGTCTTCCACACCCTCGTCAAGAACGACCTGCGCGTGCGGCTGGAACATCGCTGCCACCACCTGGGCCTCACCGCGGTGCCCGTGCTCGACCCCGTCGTCGGCGCGCTGTCTGCCGCCCTGGGACGGCAGGTGACGGCCAAGGTCGGACGGCAGCACGTCATGGACGACGCCTATTTCGCGCGCGTCGATGCCATTCACTTCTCCATCGCGCACGACGACGGCATCGGCGCCGACAATTGGGAGGAGGCTGACGTCGTCCTCGCCGGCGTTTCGCGAACGTCCAAGACGCCCACCGCGATGTACCTCGCCAATCGCGGGTTCAAGGCGGCCAACATCCCGCTGGTGCCGCAATCGCCGCCGCCCGCCGCGCTGTTCGGGCTCAAGCATCCGCTAGTCGTCGGGCTCACCACCAGCCCCGACCGGCTAATCCAGATCCGCCGCAACCGGCTGCTCTCGATCGGACAGGCGCCGGAAACCGATTATGTCGACACGGACGCCGTGATGACCGAGCTCGCCTTCGCCCGCCGCATGTTCGCCGACAATGGCTGGCCGGTGATCGATGTCACCCGTCGTTCGATCGAGGAATCGGCCGCCGCGATCATCAAGCTGCTGGGCGACCGCAGCGAAGCGGCGGAAGCCGCGTCATGAAGCTGATCCTCGCCTCCACCAGCGCCTCGCGCGCGCAAATGCTGACCGCCGCCGGCGTGCCGTTCACCGCCCGCGCCCCCGGCATCGACGAACGCGCGGTGGAGGACCGGCTGGACGACATCGCGCCCGCGACGCTGGCGGCGACGCTGGCGCAGAAGAAGGCGCTGGCGCTTGCCGCCGGCGCGGACACGCTGGTGCTGGGCTGCGATTCCGTCGCGGAGAGCGACGACGGCGCGTCGCTGTCCAAGTGCCCCGACATCGACGCCGCCCGCGCCCAGCTCCGCACGCTACGCGGCCGCCCGCATCGCCTGATCAGCGCCGCCGCGATCGCGTTGGATGGCGATATAGTCTGGCGCGGCACGGAGTTCGCGACGCTGCACATGCGCGCTTTCAGCGACCCCTTCCTCGACGACTATCTCAGCGCCGAATGGGACCATATTCGCCACTGCGTCGGCGGCTACCGGATGGAGGCGCTCGGCGCCCAACTTTTCGACCGCGTCGAAGGCAGCCACTTCGCGATCTTGGGCCTGCCCCTGCTCCCGCTGCTGAGCTTCCTGCGGGAACGCGGCGTGCTGGCAACGTGACCACCCCCTCGTCATCCCGGCAAAGGCCGGGATCTCAGCGTGTGAAGAGTATCGCGACCGGACTCACTACGATTCCAGCCTGCGCTGGAATGACGCCATGACCCCCTACGCCGAAGTCATCGGCGACCCCGTCGCGCACAGCAAATCCCCCCTGATGCACCGCTTCTGGCTCGATCAGCTCGGCCTCGACGCCGACTACCGCGCCCACCGGGTCGCCGCCGACGAGCTCGAACCCTATCTTAACGACCGCCGCCGCAACCACGCCTGGCGCGGCTGCAACGTCACCATCCCACTCAAGCAATCCGTCATCCCGCACATGTCCGCGCTGGGGCCGGAGGCGCGGAGCATCGGCGCGGTCAACACCGTCGTCCATCAGGGGAACGGCGAACTGCTCGGCCTCAACACCGATGCCCACGGCCTCCTGTTCGCGCTCGCGGGCGCATCGGCGGAGCATGCGGTGGTCATCGGCGCTGGCGGCGCGGCGCGCGCGGCCCTTTTCGCGCTGAAGGTCATGGGAGTCGAACGCGTCACGGTGGTCAACCGCGACATGATCCGCGCCCGCGCCGCGCTGGACGATCTCGAGGTCGACGGCCGCGTCCAGCCGCTGGGGTCCAGCCCGACCGCCGACCTCGTAATCAACGCCAGCGCGCTCGGCATGGCCGGCCAGCCTCCCCTCGCCTTCGACGTCTCGGTTCTGCCGTCCGACGCCACCGTGTTCGACATGGTCTACGCGCCGCTCGAAACCCCGCTGCTCGCCGCCGCTCGCGCCCACGGGCTGCGCACGATCGACGGGCTCGTCATGCTCGCCGAACAGGGGGCCATGGCGTTCGCCGCCTTCTTCAACGCCGGTCCGGACCAGGCGGACACGCCTGCCCTGCGCGAAGAGCTGCTCGGATGATCCTTCTGGGTCTCACCGGCTCTATCGGCATGGGAAAGTCCACCGTTTCGGCCATGTTTGCCGCCGAAAACGTCCCCGTCTTCGACGCGGATGCCGCCGTTCACCGCCTCCAAGGCCCCGGCGGCGCGCTTGTTCTGGCGATCGAAACCGCTTTTCCCGGCACCACAGGCGAAAACGGCGTTGACCGCGCCGAACTAGGCGCCCGCGTCCTCTCTGACCCCGCCGCGCTGGCCCGTCTGGAGACCATCGTCCACCCCGCCGTCGCCGCCGAGAGACACGCCTACCTAGCCACTTACGCCGCCGCTCCGCTGGTTGTACTCGATATCCCCCTGCTTTTCGAAAAAGGCGGCGAGGCCCAGGTCGACAAGGTCGCGGTCGTCTCCGCCCCCGCCGCCGTCCAGCGCGCCCGCGTCCTCGCCCGTCCCGGCATGACGGAAGCCCGGCTGCAGAGCATCCGCGCCCTGCAGATGCCCGACGCCGCCAAGCGCGCCCGCGCCGATTACATTATCGACACCGCCGTCCCGCTCGCGCAAACCCGCGACCAGGTCCGCCGCATCATCGCCGAACTTGCCTGAATCGCTCGGAACGCCGATAGGCTCGTCGGCTGCCATGAGAGAAATCGTCTTCGATACCGAAACCACGGGCCTCAGCCCGATCACCGGCGACCGCATGGTCGAGATCGGCTGCGTCGAACTGGTCAACAAGGTCGAAACCGGCCGCACGTTTCACTGCTACTTCAATCCCGGCCGCCCGATGCATCCGGACGCGGAGGCGGTTCACGGCCTGTCCACCGTCTTCCTGTCGGACAAGCCGCGCTTTCACGACAAGATCGACGAGCTGCTGACCTTCCTCGGCCACTGCCCGCTGGTCGCGCACAACGCGTCGTTCGACTTCGGCTTCCTCAATCACGAGCTGGGGCAGTGCAAGCGGCCGTCGATCTGCATGACGCGGATGGTCGACACGCTGGCGATTGCGCGCGGCCGGCATCCGGGCGCCAAGCACAGCCTGGATGCGCTTTGCACCCGCTACGGTGTCGACCGCTCCGGCCGCATCAAGCACGGCGCCTTGCTCGATGCGCAGCTTCTCGCGCAGGTTTACGTCGAGCTGACCGGAGGGCGGCAGATCGGTCTGTCGCTGACCGACACCCGCCGCGACGGCCGCATCTCGGCGGCATCCGTGTCCCGCTCGCCCGCCCGCACCGCGCGCGAGGCACGCCCCCACGCCGCGTCCGCCGACGAGCTGACACGTCACGCCGAATTCGTGCGGGGTCTCACCAATCCCATCTGGAACCGTGCTGCCTGACGCGCGGTTGACGATGTTCCGGCGCCCCCACGCGCTGCCACAGGAGACAATGATGCAGGTTCTGATCTCGGGTCATCAGGTCGACACCGGCGACGCGTTGCGCGTCCACGTCGAGGAGCGCTTGAGCGCCATGGCCGAGAAATACTTCTCCCGCGCCATTTCGGCGCAGGTCACGTTTGGCCGCAGTCCGATAGCCGGCGGCTTTTCATGCGCCATCATCGCGCATGTCATGCAGGGCTTGATCCTCAAGGCGGATAGCGAAGCGATCGACGCGCACGTCGCGTTCGACGGTGCGGCTGCGCGCATCGAGAAGCAGCTGCGCCGCTACATGCGCCGGCTGAAGGGTCGCCACGCCATGACGGACTCGCACGTCGACACCGCCGCCGAACTGGTCGCCACCAACGGCCCGGACGCCGGCTACACGGTGTTCCAAACGGACGAGGACGAGGAGGAAGCCGCCGACAACATGCCGATCGTCGCCGAAACGCGCATCGACATCCCGGACGCCACAGTCTCCGATGCCGTGATGATGCTCGATCTGCGGCACAGCAATGCGTTGATGTTCCGCAACAGCGGCACCGGCGCGTTCAACATGGTCTATCGACGCGGCGACGGCACGATCGGCTGGGTGGAACCACAGAGGGCGGGCTGATCGGCGCGGGCGCTGGGATGACGGGCGCCAACCGTCTAGGGCGCATCGGATGAGCGGTCTCGTTGATATCCTCGATCTTGATTCGGTGCGTGTCGGCGTGCCCGCGACGTCCAAGAAGATGCTGTTTCAGCAATTGGCCGGGCTCGCCGCCGCGTCGGTCGGCGGCGACGCGGCCGCCATCCTGAACTGCCTCAACAAGCGCGAGAAGAACGGCTCCACGGGGTACGGGGCAGGGGTAGCGATCCCGCACTGCCGCCACCCTGATCTGGAACGCGTGCGCGGGTTCTTTGTGCGAACCGCCGAGCCCATCGACTACGCCGCGGTGGACGAGGTGCCCGTGGATCTCGTGTTCATGTTGCTGTCGCCCGACGACGCGGGCGTCGCGCACCTGAAGGCGCTGGCAGCCGTCAGCCGCATGCTTCGCGACGAGGGGATGGCGGGAATGCTTCGGGGAGCGCGGACGAGCGACGCGGTGTTCGCTCTGCTGACTGGCGACGAGGCGCGTGACGCCGCCTGACGCCCCGGTGGGGGAGGCTGCGCATTTTCGGTCGCTGGAAGGTCTCTACCGCAGCGCTCCGGTGAACGACCTGTTTCCCTCGCGGCTGGAGATAACCGGCGCCGGCGCATCGCGCATTCGCTTCGATGTCACCCCGGCCGTGTTTCACGCGGCCGGCGCCGCCCACGGCACGATCTACTTCAAGATGCTCGACGACGCCGCCTTCTACGCCGCCAACAGCCTGGTCAGCGACCGTTTTCTTCTGAC
This sequence comes from Sphingomonadaceae bacterium, assembly GCA_035644935.1. Classification (GTDB taxonomy): domain Bacteria; phylum Pseudomonadota; class Alphaproteobacteria; order Sphingomonadales; family Sphingomonadaceae; genus CADCVW01. The sequence goes on from DASQNO010000041.1 coordinate 14,257, forward strand.
CACCGCGTTCAACGTCCACCTCACCCGTCCGATGCGCGAAGGACCGGTCGTCGCGGAAGGCCGTTGGCTGAGCGGGCGCCGCCGCGTCTTCGTGGCCGAAGCGCGCTTGGTCGACGCCTCCGGGGAGGAGGTCGCCCGCGGCACCGGCACGTTCGCGCGGTCCCGCATCGCGCTGGCGACGCTGCCCGGCTACGTCGGCTAGATGTCCCGGCTGCCCACGGGCATCGTCGCCAGCGGTCTTCTGCGCGCTGCCGAGGCCTTCGGCGGCAACGGCGTCGTCCTGAACCGCGGAGATCCGGACGCCGGCGCGCTGCTTGTCGTCGTGACCCGTCGGGGGGCCGATCCCAAGCTGCTGGAGCGGCTATCGACATTGGAAGGTGAGCTTCAATGGAACCTTCGGAACAACGGCGAATCGATCAGCTTTGATTCAGTTGCTCGGCTCATCGACAAAAAGAAACGCTTCGACCGCGATCTTTGGGTGCTTGAGCTGGATGTCGCGGATGCCGAACAGTTCATCGCGTTAACCTTCGGGCAAACTTGACCGTGAAACCGCGCATCTTTCATAGCACCGTCATCGAGAGCGCGGGGGACTGACGGCCACTTTGGTGAGCCCGGCCAGTCACGCAGTCGGGGAGGAGATCCACGGGGACATGGCGGGCTTGAAGCCTTCCGGACCCGGACGATCCGCCTCACCGCACAGACAAGAGACGATATGTTCGGTTCGCTTCGCGCCGGCGGCTTTGCCGCGGCCTTTATCGCCCTGAGCGCCACCGTCGTGGGCGCCGGACCTTCCCTGGCCTGGGAACTCCCGTCTCAAGCCGCCACCATCCCCAGTTTTCAGACCACGGCGATTTCGCCGTCGCAGCCCGAAGCGCTGCAGGTCGCCTTGCCGGTTCAGAGCGTGCCGCTCACCGCGAACACGATCACGATCGACCCCGTCGCGACGGCCGCCGACGAAACCCCCTCCACGATCGCTCCTGCCGCCATCGAGCCCGCTCTTGTGACGAAGAAGGAGCGCGCCACGCTGGCGCAGCTCGTCGCTACGCATCGCGCGTCCGACGTCGCGGACCGCGAGCTTGAGTGCCTCGCGGGCGCCATCTACTTTGAATCCAAGGGCGAACCGCTTCCGGGCCAGGTCGCCGTCGGGCAGGTCATCGTCAATCGCGCCAAGTCGGGCCGTTTCCCCACCAGCTATTGCGGCGTCGTGTTTCAGCGTAGCCAGTTCTCCTTCGTCCGCGGCCGCGCGCTGCCGCCGATCCCGCGCAGCAGCGCGCACTGGAAGACCGCCGTGGCCGTCGCACACATCGTCGACAAGGACCTTCACGACGCCGTCGCCCCCAAGGCGCTGTTCTTTCACGCCCGCTACGTGTCGCCCAACTGGAAGCGTATGAGCAGGGTCGCTACGGTCGGCAACCACGTCTTCTACCGCTAGGCTTTGAGCTCCTTCCGGCGAAGGCCGGATCTCGGTGAGGGGGTCACGGGCACGCCGCGCGCGCTTTCGCTGAGATCCCGGCCTGCGCCGGGATGAGGTACGAACGCTTGCTCTTCGTTCCCCTCCCGTTCTATCCGGCCGCATGGCCACCGCACCGCAGGATTCGCTGCACGACTGCTTTGCGCACAGTCCGCCCGTCGCCCGGGATGTAGCCCGAGGAGTGACGCGGCTGTTCTTCCGCCAGGACCTGTTCGCGATGTGCGAAGTGCCGCTGCCCAACGGCCGCCGCGCCGACATGATGGCGATCGACGCCAAGGGCTGCCTGACGATCGTCGAGTTAAAGGTCTCGCGCGCCGATCTGCGCGGCGACGGCAAGTGGCCCGACTATCTCGATTATTGCGACCGCTTCTTCTGGGCGGTGCCCGGCGGCTTCGCGCTGGACCTGTTCGAGACCGAAGACTTCCGGCCAAACGTCGCCGGCCTGATCGTCGCCGACCGCTACGACGCAGCGGTTATCCGCGAGCCTGCGCACCGTCCACTCGCGCCCGCGCGCCGGAAGGCCGAGACGCTCCGCTTCGCCCGCCGCGCCGCCCGCCGGTTGGTAAGCGACATTGATCCGGAACTCGCCATTTACTGAAGAGCGCTATTGCGGCTTGGCCGGCGCCTTGGCGGTGGCGGTGGCGGGCAGCGTAGGCCGCGCGGCCGGGGTGCGCTTTTCGTCGAGCAGGCGCAGAATCGCCGCGTTGCGCCGGTCCTGCCGGGCATAATCGCGCGCCGAATAGCCTGCGGAGGAGTCCGCCTTGTCCGGATTGGCGCCGTTGGCAACCAGCATGCGCACCATGTCGAGGTGCTTGTTTTGCACCGCAATAATCAGCGGCGTTTCACCCCGGGCATTGGCGCCGTCGATCTTGGCCCCGCGCGCAATCAGCACCCGAGCGCCCTCGGTATAGCCGAGCCGCGCGGCAAGGCCGAGCGGCGTATCGCCCGATCTGTCCGCGACCGCGGTGTCGACGCCGCTCTGCGCCATGAAGTTGACCCATGGCGTGTCGCGCCGCCGTACGGCGATGTGCAGGGCGTTCTCTCCCGATCCGGAGTCGCGGGCGCTTGAGACCGTCGACCCGGGCCGGCTGAGCAGCGCGCTCGCTTTGCCGCCGTCGCCCTCGCGCACAGCTTTGATGAAGGCGACGCTGTCCGAAACCGCCTGCGCGGCCAGAGGCGCCGCGGCCGCGCCGCTCATCGCCACCGCGGCGACTAAACCCAAAAACCTGACGTTCACCCGCGCTGTCCTTACATAGCTGGCGCTCTTGCCTACATGGGGTGTAGCAAAGCATGGCTGCCCGCGAAATGAACAAGTTGAACATCCTGGCCCTGGCCGGCGCGCTGCTGCTTGCTGCGTGCGCCGCTACGCCCACCGAACCCCCGCCGCTGCAGGGCGCGACGATGGGCGGCGCCTTCTCCCTGGTGGATCAGAATAACCGCCGCGTCACGGACCGCGACTTCGCGGGCAAGTACCGGCTCGTCTATTTCGGATTCAGCTTCTGCCCCGACGTTTGCCCGGTGGACCTCGCCGCGCTTGCCAAAGGCCTCACGGCGTTCGAACGCGACGACGCCGCCCGCGGCGCGCGCGTCGTACCGATCTTCATCACGGTCGATCCCGCGCGCGACACGCCCGCCGAACTCAAGAAGTACGTCGCCGCGTTTCACCCGCGGCTGGTCGCGTTGACCGGTACCGAGGCGGAGATCGCCGCCACCGCGAAGCGCTACGCGGTCGCCTTCTCCAAGCGCCCTGGCGTGTCGGCCGGCGCCTACACGATGGACCACAGCCGCATGGCGGTGCTCTACGGCCCTGACGGCGCCCCGGTCGCCATCATCCCGCACGACGAAGGTCCCGCCGCGGCAGCCAAGGCGCTTGACCAGTGGGTGGCCTGACGCCGGAAGCCCCGCCTTTCTGGGAGAAGCCGCTGTCGGCGCTGGATCGCGGGGAGTGGGAAGCTCTGTGCGACGGCTGCGGCAAATGCTGCCTCCACAAGCTGGAGTGCGATGACACGGGGGAACTGTTTCCGACCAACGTCGCCTGCCGCCTGCTCGACCGCCGCACGGGCCGATGTTCCGACTACAAGAATCGCCGCGCGTTCGTGTCCGACTGCGTCGTGCTGACCACCGGCAAGGTGGAGCAGCTCGGGTGGCTGCCGGCGACCTGCGCCTACCGGCTCCGCGGAGAAGGCAAGCCGCTGCCGGCGTGGCACCCGCTGCGCACCGGCGACCCGGAGAGCGTCCACCGGGCCGGTCAGTCGGTGCGCGGCTGGACGGTCTCGGAGGTCGATGCGGGCGAGCTCGAATACCACATCGTCGAACGCGAACTGTGAGTTCGTGATCAATCCCGTCTTTCACGGCGGGGGTCGCTCCATTCCGCTGACGCTGCGCGCCATGCCGACCGCGCGAGGCCTGCGGATCAGCGTCGATGCGGTGCGCGAGCGTGTGCTGCTGACCATGCCCAAGCGCGCATCGCGGCGCGCGGCCCTTGCCTGGGCAGAGGCGCGGCGTCCCTGGGTCGAGGCCTTGCTGGCCGATGCGCCCGCTGCCCGTCCGTTCGCTCAATGCGCGGTTTTGCCGATCGACGACGCGCCGGTGACGATCCAACACATTCCCGACGGCAGACGCGGGATCGTGCGGGATGGCGATGTGCTGCTGTGCGCCTGCCCCGCCGATCGCCTCGCGGCGCGCGTAGAAGCCTGGCTGAAGCGCGAGGCGCTTGCCCTGCTCAGCGCCGATACCGCCCACTTCGCGGCGCGCGCGGGCGTGACGATATCCCGCGTGTCCGTGGGCGACCCGCGGCGGCGCTGGGGCAGTTGTTCGTCGGGCGCGGCGATCGCCTACAGCTGGCGGCTGGCGCTGGCGCCCACCTTCGTACGCCGTTCGGTGGCTGCGCACGAGGTCGCGCACCGGCTGCACATGGATCACAGCCCCGCCTTCTACGCCGCTTATGCCCGCGTTCTGGGCGAGGATCCGGCGCCCGCTGCCGCCTGGTTACGACGGCACGGGGCGGAACTTCACCTCTTCGGGCGGGGGCGCCACGTCGGGTAACGGCTGGCGCTCGCGTTGCGGGGGCAGGGGAACGCCGCGTTCGGGTGCGGGTCGGGGGCGGTTGGCATCGCGGCCGAGCACGCCGTCGAGCCACTGCTGATCGACGTCCCCCACAGGCGCGGTTTGCGTGACCACCGTGGTCTGCGGCGGTTCGCCATAGGCCGGCGCGCCGCCGTCCGGGTAGATGGGGTTTCCGTTCTCGTCGACCAGCATTCCGCCCTCGGTGGCGCCGTACAGCGTCTCCTCCTCCGGCTCCAACTGCCAGTCGGGCAGCGTCACCTTTGTCGTGAACGGCACCACCGGTCGGCGCGCCACGGCCTTGACCATGAAGTCGTGGAACGCCTGGGCCGGCGCGGTGCCGCCCTGCAGGCCGGGCACGGGCTTGGCATTGTCGCGCCCCATCCAGACGCCGGTCGTGATGCCGCTGGAAAAGCCCAGGAACCAGCCGTCCTTGTTCGAACTCGTGGTGCCCGTCTTGCCCGCCACCGGCCGTCCGATTTGCGCCGCGCGCCCCGTGCCCGTCAGCACCGCCGATTGCAGCAGGTCCGTCATCTGCGCCGCCACCCAGGGCGCGACCAGCACGCGGGGTTCCGTCCGCTCATGCTGGTAGATGACCTGGCCCGTGCCCGTGCCGCCGCCGCTGCGCGCGACCTTGGTGATCGCGTAGGGCACCACGGCGGTTCCCTGCTGCGACACGGCGGCGAACGCGCGCGTCATGTCGATCAGCCGGACGTCCGAAGAGCCCAGCACCATCGACGGCCGGGTGTTTATGGGTGTCGTGATGCCGAAGCGCTGCGCCATGTCCGCGACCGTGTCGAACCCGACCTCGTCGCCGAGCTTGGCCGCCACGGTGTTGACCGACCGCGCGAAGGCCTCGCGCAGCGTGATCGACCCTGAGTGACCCCGCGTGCTGTTGCGCGGCGTCCAGCCGGCGATGGTCACGGGGGCGTCGACCACCGTATCCTCCGGCTTGTAGTCCGCCTCCAACGCCGCGAGGTAGACGAACAATTTGAAGGCCGACCCCGGCTGACGCTGTGCCTGCGTAGCGCGGTTGTAGAGACTGTCGACGTAGTCCCGCCCGCCGACCATCGCCCGCACCGCCCCGTCGGCGTCCAGCGCCACCAGCGCGCCCTGCGCGCCCTGCGGCGTGTTGGCCAGGATCGATTGCGTCGCGGCGGCCTGCATGGGCACGTCCAGTGTGGTCCATACGTCCAGCGGCGCCTGCGTTTCCTCGATCAGCGTGTCGAGCTGCGGCAGCGCCCAGTCGGTGAAGTAGCGGATGCTGTTCTGCTTGGGCGGTGGGACGAGACGGATTTCGGCCGGGTCGGCGCTCGCAGCTTCCGCCGCTGAAATGTCGCCGTTCTCCCGCATAAGCCTGATGACCACGCCCGCACGGTCGCGCGCGGCCTCGGCATCGGCCGTCGGCGAGTAGTTGGAAGGAGCCTTGACCAGCCCCGCGATGATCGCGGCTTCCGACAAGCCCAGATCGTCGGCGCTGTGCCCGAAGAACTTGCGGCTCGCCGCGTCGATCCCATAAGCGCCGCCGCCGAAATAGACGCGGTTTAGGTAGAGTTCGAGAATTTGGTCTTTGCTGAACTTGCGCTCGAGCGCCAGCGCCAGCAGCGCCTCGCGCAGCTTGCGATCGAACGTCTTGCTGTTGGTAAGGAAGATGTTGCGCGCCAGCTGCTGCGTGATCGTCGATCCGCCTTGCCGCCATTCGCCGGTGTCCCACCGGACCTTGACCGCGCGCGCAAAGCCGATCGGATCGACGCCGGGATGGCTGCGGAAGCGCTTGTCTTCGACGCTGAGCATCGCCTTTTTCATGATCGGCGGAATCTCTGCCGACTGGAGCCATTCGCCGAAGCTGGGCCCCAGCGACACCAGCACCGTGCCATCCGCGGCGCGCACGCGGATCATCTGGCCGTTGGGAGACTCCTTCATCTCCTCGAAACTGGGAAGCGACGCGCGTGCGACGTAAACGGCGATCACCAGCGCGATCAGGCCGAGCACGGCAAGGTAGAAGCCGATCTTCGTCAGCCGCCAGAGGATACGGCCGAACGAGCGCTTCGATGCGGAGGGCGGTGCGCTGCTGGCCATCGTCTACAAGCTCAACCTAGATCAGCCCCGGCGCGCCGACAAGCGGCACGGTCGTCCTGCGCCTTCGTACCCCTGCTCGGCTTTACGTTTCATTATCGACGATTGTTACCTCGATCGCGACATCGCCCGACCGTATGCGGCGGTAGAGCACCGCCGACGAGCCGCCGCTGTGCATGAACTTCCCCCGTGAACGCGAGTTAGTAGCCCCGGTCGAAGGCGGCGGCGCCGGCGCTCGCTCAGGATCGGCGGTCAATCGAGCACCGCACGGGCACTGGTCTTTCCCGCCTGGTCTCGGGCGGAGAGGGGTGGGCACCATCGATCGCGAAGGCAGAAAGGGCAACATGACGGCGGGTTCAGGCAAGACGATGGCGATGACCGGGGTGCCGGGGTTGGACGACATCATGTGCGGCGGCTTCGCGCCCGGTCGATTGTACCTTCTCGAAGGCAGTCCCGGCACGGGCAAGACCACCACCGCCGTACGTTTTCTGCTGACGGGCGCGGACGCTGGTGAGCGCGGGCTCTACATCACGCTGGCAGAGACTGAAGAGGAGCTGCGCGAAAGCGCCGCGTCGCACGGGCACGACATCGCCGACCGGTTTGAGATCTTCGAACTCGTGCCTCCCGAGACGCTGCTCGACGCTGATCAGCAGCAGAGCCTGCTCTATTCCTCCGATCTCGAACTCGGCGAGACGACGCGCAATATCTTCGAGGCCTTCGAGCGGCTCAACCCGACGCGAGTCGTCATCGACAGCCTGTCCGAAATCCGTCTGCTTGCGCAAAGTTCGCTGCGCTACCGCCGGCAGATCCTGTCGCTGAAGCATTATTTCTCGCGCCGCGGCGCAACGGTGCTGATGCTCGACGACCTCACCACCGAAGCGCTGGACAAGACCGTGCACTCGGTCGCGCACGGCGTTATCCGACTGGAGGAGCTTGCCCCCAATTACGGCCCGGAACGCCGGCGATTGCGCATCATCAAGTTTCGCGGACGATCCTATCGCGGCGGCTATCACGACTTCGTTATCGAACAAGGCGGCGTCCGTGCCTTCCCCAGGCTGGTCTCCGCGGAACATCGCATTCCGTTCGAGCGCGACGTCGTCAAGAGCGCCTCCGCCGAGCTGGATCTGCTGCTCGGCGGCGGCCTCGAGCGAGGGTCGAGCACCCTCATCCTGGGGCCCGCCGGCACCGGCAAGTCGCTGCTGACGCTCACCTTCGCCGTCGCCGCCGCCAAGCGCGGCGAACGGTCCGCGCTCTTCATCTTCGACGAGGAACGCGGGCTGCTGTTTCAGCGCGCTCGGGGCCTTGGCATCGACCTGCAGGACCTCATCGACCGAGAACTTCTGTACGTGCTGCAGGTCGATGCGGCCGAACTTAGCCCCGGGCAGTTCTCGCAGATGGTCCGGACGCATGTTGAGAAACACGGCGTACGAACGGTGATCATCGACAGCCTCAACGGGTACCAGGCGTCGATGCCGGAGGAGCAGGCCCTGATCCTGCACATGCACGAACTTCTTCAATATCTAAATCGTCAGGGCGCGACGACCTTCCTCACTGTCGCCCAGCACGGCTTGGTCGGCGACATGAAGAGCCCCGTCGACGTCACCTATCTTGCCGACAGCGTCATTCTGCTGCGATACTTCGAGGCGCGGGGACATGTGCTGCGCGCGATCTCCGTTATAAAAAAGCGCACCGGCAATCACGAGAATACGATACGCGAATACCGCATCAGCGAGAGGGGCATCAGCCTTGGACAGCCGCTGGCCGATTTCCAGGGCGTTCTGAAGGGGATTCCCGTTTATCTCGGCGGCGGCACCAACCCGTTGATGGACGATCAGCTTGGCTGACAACGGCGATGGCGTGACGGACGTATCGGAACGCGCGCTGTTGCTGGCGCCCCGCGGGCGGGACACCGAAGTCGCGTCGCGCATGCTGGCCGAAGCGGGAATTGCCTCGACCGCGTGCCGCGACCTGGTGGACCTGCGGCGCGAGTTGGACGCCGGCGCGGGGCTTGCGGTGATCACCGAAGAATCGCTCGTCCACGCCGATCTACGGGAAATCTCCGCCTGGATCGAGGCGCAGCCCGAATGGTCCGATTTCCCCTTCGTCCTGCTCACGCACCGCGGCGGCGGGCTGGAACGCAACCCGATGGCGGCGCGCAACCTGCGCACGCTTGGCAACGTCACCTTTGTCGAGCGGCCGTTCCACCCCACGACGCTGGTCAGCTTGGTCGAAGCGGCGCTGCGCGGCCGCCGTCGGCAGTACGAGGCGCGCCACCGGCTGGAGATGTTGCGGGAGAGCGAACAGCAGTTTCGCAGTCTTGCCAACTCGATACCCACCTTGTGCTGGAGCGCGTGGCCGGACGGGCACATCTTCTGGTACAATCAGCAGTGGTACGATTACACCGGCCGAACGCCCGCCGACATGGAAGGGTGGGGCTGGCAGTCGGTGCACGATCCCGACGTGTTGCCCGACGTCACCGCCCGCTGGCAGGCGGCAATCTCCGCCGGCACGCCCTTTGAGATGGTTTTCCCCCTGAAGAGTGCGGACGGCGCCTTCCACCCGTTTCTGACGCGCATCCAACCGATTCGTGACGAGGCCGGGACGATCGAACGCTGGGTCGGCACCAACACCGACATTTCCCACCAGCGCCAGGCCGAAGACGCGCTGCGGCGGCTGGCCGACGAACTCGAGATCCGCGTGGACGAGAGGACCCGCGAGCGCGAGATCGCACTGGCGCAATTGCACGAGGCGCAGAAGCTCGAGTCAATCGGTCAGCTGACCGGCGGCATCGCCCACGACTTCAACAACCTGCTAACCCCCGTGATCGGCAATCTCGAACTGCTGCGCCTGCGGGTGCCCGGCGACGCGAAGGCCGAACGCTTTATCGATTCGGCGCTGCAAGCGGCGAGCCGCGCGGCAACCTTGGTCCAGCGTCTCCTGGCGTTCGCACGGCGGCAGGACCTGCAGCCCCGGGCGGTCGACGTCGGCGCGCTGATCCACGGCATCCACGACCTCATAGCGCGGACGATCGGCCCATCGGTCGAGGTCCGCGTCTCGATCGACGACGGCGTGCCGCCCGCCTTGATCGACCCCAACCAGCTTGAGCTGGCGATCTTGAACCTCGCTATTAACGCGCGCGACGCGATGCCGGACGGCGGCCGCCTGACGATCGCCTTGTCTGCGGAACGAAGCGCGTCCGGGCCAAGCTTCGTCGTGGTTACCGTCGCGGACACGGGTTCGGGCATGGACGAGGCGACGATGCAGCGCGCGGTGGAGCCGTTCTTTTCCACCAAGGAGCCCGGGAAGGGCACTGGCCTTGGCCTCTCGATGGTCCATGGCCTGGTCGCGCAGTCGGGAGGCCGATTCACGCTCGCCAGCGAAGTGGGCGTCGGAACGCGCGTCGAGCTTCGCTTGCCCGAAAGCGAAATCGCCGCGGCGTTCGACACCGTCACGTGCGGCGAAGTCGCCAAGGCGGCGGGCACCGGCACGGTCCTGCTCGTCGACGATGAGGATCTGGTTCGCGAAGGCACGACGCAGCTGCTGATCGAGCTTGGCTACACGGTCGTTCCGGCGGCATCCCCGGCGGAAGCCCTGAGGGAACTTCGCAATGGCGCGAACATCGATATACTCGTGACCGATTACTTGATGCCCCAGATGAACGGCGCGCAATTGGCGACGGAGGCGCGCAAGGTGAAGCCTAATCTGCCCATTCTGCTGATCACAGGCTATTCCAACATCGACCAGGGCCCAGGCTGGGAACTCGCGCGGCTCGCCAAACCGTTCCGGCACGCGGACCTAGCCAGGAGGATTCACGACCTGTTGAGCGTGCGCTGACGCTTCGCCGCTCTGCGACGAAGCTCCCGTTTACTAGGTGGTGCGGTCGAGAAGACTCGAACTTCCACGGCCTTTCGGCCACAGCGACCTCAACGCTGCGCGTCTACCAGTTCCGCCACGACCGCACATCGAGAGAAGCTGCCCCTCGGAAGGGGCGCTGGTAGGCGCGAGCCTCTAGCAAGCCGCTCCCCGCCGCGCAATGCCGGTGGCGACGTCGCGTCAGTAGAGGAACATCGGCATGCCGTTCACCGCCTGCAGCCGGGCGCGATACGCGGCCGGGTCGTAGAAGCGGTCTACGTCGACGCGCTTGGTGCCGCCCAGCAGGGTATCGATTGCGACATGCCCGTAATTGCCGTTGAGCAGCGCCAGCATGCGGCCATGCGTGCCGGCGGCCAGCAACTGGATCGCCAACGCCCCGAACGCCAGGCCCGCTAGCCGGTCCATCGCATCCGGCTCGCCGGCGCGCATCAGATAGGCGAGTTCCTGCATCACCGTACCGTCGCCGGTGCGCGCTTCGATCTCGCGCGCCAGCCGCTGGCCAATCCCCTGCTCGTCGCGCTGACTGGCCGGCTTGCTGAGGTCGCTTTCGCCGGGTTCGCCAAGGCTTGCGCCTTCGGATATGACGCACATCGCGTAAGCGGCCGGGTTCGTAGCCTTGTCGCGCTGCAGTAGCGGGATGAGCCGGTCCAGTTCCGCTGGCACTTCCGAGATCACCGTGCGGTCCACCTGCGCCAGGAACCCGGCGAGCAGCGCCGTCTCACCGCTGCGCCGCCCGAACAGCTCGACGACGCCGAACCGCTCGTGACTTTCCACCGTCGTGCGCAGAGCGTTAATGGCCTCGACCGACCGGCTGACGGCGGTCGAGAAGCCGATGCAATAGTCGGTTCCGAAGACGTCGTTGTCCATCGTCTTGGGGATAGAAATGACCTGAACTCCCGCAGCCGACAGGTGCGCGGAGAAGCGAAGCGTGCCGTCGCCTCCCAGCGTCACCATAGCATCGACGCCAAGACGGTCCAGAATGCGCAGCACGTCCTCGGTCCGGTCGCCGCCTGCAGCCGTGCGCGGGTCGGCGCGCGAGGTGTGGAGCATGGTGCCGCCCATGCGGTCGATGCCGCGCACGCGTTCCCGGGTCAGCGCGATACTGTTCGCCGCGACGCTCGCCGGATCGTCGGGGTCGATCGCCAGTACGCCCAGCCAGCCGCGGCGGAATCCCACGACGTCCCAGCCGAGGTCGATCGCGCTCAGCGTCAGCGCGCGGATGCACGGGTTGAGCCCGGGCACGTCGCCGCCGCCCGTCAATATGCCGATGCGCATCCGCGTCTCCCTTTCTAGGTCGGAGAAGCTCCTACGACGCGTCGCCGTTCAATGTCACCCGCAGGTTGTTCTCGCCCGGCGGAACGTCGATCCCCAGACTGTAGAACGTCACGCGGCCGCCGGGCGCCAGCGTCCGGATCGGCGGCGCGATGGTCCAGCTGTACCGGACGCTGCGGTCCGCCCCCAGCAGTTCGGCGCGGATGGATGGTACGACCTGCGTGCGGGCCGTGGGATTGATCAGCAAGCCCGTGACATCCATCATCTGGTTGCCGTCCGGCAGCTGGCGCTTGTCCGGCCTTTGCACCTGAATCTCGATCGGGCTCGCCCCCGCCGCCAGCAGTTCGTCGCCTTTGGGCGGTCCAAGCAGGGTGATGGCCGCCACCGCCGTCAGCATCAGGAACGCGAAGCCCGCGGCTGCTGCGGTTTGCATGCGCGCAGGATTGCGGCGCCCGCCGAACGCCGTGTGCGTGAAGGGGTTGAAGCCGCCGCGCCGGCCGCCCGGCAAGCCGCCCAGATCGCTCTGACGCCGTCCAAAAGGAGACGGGGGAGGAGAGGGAAGCGGTGCGCCGGATCGAGGCTGGCGCGTGCCTTGCGGCGGCCGCTGCATCGCGGCGGTTCGCCGCGACGCCGCCGATCCCTGGAACCAGCTCGTCTTGCACGCGGCGCAGCGAACCTGTCGTCCGTTCAGCCCGATGGCGGTGTCCGGAACGCTGTACGACGTGGCGCAGGCAGGGCAGGACAGGATCATGAAAGGCCGGCCGTCCTCGTCGGATATTGTCCCGCTTGTGCAAGTCTGGGACGCGCGTGGCAAGCGCGCTTAGGGCGCCGGCTCCGCTTTACCCGCATCCGCGCCCGTGCCATCTGCGTAGCTTGCGGGCACGGAACGGCTGAGGGAGAGGCGCGATCAAGAGCATCGTGCAGTTCGATAATGTTGGCCTCCGGTACGGCACGGGCGCCGAGACGCTGTCGGACATCTCGTTCACGCTTCGCAGAGGCGGCTTCTACTTCCTCACTGGCCCGTCGGGCGCGGGCAAGACGTCGCTTCTGAAGCTCCTATACCTTAACCAGCGGCCCAGCCGCGGGTTGATCCGGCTGTTCGGCGAAGACCTCGTGTCCATGCCGCGCGAGCGCCTGCCGGGCTTTCGCCGCCGGATCGGTGTCGTGTTCCAGGACTTCCGGCTCGTCCGCCACCTGTCCGCGTTCGACAACGTCGCGCTGCCGTTGCGCGTAGCGGGCGTCGAGGATCGCGACTTGGAACAACCGGTACGCGAGATGCTCGCCTGGGTGGGCCTGTCGGACCGCGCATCGGCACGGCCCGCGACGCTCTCGGGCGGTGAACAGCAGCGCGTCGCTATTGCGCGCGCGGTGATCGGCCGCCCCGACATGCTCGTCGCGGACGAGCCGACGGGCAATGTCGACCCCGAGATGGCGGCGCGCCTCCTGCACCTTTTCGACGCCTTGAACCGGCTGGGCACGACGATAATCGTCGCCACCCACGACATACATTTGCTTACCCGCATCGGCCGCGCCGAGATGATGCGGCTCGACCGCGGGCACCTGGCCGATCCCACGGGCGCGCTCCGCCACCCGCCGCGGCGCGAGTCCACCGGCATGTCGGCGTGAGCTTCGAGTGGTGAACCTGCCTTTCGCGGTGTCCGCCGCCGACCGCCGATTGCTGCCCGAAGGTCGGTTCGCGGGCCCCATGCCATGGGTCATCGCTATCATGATGTTCCTCACGGTGCTCGCGGGTGCCGGGGGGCTGGGCCTGCGCCGCGGCGCGCAGGGGCTGCAATCCTCATTGGGGGAGCGACTGACCGTGCAGATCGTCGATGCCAACGGGGACGTCCGCGAAGCGCAGGCGCGTGCCGCACTCGATATGCTGCGGCGGCAGGAGGGCGTGCTCGCCGTCAAACGCGTGTCCGAGGCCGAGATGAACGCCATAATGACACGCGTGCTGGGCGCGGGCGCAATCGAGGCCGACCTGCCCGTACCGGTGATGATCGACGTCGACCTGAACCCCGCGGCATATGCCCGCCGCGATGTGATCGCCGCCACGCTCCGCGATGTCGCGCCGGCCGCGCGCGTGGACGACAACGCGACGTGGCTTGGGCCGCTCGCCAATCTCCTGGGCTCCCTCAAGTGGTTGGCCTTGGCACTGGTGGTACTCATGACCGCCGCCACGGGCGCCGCGGTCGTGCTCGCGGCGCGCGGCGCGCTCGACACGCATCGCGGTACGATCGAGGTCATGCATTTGATGGGGTCGACCGATTACCAGGTCGCGCGGCTGTTCCAGCGACGCATCGCCCTGGACGCGCTGTTCGGCGGTGCGCTCGGGTTCATCGCGGGCGTCGTCGTGCTGGCGGGCATCGGCAGCCGGGTCGGCGCGCTGGGATCGGACCTGCTGGGCTCGGCCGGCCTGGTCGCGGTCGACTGGCTGCTGCTGCTGGCATTGCCCGTGGCGGGCATCGGCCTGGCCATGCTGGTGGCGCGCATGACGGTTCTTCGCGCGCTGCGGAAAATGCTGTGAGCGCCGGGCGATGATCGGACGCGCGGTGGCGTTCGTGGTGCTGTTGTGGGCGCTCGGCTTCGCGGCGTTCGCGGTCGCCATCCCGAACGCTGCGGACGACCGCGAAACGGATGCGATCGTCGTTCTGACCGGTGGCAGCGGCCGCATGACCCGGGGGCTCGACCTGCTCAAGCGTGGCCGGGCCAAGCGCATGCTCGTTTCCGGCGTCGACCGCGTCGTCAAGCCGAACGAGCTAGCCGCGCAGAACGCCGCTTCCCGGCGGCTGTTCGCGTGCTGCGTAGACTTGGGCAAGGAGTCGGTCGACACCCGATCCAACGCGTCCGAAACCGCCCGCTGGATGCAGCGGCGCAAGTTCAAGACGATGCGCCTCGTCACGACGGATTGGCACATGACGCGCGCCCGCTACGAGCTTTCGCGTCAGCTGCCCGACGACATCGAAATCTTGGCGGACGCGGTGGAGAGCGAAGCCTCCTTCCGCACGCTGTTCGCCGAATACAACAAGTACCTGCTGCGCCGCGCCGCGGTGCTGCTCGGCTACTGATCGATGACGACGTCGCGCTCGATCCTGTTCGCGGCCGCTTTTTACGTTGGCAGCTTCTTTATCGTGACATTGGGCGTACTCATGGCGCTGTTCGATGGGCGCGCCGTGCGCAGCACGACGCGGCGCTGGGCGCGATATCACCGCTGGTGCGCGGCCGCCCTGCTGGGCGTGCGCGGCCGGGTGGAAGGCCAGGTTCCCACG